>DATKCA010000069.1:0-48090 GCA_035544675.1 Thermoanaerobaculia bacterium | reverse complement strand
GGCCAGGTAAAGAAGTCCGTCCACGTCGGGATGTACGTGATGTCGGCAACCCACAGCGTGTTCGGTCGGTCAGCGACGAACTGGCGCTCGGTTTCCGGTTCCGGGTCCCTATTCAGGACGCCGGCGCGAGTGTCCTGATCGGCGGCACACGGGGGCGCCGGTGAGGACACCGGCGCTCCATTCCGGTTACCGGTTTCCGGTTTCCGGTTTCCGGTTTCCGGTTGCCGGTTACCGGTTGCCGGTTTCCGGTTACCGGTTGCCCGGTTTCCCGTTCCCGGTTCCGGTTGCCGCGAGTAGACTTCCCGGCGTCATGAAGCGCGCACTCGCCGCAGTCCTGCTCTTCGCCACCGCCACCCTTCACGCCGCCTCGCGCGAGCCGGTCCGCGCGAAGAGCGCGATGGTGGCATCGACGAGCGAGATCGCGTCGCGAGTGGGTGCGGACGTGATGAAGCGCGGGGGCAACGCCGTCGACGCAGCGGTCGCCGTCGGCCTGGCCCTGGCCGTCACCTGGCCGTCGGCGGGGAACCTGGGCGGGGGTGGCTTCATGCTGATCCGGAAAGCCGATGGCACGGCCGAGGCAATCGACTATCGAGAGCGCGCGCCGCTGGCGGCAACGCGCACGATGTACCTCGACGCCGCCGGCAACGTGGTGAAAGGACTGTCGACGCAGGGCTACAAGGCGGTGGCCGTTCCCGGCACGGTGGCGGGGCTCGCGCTGGCCCACCAGCGCCACGGCAAGCTCAGCTGGGCGGAGCTGGTCGAGCCGGCCCGTTCCCTGGCCACGGACGGCTTCGAAGTGACGTTTCATCTCGCGCGAAGCCTTCGCTCGCGCTCGACGACGGAGAAGCTCGCCCCGTTCAGCGAGAGCCGGCGCATCTTTCAGCGCGACGGCAGGTTCTACGAGGTGGGCGAGCGCTTCATCCAGCCCCAGCTCGGGGCCGTGCTGGCCCGGATCAAGACCAATCCGCGCGATTTCTACGAAGGCGAGACGGCGCGCATGATCGCCAACGACATGCGAGGCCGCGGCATCATCACGCTGGCAGACCTCCAGCAGTACGAGCCGACCGTCCGCGCGCCGCTGCGCGGCACCTACCGCGGCCACGAGATCGTCACCATGCCGCCGCCGTCGTCGGGCGGAGTGGCGCTCGTCGAGATGCTCAACATGCTGGAGCCTTATGACCTGACGGCGATGGGATGGCACTCGTCGAAGTACGTGCACACCGTCGTAGAGGTGATGCGTCGCGCGTTCGCCGATCGCGCCGAGCATCTCGGCGACCGCGACTTCGTGAAGGTGCCGGTGGAAGCGCTGATCTCGCGAGACTATGCGATGGAGCGTCGAAAAGGGATCGATCCGGCGAAAGCCTCCGACAGCCGGGAAGTGGCGGCCGGCGACCCGGCCCCGTACGAGTCCGCCGAGACGACACACTTCACCGTGATCGATGCCGCCGGTAACGTCGTGTCCAACACCTACACTCTCAACGACGGCTACGGGTCGGGTGTGACCGCCCGCGGCACGGGTGTCCTGCTCAACAACGAGATGGATGACTTCACGTCGAAACCGGGAGTGCCGAACGACTATCAGCTGATCCAGGGCGAGGCCAACGCCATTGAGCCGCGCAAGCGTCCGCTGTCGTCGATGACGCCGACCATCGTCCTCCGCGACGGCAAAGTGCTGCTGGCGATCGGCAGCCCGGGCGGACCAACCATCATCAACACCGTCATGCAGGTCATCCTCAACGTGGTCGACTTCAAGATGGATATTCAGCAGGCCATCGACTCGGCGCGGTTTCATCACCAGTGGCTGCCCGACGAGATCTACTGGGAAGAGTTCGACCTGCAGGGTGACACCCGGACGGCCCTGGAGAGAATGGGCCACCGATTCCGCGAGAAGCCGGGAAACCTCGGCGACGCCCAGGGAATCATGGTCGATCCCGAAACCGGCACACGCATGGGGGCGTCAGATCCGCGGCTGGGCGGCGTCCCGATCGGATATTAATGTTGGAGCGCCGGTGTCCCACCGGCGCGTGAAGGAGTGAACGGAATTGAAGATGGATAAGAAGTCCCTGCTGGCGTTCGCCGATCGCGAGCGCAGTGCATTCGAGTCGAAGCTCCAGCAACTGGTCGAGATCCCGTCCGTCTCCGCCGACCCTGCGCACAAGAACGACATCAGGCGGTGCGCGGACGCGGCGGCACAGACGATCCGTGAGTTCGGTGGGGAGGCGCGCCTCATCAATACGCCCGGCAACCCGATCGTGCACGGCAAGTTCCGCTCCGGTCCGGGCGGCACGACGGTGACGCTGTACAACCACATGGACGTGCAGCCGGCCTCCCGCGAGACCGAGCCGTGGGACACGGACCCTTTCACATTCACGAAGAGAAACGGCCGCTACTTCGGCCGCGGCACCACCGACGACAAGGGGCCCGGTCTTTCCGCGCTGTGGGGCATGAAGGCCGCCCGCGAGGCCGGCGTCCCGGTGAATCTCGACGTGCTGTGGGAGCTCGAGGAGGAGATCGGATCGCCGAGTTTCGAAGGAGCGATCAAGGAGCACGCCGGCGAGCTGGCCACAGACCATGTCATTGTCTCCGACACGATCTGGGTCTCCCGCAGCCGGCCCGCCGCCCCGGCCGGGCTGCGCGGTATGCAGGGTTTCACGCTGTCGCTCGAGGTGGGCCAGACCGACCAGCACTCCGGGGTCACCGGCGGCGCCGCGCGCAACCCCATCGGCGAACTGATCAAGCTCGTGGCGGAGATGTATGACGCCGGCACGGGCAGAGTGAAGATCAAAGGCTTCTACGACGACATCACCCCCCCGACGAAGCAGGAGCTCAACGACTTCCGCAACTCCGGCTTCACCGTGAAGCAATTCAAGAAAGACCACCTCTTCAAGTCGATCCGCACCGACGACGCCATGGAGGTGATGAAGCGGATCTGGGCCATGCCCACGTTCGAGGTGCACGGCCTCGTCGGTGGCTACACCGGTCCCGGGATCAAGACGATCATCCCGCCGCGCGGGGAAGCGAAGATCTCCTGCCGCCTCGTGCCGAACCAGAACCCCAGGAAGATCGTCGCTCTCGTCAAGGCGTTCGTGAAACAGCGGAACCCCGACGTGAAGGTCACCATCGAGAACTCGATGGCTCCGTATCTGGCCCCGACCACCGGACCGCTCGCCGATGCCGTCAAGGCGGCCATGAAATTCGCGTTCGGCCGCGAGCCGGTGTTCGTCCGGGAAGGCGGCTCGATCGGCGCGGTCAACTCCATGGAGAAGATCCTCAAGTGCCCCGTCATGTTCCTCGGGCTGTCACTGCCGGAGCACGGGTACCACGCGCCCAACGAGAACTTCGACTGGCAGCAGGCCTCGGGCGGCATGGTCGCGTTCGCGAAGTACTTCGAGCTGGTCAGCTAGCTGGTGTAGTGCGCAAGTCTGACCCGGGGCGGGGGGAGCCGGGCCGAAACCCGCGCTGATCCCTCGCGTATTCATCAGAGAGGAGGACAAACCGATGGAACTGCTCCTGGCGCTGATGGTGATCGGAGTTGCCGGCGCGGTGTGCCTTGGCGCGCTGGTATTCGTCGCCGCGGTCGTCAAATTCGTCTTTCACCTGGTCCTGCTGCCGTTCAAGCTGATCCTGCTGCCGTTCGCCGTCATTCTGGTGGCCGCCAAGGTCGTCTTCGTGACGGCTGCGGTCGTCATCTCCCTGGTTCTGCTCATCCCGCTGGCTGTGATCGTGGGACTCATCGTCGCCCCCTTCGTCCTGATCGCCTCTCTCGCCTGAGTCCGGCCGGTTTCTTGCTGAGACCCTGCCCGGCGATGGGGCAGACCAAGAGGGCATTGGTCGTCGACGACGACGAGCCAATCAGGACGATGCTGGCCAACGTGGTTTCGCGCCAGGGCGTCGAGGTCGATACCGCGAGCGACGGCGTGGAGGCGATCGAGCGCATCGATCGCCAGCACTACGACGTCATCCTCCTCGATCTCATGATGCCTCGCGTGGACGGCTACGGTGTCCTCGGCCACCTGAAGGAGCACCATCCCGACAGGCTCGCCTGCACGATCGTGGCCTCCGCTGTCCCGCAACCGGAGGTGCTGAAGCGGTTCCAGATGCCCGTGTTCCGGATTCACGCCAAGCCGTTCGACATGCAGAAGCTGATCGGCGAAATCCGGCAGTGTGTCGGCAACGGGAACCGGTAGCCGGCAACCGGTAACCCTCCCCTTCTTCCCGCCGCGCCTTCTCGGCTAGCGCCCGAACCCCCGCGGCAGCTTCAACCCCAGGTTCGCGGCCAGGAACGCCCACCGGTCGGCGATCTCCTCGATCTGCTTGCTGGTCGGTTTTCCGGCGCCATGGCCGGCCCGCGTCTCGATCCGGATCAGGACGGGCGCCGGGCCGGCGTGCCTGTCCTGCAGGGCCGCGGCGAACTTGAAGCTGTGCCCCGGCACGACGCGGTCGTCGTAGTCCGCCGTCGTGACGAGTGTGGCCGGATAGGAAGTCCCCTTGCGCAGGTTGTGATACGGCGAGTAGGCGTAGAGGGCCCTGAACTCCTCCGGGTCGTCGGCCGAGCCGTAGTCCCCCACCCAGGCCCTACCGGCGGTAAAACGATGGAAGCGGAGCATGTCCATGACGCCGTTAGCGGGGAGCGACGCGCCGAACAGCTCGGGCCGCTGCGTCATGGCCGCGCCGACGAGCAGACCGCCGTTGCTCCCCCCCTGGATGGCGAGCCGCCGCGGCCGCGTGTAGCGGCTGGCGATCAGCCACTCCGCCGCGGCGATGAAGTCGTCGAAAACGTTCTGCTTTTGCAGCTTCGTCCCGGCCTTGTGCCACTGCTCGCCGTACTCGCCGCCGCCGCGAAGGTTGGCGATGGCCAGTACCCCGCCCATGTCCATCCAGACCAGCCGCGAGATCGAGAACACCGGCTTCTGAGAGATGTTGAACCCGCCGTAGCCGTAGAGCAGCGTTGGATTGTCTCCGTTGAGACGAACCCCCTTCCTGTGGGCGATGAACATCGGCACCTGCGTGCCGTCCTTCGATCGGTAGAAGATCTGCCTGACCTCATACGCGGCCGGATCGAAGGAGATGCTCGGACGGAAGAGCAGCTTCGTCTCCCCCGTGGCAACGTCGTAGCGGTAGATGCCGGGAGGGACGGTGACGCTCTGGAAGGCATAGAAGGTCTCGTTGTCGTCCGCCTTCCCTTCGAACCCGCCGGCCGAGCCTATCGTGGAAAACTCCACGTCGCGAACCGGCCGCCCCTCCCGCGAGAAGACTCTGGCCTGCGCGCGCGCATCCTTCAGATACTCAGCGATGAACCGGCCGCCGACGTAGGAGACGTCGTCGAGCAGGTCCGGGCCCTCCGGAATGATCACTCTCCAATTGGTGCGCTGCGGGCTACGGATGTCGATCGCCACCAGGCGCCGTCGCGGCGCGTCGACATCTGTCTTGAAATAGAAGAGCGGGCCGTCGTTCCCGACGAAGGTGTATTCGTTGTCGAACTCCCCCACCAGCGCTACCGGCATGCCGTAAGGCTCGGTCAGGTCCTTGAGGAGGATGCGATAGCGCCGGTCCGTGGTGACGGACGTGGTGATGAGCAGGTACCTGCCGTCCTGGGTGACCTTCGGGGAGTACCTCTGCTCCGGGTGTGCGGCGTCGTAGTACACGAGCACGTCGTCGGACTGCGGGGTGTTGAGACGGTGGTAGTAGAGCTTCTGGTTCCGATTGACGGTCTGGTACTGGGCGCCGGGCGGCGGCTCGGGAAAGCGGGCATAGAAGAATCCCTTGCTGTCGCTGGTCCACTGCGCGCCGCTGAACTTGACCCATTTCAACTCGTCGGGCAGCGTCTTTCCGCTCTCGATCTCGACCACGCGCCACACGCTCCAGTCAGAACCGGCTTCCGAGACGCTGTAGGCCAGATGGCGTCCGTCGCGGCTCGGACTATAGGTGCCGAGGGCCATGGTGCCGTCCTTCGACCAGGCATTCGGGTCGAGCAGCACGCGCGGGCTCTCCGAGAACGACGACGTGACGTAGAGCACGTACTGGTTCTGCAGCCCGTCGTTCTTCCGAAAGAAGTACCGGCCGCCCTCCTTTTGGGGAATCGTGTACTTCTCGTGGTCCCAGATCTCCGTGAGCCGCTTTCTGATGGCCTGCCGATGGGGAAGCGACCGGAGATATCCGAACGTGACCTGGTTCTGCGCTTCGACCCAGGCACGGACGCCGGCGGTTTCGCGAACGTCGTCCTCGAGCCACCGATACGGATCGGCGACGACGACGCCGCCGGCGTACGTGTCGGTCTGATCGACCTTTCTGGTCTCCGGGTAACGGAGCGTCGATTCGGCCGCCGCGTCGACGGCCACCAGCAGGATCAGGAGGGATGTGAGTCTTCGCATGGGTGGGATCGTATCGCACCGAAGTCGCCGATCCGTTGCTGGTTCCCGCTACCTCCTGCGGGCCTTCCGCGTGGCCACTCCGTAGGCGGCGGCGCGCACTGCGATCGACGGCCGTCCCTTCACCACTTCGAATGCGACGAATGTCTTTTTGCCGGTCTTGAAGTTGGGGTGGCCGAATGAGCTCGTTTCCTCTACATCAGGAAAGGCCAGACACCGCTCGCGTAGCTCGTCCAGCGCCGCGGCCGCGCATCAAGCCATTATGCGCCGCCGAGGAGGGCGAAGACGGCCTTGCGGAGCGAGTCCCAGCCCCATCGTCGAGGCTCCGGAGGCGGGGAAGCCTGCCCGAGCCTGACGGCGATCTCGTCGCCACCCGCCACGACCGGCACCTCCCAGTTCAGGAAGCGCTGCTGCGCGGCGTCGAGGCCCATGACGCTGACGGTGTATTCGCTCTTCCCGCCGCTCGTACTCCACCGTACAAAGATGGTAACCGTGCCTTTCGGCCCGACATCGGCCGTGCAGACCTTCATCCCGTTCTTCTTGACAGTCAGTGCGTCCACGAACCGAAAGACTAGCGGCGGGAGCAGCCGAACGCCGTCACGGGGGTGTGAGCGGCGCGTGAAACGTATCAGGTGGCCGAGCCGTACTGCTTCTCGTAGTAGGCCTTGAACTCCGCGGAGCGCTCCTTGATGGCACGCCACCAGGGCTCGTTGCCGGCGTACCAGCGCACGGTGCGCTCCAGGGCGGCGTCGAAGGGGGTGTCGCACCGGAATCCGAGGCGCTCCAGCCTGGAGCTGTCGAGCGAGTAGCGCCGGTCGTGTCCCTGCCGGTCGGCGACGCGCCGGATGAGCGACTCCGGCTTGCCGAGGATCTCGAGGATCCGCAGAGTGATGTCGCGGTTCTCGCGCTCGTTGCCGCCGCCGATGTTGTAGGTCTCGTTGTTCTCGCCTCGCTCGATGAGGAAGTCGATCGCGCCGCAGTGGTCGTCGACGAAGAGCCAGTCACGGACGTTGCGGCCGTCACCGTAGAGCGGCAGCGGAAGATCGTCGATCGCGTTCGTGACGAAGAGCGGGATGAGCTTCTCCGGGTACTGCCAGGGGCCGAAGTTGTTCGACGCGCGCGTGACGATGACGGGCAGCCCGTAGGTCTGCGCGTACGCGTAGGCCATGCGATCGCCGCCCGCTTTGGAGGCAGAGTACGGATTGCGGGGATTCAGAGGATCGGTCTCGCGGAAGGATCCGGTCTCGATCGAGCCGTAGACTTCGTCGGTCGAGATCTGCACGAAACGCTTCAGGCGCGGCGCATGCTTCCGGGCTTCCTCGAGCAGCACCAGCACACCGTGGACGTCCGTCTCGATGAACGTGCCCGCCTCCATCAGCGAGCGGTCGACGTGAGTCTCCGCGGCGAAGTTCACGACCACGTCCACGCCGCCGCCATCGATCCCTTTGTACGCCTCGACCACATCCGCCGGTCTGGCGATGTCGCCGTGCACGAACCGGTAGTTCTTCTTCCCCTCGAACTCGGCGAGGTTCTCACGGATGCCGGCGTACGTCAGCTTGTCGAGGTTGACGACCTGTGCGTCGTGACCGTACTTTCTGAAGATGTAGCGGATGAAGTTCGATCCGATGAAACCGGCACCGCCGGTGACGAGGTAACGCATCGCGGCCGCGTAGCCTACAGGAAGTAGAATCCGCCGTCCATGCTGCGAACCGAGCTCCGCGCGTTGTTCCGGCTGGCCCTGCCTGTGGCGGCGGCCCAGGCCGGCACTCAGCTCATGACGGTGGTGGACATCGCCGTGCTTGGCCGCTTCAGCGCACGCGATCTCGCGGCCGCCGGTCTGGCCAACGCATTCTTCTTCTCCGTCTCCGTCATGGGGATGGGGGCGGTGCTGGGGATCGATCCGCTGATCTCGCAGGCGCTGGGCGCCGGTGACCGCGTCCGCGCACATCGAGTCCTCTGGCAGGGCGTGTGGCTGGCTCTGATCGTCACCGCCGTTCTGACCGTTCCACTGCTGCTGGCCGCGCTGCTGATGCCGCTGGCAGGCGTACAGGAGGAGCTGATCGAGCCGGCCAGGTCCTACCTGCTCATCCGGACAGCCGGCCTGGCCCCGTTCCTCGCGTTCATGGTCGTGCGCGGCTACCTGCAGGCACGGGGGCTGACTCGCCCAATGCTCGTGGCGATGGTCGTCTGCAACGTGTTCAACTTGGTGGGAGACATCGTTCTCGTGTTCGGCGGGGGAATCCTCCCATCATGGACCGGCCCCCTGCGCCAGATCCCCTCCCTCGGCGCATCAGGAGCCGCCGTGGTGACCGTTCTCGGCTCGCTGATCCAGCTCGCCATCGTGGCCTTCGCGGCCCGGGAGCGCGATATCTCATCCTTCGACGTCCGGCGGTGGAATGGACGCGACATCGTCCGCGCCTTTCGCGTGGGCTGGCCGGTCTCACTGCAGCTCGGCGCCGAGATCGGCATCTTCGCTCTGGTCGGCGTTCTCGCCGCACGGCTGGGAACACTCGATCTCGCGGCGCACCAGCTCGTCATCGGTCTGGCGTCGTTCACCTACACTTTCTCGCTTGGGGTGGCGGCGGCCGGGTCCACGCGGGTAGGCCTCACGATCGGGGGCGGCACCATGGCAGGAACCCGTACCGCGGGCCACGCCGCGTTCATCGGCGGTGCGGCGGTCATGGCGATCGCGGCGATCCTTTTCGCGGTCGTGCCGGGACCGCTGGCCCGTCTGATCACGAACAAGCCGGAGGTCATCGCAGCCGCATTGCCGCTCTTTCTCGTGGCGGCGGTGTTCCAGTTGTCGGACGGTATCCAGGCCGTCGGCTCCGGCGTGCTGCGAGGGGCCGGCGACACCCGCTACTCGTTCGTGGCGAACGTCATCGGTCACTGGGCCGTCGGCGCTCCGGTCGCACTCATCCTTGGGTTCACCTACCGCATGGGCATCGTCGGGCTCTGGTGGGGCCTCTGCGCCGGCCTGAGCGTCGTTGCGGTTCTGCTCTTCCTGCGGTTCCAGCGGCTGTCGGCGCAGCCGATCGCGCCGATTCCGCACCTCTAGTCTCTGTCGTCCCCGGGCGGCCGGCGCGAAGCGAGATATCGCTTCGTCACCGACACGGGCACGGCCGCGTAGAGACCGAAGACCAGGAGGATGGCGGCGAGGACGAGGGGGTGCACCCCGCCCTTTCGGATGACGAAGAGCGGAAACGCCACCACGGCGGGAAGGAAGATCAGCCACATTCCGATGACGGACGAGAGTCTGGGCGGACGATTCATCGGTTCACCCGCGGCTGCAGCGTCAGTACAGCAGCCAGTGCCGCGTCATGTAGTCGCTGAACGTCAGCACGAACAGCACGCCCAGCCACAGGAACGCGCTGATGACCACGACCCACGTGAGGCGGGTCGAATGCAGCACGTGCATGAAGAAGAGGATGACCAGCGCCGCCTTGACGATGGCAACGGCCAGGGCCACCGGTACGTTCATCGCGCCGAGGTCGATGCGCGAGACCCATACGGTGACCGCGGTCAGGACCATCAGCGCGAGGAAAACGCCGAAATACATCGCCAGCGATGAGACGTGATGCGTCGGTGCCTTTGTGCTGTGGGCGTGCTCGTTCATGCGTCCTCAGATCAGATACAGGAGCGGGAACAGGAAAATCCAGACGATGTCGACGAAGTGCCAGTACAACCCCATGATCTCGACCGGCGCGTAATACTCCGGCCCGAAGTGCCCGGCCCACGCGCGCCAGATGAACCAGATGAGCAGGCCCGCACCGATGACCATGTGCAGCGCGTGGAGCCCTGTCAGTCCGAAGTAGAACACCATGAAGAGCTGGACCCCCGGCGTCAGCGCCGGATTGGGGTCGACGTAGGTGAAGCTGGCGCCCGGAAAAAGGCCCTCGTGGGCGTGGACCGAATACTCGTAGGCCTTCACGCCGAGAAAGACGGATCCGAGGATCAGGGTCAGGACGAGCATCCAGACGGTGACCATCCGGCGGCCCGTCTGCGCCCCCCACACCGCCAGCGCCATCGTCAGCGAGCTGCCGATGAGCACCGCGGTATTGAACGCGCCAACCTTCCAGTCCTGATGCGAGGCCCCGGCCGCCCAGGCGTCGGGATACATCCCGCGGTAGATCGCGTAGGCCATGAACATGCCGCCGAAGAAGAGGATCTCCTGCGCCACGAAGACCCACATCCCCAGGGTGCTGGCCTCGTGCTGCTGGCCCATGTCCTCGAAGTGATGCTGGAGGAACGGATGGTGAGGCCGGTGGGCGTGCCCCTCCCGGACGACTTCAGACATTCTGCGTCTCCCGCACCGACTTGAGGAACGCCGGATAGTCGTACGCTTCCCACGTCACGACCGGTGTGACGTGGAAGTTCTCCAGCGGCGGAGGGGACGTCGTCGCCCACTCCAGACCGACGGCGCCCCACGGGTTCGGCCCGGCCTTCCGGCCGTAGAACACCGACCACGCCAGATAGATGATCGGCAGCACATATCCGGCGGCGAGGATCGTCGCGCCCGCCGTCGACAGGACGTTCAACACCTGGAACTCGGGCGCGTAGGCGTGATAGCGGCGGGGCATCCCGACGTAGCCCACCACGAACTGCGGGAAGAACGTCAGATTGAAGCCGACGAACACCAGCAGCGCCGACAAACGGGCCCACCATTCGGGATACATGCGTCCGGTGATCTTCGGCCACCAGTAGTGAATGCCGGCCAGGTAACCCATGACCGTTCCGCCCACCATGATGTAGTGGAAGTGCGCGACGACGAAGTAGCTGTCGTGCACGTGGACGTCGATGCCCAGCGCGCCGAGAAAAAGGCCGGTGACGCCCCCGATGGTGAAGAGGCCGATGAAGCCCATCACGTACAGCATCGGCGTCTGCCACGACACGGACGCGCGGTACATGGTGGCCGTCCAGTTGAACACCTTGATGGCCGAGGGAACGGCCACCAGCATGCTCAGGAACGAGAACACCATGGCCGAATAGACCGAGATCCCCGAAACGAACAGGTGGTGTGCCCAGACCAGGAAGCCGAGGAACGCGATGGCCAGCGAGGCGAAGGCCACGAACTTGTAGCCGAAGATCTTCTTGCGGGTGAACGCGGCCACGCACTCGCTGATGACGGCCATGGCTGGCAGGATCATGATGTAGACGGCCGGGTGCGAGTAGAACCAGAAGAGATGCTGGTAGAGAACCGGATCGCCGCCGAGCGCAGGATCGAAGATGCCGACCCCGAGCCCGCGCTCGATCATGAGCAGCACGAGCGTGATGGCCAGCACGGGCGTGGCCAGCATGATGATGACGCTCGTCGCATAGGTCGACCACACGAAGAGCGGCAGGCGGAACCAGGTCAGCCCCGGCGCGCGCATCCGGTGCGTGGTGACGATGAAGTTCAGCCCCGTCAGGATCGACGAAAAGCCCGTGATGAACGCGCCCATCGTGGCGGCGATGACGTGAGTGTTCGAGTACTGCGTCGAATAGGGCGTGTAGAACGTCCAGCCGGTGTCGATACCGCCGGCCACGATCACGTACACCCCGAAAAGCGCGCCGGTCGTGTAGAGATACCAGCTCAGCAGGTTGAGCCGCGGAAACGCCAGGTCCTTCGCCCCCAGCATGATCGGCAGGATGAAGTTGCCGAGCGTGGCCGGGATGGCGGGAATCAGGAAGAAGAAGACCATCACCACGCCGTGAAGCGTGAAGAGCTTGTTGTAGGTGTCGGACGTGAAGAGATCACCGCGCGGCGTCAGCAGCTCCAGACGCATCAGGAACGCGAAGATCCCGCCGACGAAGAACATGGTCGTGACCGAGATCAGGTAGAGGATTCCGATCCGCTTGTGATCCCGCGTCAGCAGCCAGGAGAAGATGCCGTAGTCGTTGTTCAGGTAATGGCGCGTCTTCTCCGGTTCGAGGAAGCGCACGTCATGCAATGTCGAGGTCGTCATGGGTTCGTTCCTTGCGGCGGGGCGGCGGGCGCTCCGCGCGATTGCATCATCGAGGCAGGCGACTCTACGGCGGCCGCCGGCGGCTTTGGCGACTCCAGCGAGCGGATGTACGCGAGCAGCTTGAGCAGGTCCTCCTCGCTCACCTGACCCTGGAATGCCGGCATGATGGGCTGGAAGCCCGCCACGATCTTCGCCTGCGGGTTGAGGATCGACTCGCGGATGTAGTTCTCGTCGGCCAGGACGGTGCGCCGGTCAGCCAGCAGCACCTGTTTGCCGAAGACGCCGGCAAGGACAGGCCCGCGTGCGGTCGCTTCGCTGGTATGGCAGGTGTTGCACGCGTACTTCTGGAACAGCTGCTCGCCCTGCGAGGCCATCGATCCCTCCGACCCTCCGGCCAGCCAGCGCTGATATTCGGTCGGCTCCATGACCGTGACCGTTCCGATCATGCCGGAATGCTGCGTGCCGCAGTACTCCGCGCAGAAGATGTGGAACTGGCCGGTCTTCGTCGCCTGGAACCACATGGTCCGGTAGCGGTTGGGGATGACGTCCGCCTTCACCCTGAAATCGGGGAACCACAGGCTGTGGATCACGTCTTCCGACGCCATGGTGATCTTCACCGGCCGCCCCACCGGAACGTGCAGCGAGTTGATCTCGCGCTGGCCGCTGGGGTGCTGGAACTTCCACATCCACTGCCGGCCGGTGGCGTAGACCTCCAGGGCGTTGTTCGGGACGCGGTTGATCTTGAAGAATACCCACGCACCCCAGATGAAGATGCCGATGAAGATGATGGTCGGGATCACCGTCCACGCGATCTCCAGCGATGCCGGCGGCTCGATCTCCTCCGCCAGCTCGTTGTCGGGACGGCGGCGGTACTTGATCGCGAAATAGAAGATTGCCACCCACACCAGAAGCGACACCGTTCCCGTGAGGATGATCAGCGAGATGTAGAGCGTGTCGACATAGCCGGCCACGGTCGACGCCTGATCGGGGAACAGCGGGAAGTCAGCGAGGTTCATTCTGGTCCTGTGCGCGATACTTGCGGCGATCCTTACGAACCATGACCACGATGAAACTCGCCAGGACGGCGACGGTGGTCACCCCCCCTACCCGCGCCATATTCATCGCCGCGCGGCTGTACTGGCCGATGGATGGATCGTAGTGATAGCAGAGCAGCAGAAACTGGTCGGTGGCGGTCCCGACCTTTCCGCCCGACGCCTCCACGATGGCCAGCCGCAGATCGCGAGGCTTGTATTCGAACCCGTAGAGGTAGCGCGACGTGCGGCCCTCCGGTGTCAGGATGAGGAGCGCCGAGCCGTGTGCGAACTGATCGCGCCTGGCGTCGTACGCGAACTGGAAGCCGACCGCGTCGGTCAGCTCGCGGATGGCCGACTCGTGACCGGTCAGGAAATGCCAGCCCCTGGCCGCATCGAGCCGGCCGTAGTGCTTCACGTACTTGTCCTTCAGCTCGGCCGCCTTCGAGATCTTGTCCCGCGGGTCGATGCTCACCGTCAGGATGTCGAACTCCTTGCCCACGTTGAATTTCAGCGCGCTGAGGGAGCTGGACACCCCTTCCAGCGTCAGCGGGCACAACATCGGGCAGTTGAAGTAGACGAAGTTCAGCAGCACGGGCCGGCCGCTCTGGAAGTACTGCTCGAGCCGGACGACTTCGCCACGGTCGTTGCGGAACATCAGCTCCATCGGCACGCGCGTGCCGAGCTTCTGCGCGATGGCCACCTTGCCCGGGAGCGGGGTGACTTGTCCCAGCAGGGGAAACGCGCACAACAGCGCGAGAACGAGTGAAGCGCCGCCGGCCCGGCGGCGCTTTTCGGCTCCACGCGGCCGCCGAGTCGGCGGCGCTCCACACATCCTCATGGCGTCGCCCCCTGCGCCTGAACCGGCAATCCCCGCTGCACGACCAGACCCTTGGCGACGTCGATGGGGATGCGGACGACACCTTTGTCCTTGTCTACCCAGTCATACGTCGTCAACCCCTTCTCTTCGGCGCGGCGCATGTCGACGAGGTCGGTGACCGGCGTGTTCCTCTGCGGCGCAACCACCTCACCGCTCTCGTTCGGCTGCGGGAATGGCTGGAGCAGCGGCTGATTCTGCGGGACCGAGGCGTCGCTCGGCCGCTGGATGGCCGTGAGGGGCGGAGCGCCGCGCCGTGTCTCCGATTTGACCAGAGCCTTGTAGAAGCCCCACAACACGAAGTGCGTGACGATCGAGAAGACCACGAAGATGAAGAAGAACCAGATCAGCGCGCGGACGTTGACGTCCGACGACTCGTGCTGCGTGTCGGGATTCACGATCTCCTCACCGCGGTACGGGGTGTGCTCAGGCATTGACCTGCAGCCTCCCCTCGCGGATCGCTTCCTCGACCCACGTCTCGTGGATCGGGACGATCGTCTGTCCCTTGAGCTGCTGCACGAAGAACCAGAACCAGACGCCGGCAATCCCCACCAGCGCGGCCAGACTCATCCATGAGAAGTAGAACTGCTCGCCGAAATGGGCCGGCGCGATGAGCCAGTAGATCTCGACGTATCGCATGGCCAGGAGAATCACGGTGACGACCGCGATCGTGTTCGGCCGGTCCTTGATCTCGCGCATGAGCAGCATGAAGAACGGCAGGAAAAAGTGGAAGATCACCAGCGCCGCGGCCATGACTCCCCACACCCCGTGCTGCCGTTTCAGGTAGTACGGGACCTCTTCCTTCAGATTGGCGTACCAGATCAGCAGGAACTGCGAGAACGCCGTGTACGCCCACAACATCGTGAACGCCAGCATCAGGTTGCCGAGATCGCGCAGGTGCGACGGCCTGAGGATGCCCGCCATCGCCTTCGTCCTGGCCAGCTGCGTGAGCAGGAACGTCACGTAGGCGAATGCCGACAGCCCGCATCCCACCGTGAAGCTGATCCCGAACATGCTCGAGTACCACTTCGGCTCGAGCGACATGATCCAGTCGATCGACGCAAATGTCAGCGTCAGCACGATGATGAGAAGACCGGCCGCGCTCCACTTCCGGCGCGACAGCTCGGTGTCCGGCGAGCGGTCCTCGTAGAAGCGCAGCGACAGGACCCGGATCCGCCACGCCAGGAACGTCCACACCGCAAAGTAGAAAATCGCCCGTCCGATCCAGAACGGGACGTTCAGGTAGGCGTGCTTGGCGTGCAGCAGATGATCGCCTGCCGCCTCCGGAGCGGCCCAGCTGTAGACGTGAGGCAGTCCGATGGCGATCGGGACGCCGAGCACCAGAAACAGGGGGATGGTGCGCGCTGCCGCGCCGAGGGGACGGCGGATCATCACACCCCACTCCCCGCCCGTCACGTACTGCAGCATCAGAACGGCCAGAGAACCGGCCACGATCTCGAACCAGAAGATGTAGCTCGGCAGCCAGGCGCGATAGAACTCCCTCGCGTCGAGGACCCAGCCGATCCCGCATGCGATCAGCCCCACGATCCCCAGGATCAGAGCGGGGACCTGGGCGCGGACGATGCCGGTGGCATCCTGCGAGGCGCCCGGCTGCTGCGGAGTGACGGTCAATGGCCACCTCCATGCGCGGCGGGCGCGGGTGAGGGCACCGGCACTCCGACATTCTGGCGCTCCGCCGGCGGGACATCGTTCATCGTGGCGCCCTGGCTGAGCTGGAGCGCGCGGATGTAGGCGGCGATGGCCCACCGGTCCTGAGGCGGAATCATCGTTCTGTAAGGGGGCATCGAGCCGAATCCGTTCGTCATCACGTCGAAGAGATGGCCTGCTTTCGCGTTGCGCTGCGTGAGCGTGTGAAACGAAGGTGGCCGGCGGAACCCGCGCGATGGGATCATGCCGTTGCCATCGCCGAGGCGGCCATGACACTGCGCGCAGTAGATGTCGAACCGTTCCTGGCCGCGATCCATCACCGCCGCGGTCACGGCGAAGGGAAAACCGTCACCGAGCTGTCCGTTGACCTTCCCCGTCTCCAGATACGGATCGCCGCCGACTTCGCCGCGGGCCACCGTTTCAGCGAGACGCGGGCGCGCGGACATGCCGTCAGGGAAGAAATCGCTCGGTTCCAGCGGGTCGTAACGCGCCTGGTTGGCCATCTTCTGGTGGCAGGAAACCAGCGTCACGAGCGCCAGGAGAAGCAGTGTCAACCTGACCCGCGAAGACGGCGAAGGATGACACGTCCTACCAGGGGACATCGACGATCTCCCGCGGATTGAGTCTGTCGAAGAAGTCACGAACCTCATCCAGCTGAAACTTCGGATCCCTGGCCTGGATGACGAGGAAGAACTTGTCGCGCGAGGCCTGATCGAAGCGCGGCACGTTGAACACGGGGTGATACGGCATGGGCAGCCCGTTCAGGGCGAGCATGCCGAAGACGGCGCCAAACGCGGCCAGCAGGATCGCGCACTCGAAGGTGATCGGAATCCACGCCGGCCACGAGTTGTAAGGTTTGCCGCCGATGTTGAGGGGATAGGCGACGACATTCGCGTACCACTGCATGAAGTATCCGCCGAGGCCGCCGATGAGTCCCATGGTCAGGACGATCGTGGAGAGGTGCGACTTGCGGAAACCGACCGCCTCGGCCAGCCCGTGAATCGGGAACGGAGAGAACGCGTCGACGTCCCGGTAACCCTGCTCGCGCGCCGCCGTCGCCGCATCGAGCAGTGACTGCGCATCGCCGAACTCGCCGATGACGCCGTAGAGACCCTCAATGGGCTTTCCGATGCCGCCCATCAGTGCGCCCCCTCCTCTTCGGTATGCGCCTGCGCCTCAGGCAGCAGCGTCCGCATCTCGAAGATCGAGATCATCGGCAGGATGCGCACGAAGAGGAACAGCAGCGCGAAGAACAGGCCGATCGAGCCGATGAACATGCTCCAGTCCCAGAACGTGCCGTGGTACATGCCCCACGAGGACGGCAGGAAGTCGCGGTGCAGGCTGGCCGGGATGATGACGAAGCGCTCCAGCCACATGCCGACGTTGACGAACATGGCCACGACGAACAGCCAGAACGTGCTCGTGCGGAAGCGCTTGAACCACATCAGCTGCGGCGCCAGACCGTTGCAGATCCACAGCGCCGCGTACATGCTCATGTACGGCCCCGTGGAGCGGTTCTTCAGCATGTAAATCTCGAACGGGTTCCCGCTGTACCAGCCGTAGAACCACTCCATGGCGTACGCGTACACCACGATGAGTCCTGTGGCCAGAAGGATTTTGCCCATGTTCTCGAGGTGCTTCATCGTGATGAAGTCCTCGAGCCGGAAGAACTTCCTGGCGGGAATGGCCAGCGTCAGCACCATCGCGAATCCCGCGAAGACCGCGCCGGCGACGAAATACGGCGGGAAGAACGTTGCGTGCCAGCCCGGTATCTGTGCGACCGCGAAGTCGAAGCTGACGATCGTGTGGACCGAGAGCACGAGCGGCGTGGACAGCCCGGCCAGCAGCAGATAGGCGTGCTCGTAGCGATGCCAGTGCCTGGCCGATCCGCGCCATCCCATCGCGAACATCCCGTACACGCGCTTGATCCAGAGGTTCCTGGCCCGATCGCGCAGCGTGGCCAGATCGGGAATGAGCCCCACGTACCAGAAGAGCAGCGAGACCGTCGCGTACGTCGATACCGCGAACACGTCCCACATCAGCGGGCTGCGGAACTGCGGCCACAGTCCCATCGTGTTCGGGTACGGGAACAGCCAGTAGTCGTACCAGGGACGGCCGGTGTGCAGCGCCGGATACAGCCCCGCCGACGCCACCGCGAACAACGTCATGGCCTCGGCGAAACGATTGATGGACGTGCGCCAGTCCTGCCGCAGGAGCAGGAGAATCGCGGAGATCAGCGTGCCGGCGTGGCCGATGCCGATCCACCACACGAAGTTGATGATGTCCATGCCCCATCCGACCGGATGGTTGATGCCCCAGATCCCGACGCCTTTGCCGACCAGGTAGCTGATCGAGACCGACAGGAGTCCGACTCCGCCCATGGCGATGAGCAGTCCGATGAACCAGCCCACGGGCGTCTTGCGGCGCAGAACGATCGAGCTGATGTGGTCCGTGATCGTGGCGAAGTTGTGGCCCGGCTCGATGGTCGGAGTGGGAATGAACCGCTCCGGAATCCGCAGCTCCTGCGTGGTGGGGCGGATTTCCTGGACCGGCGTGGTGTCTTTCGGCGTGGCCATCAGTGCGCCTCGGCCTTTCCGGCTGCCGCCGCGGCCGCGAGCTCCGGATTGGGGTTCCTGATCGTGGCCAGGTACGTCGTGCGAGGACGGGTGTTCAGCTCGCCGAGCAGCGCGTAGTTGGTCGGCTCTTTCTTGAGCTGGGCGACCCCGCTGCCCGGATCGTTCATGTCACCGAACACGATGGCTTGAGTCGGACACGCCTGCTGGCAGGCGGTGACGACTTCGCCGTCGCGGACGCGCCGGTCCTGCTTGGCGGCCTCGATCCTGGCGTGATTGATCCGCTGCACGCAGTACGTGCACTTCTCCATGACCCCGCGCGTGCGCACCGTGACGTCGGGGTTGCGCATCGGCTTCAACGCGGGCGTGTCGTAGTCGGCATAGTGGAAGAAGTTGAAGCGGCGGACCTTGTACGGGCAGTTGTTCGAGCAGTACCGCGTGCCGACGCAGCGGTTGTACGTCATGTCGTTGAGACCCTCTTCGCTGTGCGAGGTGGCCGCGACGGGGCAGACCGGCTCGCACGGCGCGTTCTCACACTGCATGCACGGCACGGGCTGGTGGTAGATCTCCGGGTTGCCAGGGTCCCCCTTGAAATAGCGATCGATGCGCAGCCAGTGCATCTCGCGCTCGCGGACGACCTCTTCCTTGCCCACCACCGAGATGTTGTTCTCGGCCACGCAGGCGGCGACACAGCCGTTGCAGCCGGTGCACAGGGTCGTGTCGATGGCCATCGCCCAGGCGTGCCCGGTGTACTGGAAGGGCGGATACATCGACGCGTCGCTGAGCTCGAACTCCGCGTGGTGGCCCTGGTGGGCGAAACCGGGATTCGTCTGATACTCGGCGAATGTGGCGGCGCGGACGATGTTGCGGTCGCCGACGATCTTCGGATCGATGGACTGATGCTCCTGCGTGCAGGCGATCGGATAGACCGATCCGGACCGCATCGTCACGGTTGCGCCCGGACCGCCATGCATCGTCGTCGAGCGGCGGAATGGATACGTGTCGAATCCCGGCCCTTTGACGGTGGCGACCTCACCACCCTGCCGCCGTCCGTAGCCGTAGAAGATCGTGACGGCGCCTTCGGCGTGTCCGGGAAGAACCCATACCGGCAGCTCCATCCTGACGTTGCCGTGCTGGAGCTCGGCCATGCGCGTGCGGCGCTCGTTGACGAGCGGGTCGCGCTCCCTGCCGCCGAAGCCGAGGTCCTCCGCCGTGCCGGGGCCCATCAGCATGACGTTGTCCCAGGTGATCTTCGTGTTCGGCTTGGGGAGCTCCTGCAGCCAGGCGTTGTTCGCGAATCGGCCGTCGTAGATCGTCGGGTCGTGGCGGATGATGAGCTCGAGACCATCCTGTGGAGCGCCAACCGTGTCCATCGTCGAAACGGCAGGCGGCGCGCCTGTCGCTCCACGAGCCGGCAGCGCGGAGCCATTGATCAGACCGTCGTGGAGCCACTGCCGCCAGGTCGCTTCCGTCGCGCCGCGACCGAACCAGTAGTTGCGAACGGCCTGGTACGGCGTGGCGTCGAGCCCGCCCACAAGCGCGCCGATGACTTCCGAGGCGGCGCGGCCGTTGTAGAGCGGCGCGATGAGGGGCTGGATGATCGAGACCGTGCCGTCGTGGCCGCGCCCGTCGCCCCATGTCTCGAGGTAGTGCGTCTCGGGAATGTGCCAGTGCGACAGCATCGACGTCTCGTCGTAATACAGGCTGAGGTGCGCGCGGAACGGCACCTTCTGGTACGCCCCGCCGAAGTTGAAGTCGGCCGGAGCGTCGAACGCCGGGTTGCCTCCCAGGATCACCAGCGTCTGGACGGCGCCGGCGTTCATGTCGGTGACCAGCTGCCGGATCGACTCGAGCTGATTGACCGGGGCCACTTCCACGGGATCGGTGATGAGCACCGTCGAGCCGATGTTGCCGAGCGCGGAGTTGAGCGCATGCGCCAGCGCGTGCACGGCCGGCGGCTGATCCTCCCCGGCAATGACGATGGAGGCGCCTCGGTTCGCGGCCAGATCGCGGGCCATGGCTTGTGGAGCGACCGGCGTGGCAGGCGTCGCATCGGCGGCCGGCACGGCTGCCGCTCCACCGAGCGCCGCCAGGACCTGCCGCGCCCAACTCTCGATCTCCGACGGCCTGACCGGGAAGCGGTGGTCGGCGACCGAGCCGGTGTTCGTCGGCGAAGCCTCGATCGCGTAGAGCCTGTTCATCGGGCGCGCGTCGCCCTGCCGCACGCGGCGCCGCGCGCTGAAATCGCGCGCGTAGCGCAGATGCGCCGGCCCCTCGCTGAGGAAGTCCGAGCCGAGCGAGACGACGACGTTGGCCTTCGTGAAGTCGTAGATGACGTTTGCGTAACCGCCGAATGCCACGCGGGCGCCCTCGCGGGCGTTGTCACCGCTGACCGGCTCCCACTGGTGCCATCGCGCTCCCGGGTACTGCGTGAGCATCTGCTGGATCTGCGCGCCGAGCGACGGCGAGGTGATGGTCTGAGTGAGGATCCGCAACCCGGCACCGTTCGTCCGCGCGGCGCTCAGCAGCGGCTGCAGCGCGGCGACGAACTCGCTCCACGTCGAGATCTCACCGGCGCGGCGAACCACCTGCGAGCGGTCCGGGTCGTAGAGGCCGAGAATCGAAGCCTGCTGGAACGAGTTGCTGGCGCCGAGCGACGACGGATGATCGGGGTTGCCCTCGATCTTCGTGGGCCGGCCCATGTGGCTCTCCACGAGCACGCCTGTCGCGTACCCGCCCAGCGGCATCGCGCTGGCGAAGAAGAGAGGCCTGCCCGGGATGAGGTTCTCGGGCTGGTTGACGTAGGGGATGATCGTCTCGTTCGGGGCGCGGCAGGCCGTGAGACCGGCCATGGCCACGGACGCGCCCATGAGCTTGACGAAGTCGCGGCGGTCGACGCCCTTCTCCAGCGGCAGCGCCTGTTGCGGGAACTCGCTCTGGAAGAACTCGTCGAAGACTTCACTCCGCGACAGCTCTTCCAGGCTGCGCCAGTATTCCTTTCCGCGGAGGTCGCCGACGCGCTCGCGGAACTGCTGGAAGTCGAGTTTGTTGTCGTCGCTCATGGAGCCCTGCGCCTTAGTAATGACATGTCGAACAGCTCGTCAGTTTTCTGATGTTGTACTGCTTCACGAGTTGCGGCCCCAGCTGCTTCTGATTGACCGGCACGTAATCCATGTTGAACACCTGGTCGCGGGGACGGACGAACTTCTCAGGGTTGCGGTGGCAGCTCAGACACCACTCCATGGTCATGGGCGTGGCCTGGTAGACGAGGTTCATCCTGTCGACGCGGCCATGGCAGCTCGCGCAGCCGATTCCCTTGGCCACGTGAATGCTGTGATTGAAGTGGACGAAATCAGGGACGCGATGGACGCGGTTCCATTGCAGTGACTGTCCGGAGGCGAAGCTCTGCCGGACCGGCTCGAGGACCGCGGCGTTGGTCCAGATCTGCGAGTGGCAGTTCATGCAGGTCGACGTCGGCGGGATCCCCGCGAAACTGGATGTCTCCACCGACGTGTGGCAGTAGCGGCAGTCGATGCCCAGTCCGCCGACGTGATGCTGGTGGCTGAAGGGGACGGCCTGCTCGCGCTGCACTCCCTGGTTCGTGAAATACGGCGACCGCACGATCCCGCCGATGACCCAGAGGATGAAACCGGCGATGAAGATCGCGCCGAAAATCGTTACGCGCGACAGAGTATTGGCACTTCGGTGGAAAATTTGAGCCATCGAGGCGTGCTACCGTCCAGCGACCGAATTGAAATTTGGGATGGCAGTGCGTGCTGCCGAGGCTGCGCGATCATGTTACAAAAAAGAGAGTTACGCAAGACCGCGGATTCAGTGATGCGCCGTACGCTTCAACGTGCGGACGACGCGCGCGACACACCGCCCGAAACCACCATGGCCATGATGCTGGCGCTGTCCACGTCGATGGGCTGAACGCGCGAGCGCGGCACCAGAAGCAGGCAGCCGTCCCAGGTATACGAGAACGGCACGTACACCGCGACGTGGTCGGCCAGCGGGAGCGGCGACAGGTCGTCGCGAGTCACGAACGCCAGAACCCGCACGTCGCTGCCGTCGGTCAGCTGCACCACCACCGGCCGGTCGAACCGCCGCTTGTCGCCGACGAACGCCTCCAGGAGGTCCTTGATCGCCGCGTAGATCAGCCGGACGATCGGCGCACGCGTGAAAACCACCTCGGTCATCCGCAGGAACCGCCGGATGATGAAGTTCGACGCCAGCGCGCCGATCAGGATCACCGCCACGATGATCACCGCGATGCCCAGACCGGGTATCCTCAGGTTCAGGAGCCGGTCCACGCTGACGAGCGTCTGGTAAACCAGGTAGACGGTCAGGACGATCGGCACGACGATCACGAGTCCGCGCAGGAAGTTCTTCAGCAGAAAGTTCATGAGCAGATCGTAGATCGTAGATCGTGGTTCGTGGAAGATTCCTACGATCTACGATCTATGTTCTCGACGGCTTTGGCCAACCGCTCCTCACGGCTCCCGCTGACGATCTCCCAGCGCGCCTCGAATTCATCGAGCGCGGCGCGGAACTCGTCGAAGAGGTCCTCGCGCTCGTCGCCGCCGGCGTCGCGCGCGGCATCCGGCTGCCACGGCACGTCGGTATCCATCAAAAGATAGAGGTCGGCCCGACGCTCCCGCGCGGCCGCAACGACCCAGTCGGGACAGCGGCCGTAGTAGTGCCGGCTGTAGACCACTGTGCTGATGAGATCGGTGTCGAGGATGATCAACCGGAGCGCCGCCGGCTCGGCGGCTGTCTCCTCCGCCATCTGGCCGCGCGCGATCGCCTCCACATCTTCGTAGAAAAGGCTGCTGCGACCCTCCGCATACTGGCGGGCGAACTCCTTCGAGGCCACAGTGCCGTAATGCGTGGCCAGGGCTGCCGCCAGATCGCTCTTTCCGGTGCACTCCGGCCCAATCAGGCAAACGCGAGTGAGCGTTTCCATGTCCGATATCCGATGACGGCGAGCACCAGAAGCGCGAAGTAGAGCCCGGCCGTCACGAACAGCTCCCGGGTGATGTACAGATAGACAGAGGTGACGTTGATGACGATCCAGAGCAGCCAGCTCTCGACCCATTTCCGGGCAGTCATCAGCTGGGTCAGGATGCTGAATCCCGCCAGCGACGAGTCGATGAACGGTGCAGGATTGTCGGTGTAGCGCTTCTGCAGGAGCGCGGTGACCAGTGACAGCAGCGTCCCGCCGATCAGGACCACGAGCCAGCCCCATCCCGGCGTTCGCGATACCGCCAGCTCGGTGTGGCGCTCGCCGCCGAAGAGCCACTCGTACCACCCGTAGAGCATCAGGCCCATACAGACGACCTGCAGGCCCGCCTCCGCGTAAAGGCGGGCCTGGATGAAGATCCATGTGTACATCACGAGGCTGACCAGGCCGGTCGGGAAATACCAGACGTTCTCCCGCGTGGCCAGCCAGATGCTCAGCAGGGTGATGAGTGCGGCGACGATCTCGATTGCTGTCACAACCTGAAGTCGAGCATCACCACGAAGTTCCTCGTCGCCTGAGGGAAATAATACGGGACGCCGTCGAACGCATAGCCGCTCGCGTAGACCCGGTCGTTGTCGAAGAGGTTGTTGACCTGGACCGAGAGGCGGGGGTCACCCGCGGACAGCAGCCGCGCGAGTGAAATCGACACGTTGCCGTCGACGACCACGTAGGACGGGGTGACCAGCGCCTCGTCGTTCGCATTGTCGAGATACGACTCCGCCACGTAACGCGCCACCAGGCCGGCGCCGAAACGAGGCGACGGGGTGTATTCGATGGCCTGATTGAGAAGGACCGGCGGCGTGAGGAGCGGCTCGACGTTGCGGTAGGTCAGCCAGGTGGCGATGCGATTCCTGCTCACGTTCGCCGTCGTCCGCAGGCGCACGGACTGCGTGGCCTGCGCGGTGGCGTCGAGCTCGATGCCGCGCCGGTAGCTCCTGTCCACGTTGCGGCGGAGCGGCAGACCGATCTCCGAAAGCTCACCCGTCAGCGCGATCTCGTTGCGGAACTCCATCGAGTACACATTGGCCGCGAGGGCGAGCCGGGACATCATGATGTCGATTCCGGCCTCGACGTTCAGAACACGCTCCGGCCTCACCGCCCTCAGGTCGTGCGCGACGGATGCATTGTCCTCGCCAAAGAACATGTCGTTGCGCGCGGGCTCCCTCGTGGAGTAACCGGTGGACGCGTAAACGCTGGCGCGAGGAGAAAGGGCGTAGCGCACACCGAGGCGGGGGTTGAAAAACGTCCAGTCGATCGGCTCGATGTCGACCTCGCCGTGATAGCTGAAGTCGGCATGGCGCAGTTGCGCGTCGCCGTACAGATGCATCGCCCCCCGGTCGTAACTCACCTTCGCAAACGCGTTGGCCTCGGATTTGACCCCGTAATTGAAATAGTCGCGCGCGCCGTCCACCAGGTCGCGCGTGTGCTCGCGCTCGAACCGGTTCACGTGCAGGCCATAGTTCGCAGTGAACGGGCCGGCCCTTCTCTCCAACGTCACCATCGAGCCGAAGAGCAATCCGTCGAGGCCGTACTGGCGCAGCCCGGTTCGGGCGAAGCCGTCGTCGAACAGCCTGTACCAGCCGTAGCCGCGCTGGTAGTAGACGGATGCCGTCATGTTCGTGTCGTCGCCGAGGGCGCGGAGGTACTGCAGCTGGGCCAGGTCATAGCCGAAGCTGTCTTTTTCCTCGGGCTGCAGCGGGTTCGCGCGCAGGTCCGTCTCCAGCGTCTCGGCGTCCGTCGCGTAAAACGAGAGCTGCTGCCACTCGTGCCCGCTGAACCCCGTCAGCTTGATCTGGCTCGTCTCGGTCTGCTTCGCCGCGCTGACGAAGAGATTGCGCTGACGGATTCCGGAGGAGTCGCGGAAGCCGTCGGACTCGTTCCACGAAGCGCGCGTGTAGAGCGCGAATCCGCCCGGGAGATCCCCGCTCTGATAACCCACGGTGCCGAACCGGTTGCCGAACGAGCCGCCGGCCACGCGCGCGTGTACCGACTCGGTCTGCGACAGATCGATGCTCTGCAGGTTCACGGAGCCGGCGAACGACGCGGAGCCGACAGTCGACGTCCCGGCGCCGCGCTGGATCTGGATGCTCTGCAGTGAGTGCGCGAGATCGGGGAAGTCGGCGAAGTACGTGGCCATGTCCTCCGAGTCGGCCAGCGGGACGCCGTCCAGAGTGAAGTTGATGCGCGTCGGACTCATCCCCCGCATCGTGATGTACGAATATCCCGATCCGCCCACCCCCGACTCCGCGTACGCGTGAATCGACGGCGCGTCGCGCATCAGCAGCGGAATATCCTGCTGGTGGTAGTTGCGCTCGATGGAGTGACGGTCGATATCGGTCTTCGTCACCGGCGTGACGGCATCGGCACGAATCCCCGATACCGTGATGGTTTCCTCGACCGCCGGCTGCAGCCGGACGACGGCCAGCTCCCCTGCCCTCAAGCGGCGCGTTTCGCCGCGGAATCCGGGATGGGCGAAGCGCACCTGGTACTCACCGGGCGGAAGGTCGAGGCTGAACCGTCCGTCAGTCGACGAGCGGACGCTGCGGACGCTGGCGACCTCGATCGTCGCGCCGGCCAGGGGCCGGCCCGCCGAGTCCTCCACCGTGCCCGAGAGAAGTGCTGCAACGAGAAGAAAAGCGCTCATGGAAATCCCTTTCCAGGAGCCCTTCAGGGAGAGATTTTCACCGGCGAATCACGCCAGCCTGCCTTTCCTACGCCGGTCCTAACCGGGTCAGGTTCGAAGGGTCTGATCTCAGGCCGTGACTACGGCCACCCCCAGGCTCCTACTTCACCGCGAATTGTACACCGCGTTGCGAGGCCTCGGGCCTCGGGCCTCAGGAGAGAACGAACCGTGGACGGGTGGCGGCCTCCCGAGGCCTGAGGCCCGAGGCCTGGTTTCAAAGCGAACGTTTCTTGCCGCGAATGTTGCGCCGGCTTCCCTTCGGCTTGCCTGCGCCGAAGCGGTCTCCACCGCCCCCGCCGCCGAAGCCGCCACCACCACCGCCACCGTAGCCGCCACCACCACCGCCGGCATACCCGCCGCCGCCACCGCTGTAGCCACCACCGGCACCGCCGTAGCCGCCGCCACCACCGCCGTAAGACGGGCGGGGACCACCGCCGGAGCCTCCTCGCGGACGGTCTTCTGCAGCATTCACGCGAAGTTTGCGGCCGCCGAGGTCATATCCATTGAACCGCTCAATCGCTTTGACCGCGTCCTCATCCGACGCGTACTCGACGAACGCGAATCCGCGAGGCCGCCCGCTTTCCCGATCGGTAGGCAGGAACACATCGCGAATCTCTCCCACTTCTGCGAAAAGGGCCTGCACTTCAGCACGAGTGGTGTTGAAGTCGAGGTTCCCTACGAATACTTTTGAAGACATCTTTCCGTCACTTTCCGCCGGCCTCCGGCCTGGCTATGGACATCGTGGCAAGTGTTGCGCCTGTTCCGCAAGTGAAAGGTGCAACTGGAATTGAAATCGGGTACTTCCCGTTTCGAATCTTCGACACATCAGTGATTTGCCACCTGAGCAGCAACTTCGCGGCAAGCGAGTCTCCAGTCTGGCAGCACGGAAAGGAGATTCACCCGTGAAGACTAACGGCACAGTGAAGTGGTTCAACGACGCCAAGGGATTTGGCTTCATCACGACCGAGGCTGGTGAAGACGTTTTCGTCCACTTCAGCGCGATTCAGAGCCAGGGCTTCCGTTCTCTCGCCGAAGGCGCGAACGTGGAGTTCGAAGTGACCAAGGGCCCGAAGGGCCTGCAGGCCAGCAACGTTTTCGTCCTCTAAGCCCGCACACGATCCGCCGCAACATCAGAAAGGGCAGCCGCCAAGGCTGCCCTTTCGCTGTTTTCACTTCACGATCGGATAGGGAATGGGAATCGGCGATGGGCCTGCCGGCTCCTGCGGCGCGAACCTGCCGCCGCGAGGATCCCGCTCTGGTTTCAGGTCATCGACGGGGACCGGCTTCTTCGGCTTCGCAGCCTTGGTCTTGCGATCAGGCATTCCTGCTCCTTGTGGTTTGAGCGCTCATCATACGTTTTTTCAGGGAAGCGCCACCACGGCGGATTCGTAGACCGCGGATGCCTCGGCGGGATTCGCCACCGTGACATCGAGGTCGCGAAGCAGTCCATCCTGCAGCCTGTAGATCCATCCGTGAACCGCAATCTCCTGGCCGCGCTGCCAGGCATCGAGAGCGATCGTGGTCTGACAGACGTTGGCCACCTGCTCGATGACGTTCAGCTCGCAGAGCCGGTCGAACGCGGCGGCATCCGTTCCGGCGCTCTCCAGCCGCTTCTCGTGCCTCTGCCGCACGTCAGCGAGATGGCGCAGCCAGTTGTCGCTCAGGCCGAGGCGGGCGCGCTGGAAGACGGCCTGGACGCCGCTGCATCCGTAGTGCCCGCAGACGATGATGTGCTGAACCTTCAGCACGTCCACTGCGAACTGAAGAACCGACAGGCAGTTCAGGTCCGTGTGCACGACCAGGTTGGCGATATTGCGGTGCACGAACAGCTCACCGGGGGCCAGTCCGACGATCTGGTTGGCCGGAACGCGACTGTCGGAGCAGCCGATCCAGAGATAGATCGGTGTCTGCTGCCGGGCCAGGTTGTGGAAGAACTCGGGGTCATCCTGGCGGATGCGTCCGGCCCATTCCCTGTTGTTCTCGAAGAGGTGGCCAAGCTTGCGCATGCGTGCCGCGCAGCATGACTCAGGCCGCCTCGATCCGCCAAGCAGCGGCAGGAAAAATCGCTCGGGCCATCCGTCAGGCTCCGGCACGATAGAATCGCGTTCATGATTCCCACGTATCACGACGACAGCGGGCGAACCGACGTCCTGTCCGGCGGTGCGCGCCTGATCCCGATCCAGACCCCGAAAGGGACGTTCCGCGTCTGGACGAAACGCGTCGGCAACAACCCGCGCATCAAGGTTCTCCTGCTGCACGGCGGTCCCGGCTTCAATCACGAGTACCTGGAAGCGTTCGACAGCTTCTTCCCCGCCGCCGGATTCGAGTACTACTACTACGACCAGCTCGGCTCCGCGTTCAGCGATCAGCCCGGCGATCCCGATCTCGTCGACACCGCGCGCTACGTGGAGGAAGTCGAGCAGGTCCGCACGGCCCTCGGCCTGGACCGCGAGGACTTCTTCCTGTTCGGCCACTCGTGGGGCGGGCTGCTGGCGACCGAGTACGCTCTGAAATATCAGCAGAATCTCAAGGGGCTGATCATCTCCAACATGATGGCCAGCATCCCCGCGTACAACGAGTACGCCGGGAGAGTGATCATGCCCGGGCTGGATCCGGCCGTGCTGTCCGAGGTGCGACGGCTCGAGGCGGAAGGGAAATACGACGATCCGCGCTACATGGAGCTTCTCATCCCAAACCATTACGAGAAGCACGTGCTGAGGCTTCCGTATGCGGACTGGCCCGACCCGGTGTTGCGCTCATTCAAACGGATGAATCCGGATGTGTACATCCCGATGCAGGGGCCGAGCGAGCTCGGTGCGAGCGGCAAGCTCGTGAATTGGGATCGAACGGCCGATCTATCGAGGATCACCGTCCCGGCGCTGGTCATCGGCGCAGGGCACGACACGATGGACCCAAAGCACATGGAGTGGATGGCGAAGCAGATTCCGAACGGGCGGTACCTGTACTGTCCAGACGGGAGCCATATGGCCATGTACGACGATCAGCAGACGTACTTCCGCGGCCTGATCGACTTCATCCGCGACGTAGACGCGCGGGCGCGGTAACCGGCAGCGCTTACTTCAGCGTCAGCCTGATCGCCGACCCCGCGCTCACCGCATCGACGACGGCCGTGGGGTCGCTCGGGGATTTGGTCATGGCGTCGCCGTCGGAGTCGAGCCGAGCCTCCAGCCTCATCTTCGCCGGAAGCGGTTGGCCCATCATCGAATCGCCCTGCGTCAGATCGACTGTGACCGGGAACGACGTGACGATCACCCGCTTCACGGCCACGGGCGGACCGGCCACGACGCCTACGGGGCGCGCGATGAGGAAGACCACACCGGGACCCTTCGCCGCTCCGTCCAGCGTGATACGCACCGCGTTCGGATCCGTAGACCCGGCCGCTACCGCTGTGACCGGACCGACGCGAGGCGATTCAGGCGTGATGGGCGGATGCCCGGCGGGAAGACCGCCGCCGCTGCCGCCACCGACCGGGGTGGTCGCCGCCTGTTGCATATCCACGGTGCCGTGCTTCTTCATCGCCGCCAGTACTTCCTCGAGCCGCTGCCTCTCCTGCGGGTGCTCGCGGATGGCCGCCTGCATCGCCTTCTCGGCCTCTGCCACGTTGCCTTCCTGAGTCTTCACCCAGGCCAGCGCAACCCAGCCGTCGATGAACTTCGGGTCGATCTTCGTCGCCTTCTCCAGCATCCCCACCGCCTCGGAACCCTGCCCCATGGCCAGGCGGACCAGACCCTGGTAGGTCAGCGCCCGTGGATCGTTCGGCGTCTTCGTGAGGACGTACTGGGTCTGATCGAACACGCCCATGAGGTTGTCGCGCTCGAGATAGAGCCGGGCCAGCTCGACGCGCGACTCGAGATCGTCCGGCTTCGACGCGATGGCCGCCTCGAGCCGCTGGACGCTGGGGTCGGGCTGCTGCGGCGCCGCCGCCTGCTGGCTTCCCATGGCGCCACCGCCGGTGAGGGAGCCGTCCTCTTCACGCGGCGTCGCAATCTGCATGACGAGATAGATGAGAAATCCGAGCGCGAGAACGGAGCCCGCGCCCCAGGCGAAGCCGGCCATGGCGCTGCCTTTCGGCGCCACGACGACTGCGGCGGGCTGCGCCGCCGCGGGAGTTCCGGTCTTCTTCGCTTTCTGGAACGTCTTCTTGTGACTGTCGATCGCGCGCAGCACCTGCGCGGTCTCCAGCTCGAGCCGCGTCCGCTCCTCCGCCACCTCGGCCGGACCGAGCTTCGATCCAGCGTCGTCCAGCTCGCGGATCTGCAGGACGAGAGCATCGCGCCTGGCCTCCATGTCGCGGAGCTCGAGGTCGAGGTCGCTCGAAACGGCGGCCGCCGCGCGGCGCCGGTTCACGAAGTAAATGAACATCAATCCGAGGATCAGTCCCGAGGCGAGAATCGCCAGCGCGCTGACCCAGTCCGTCGAACCATTCATCGCTTACCTCCACCAACCAGCTCACGCACCTGCGCAACGTATGGGTCTTCCGCGACGGCCGCATCAGGCTTCGGCTCCGCAGCCGGCGTACGCGCGGCGGAGAGTTTCTTGATCTTCATCATCACCACGACAACGCCACCCAGGAGCACAGCCAGCGGCAGGAGCCAGACCAGGACGTTGACGCCTTCGAACTTCGGCTTGAGTAGAACGAATTGTCCGTATGACAGCTCGAAGTACTGCAGGATCTGCTCTTCGGTGTATCCGCGGGCCAGAAGCTCGCGCACCTGGCCCTTCATGTTGACGGCCATCTCGGCCGGCGAGTCCGCGACCGCCAGGCCCTGACAGACGGGACAGCGCAGCAGCGCCGACACCTCGTTCGAGCGCTGATCCAGAGCCTCACCGGTCAGGGGAGTGCCCTTCGGCTGTCCGACGAACTGTGCTGCATCGGGCGCCGTCCCCTGCGACAAAACCGGCAGGCTGATGCCTGCCGCCACACACAGCGCAATCACGAAAACGCGCTTCATGGTCCGATCACTTTCTGGATGTTGGCCTGCAGCACGTCCGAGGAGATCGGACCGCTGTGCTTCGCGCCGATCTTCCCGGTGGCGTCGAGGAAGAACGTCTCGGGGACGCCCCCCACGCCGTACGCGATGGCGGTCTTTCCGGCATCGTCGATCACAGTCGGGTACGCGCTCCCGCGGTCCCGCAGAAACCGCTGAATCTTGTCCTCGGTGTCCTGAAACACGACGCCGAGGAACTGCACGTCAGGCTGCAGTCTCCGCGCGTTCGCGACGAGGATGGGATGCTCCTCCCAGCATGGGCCGCACCACGTCGCCCAGAAATTGAGGACGACCGGCTTGCCACGGTAGGTTTCGAGATTGACCGTGTTGCCGGTGCCCACTTCGCGCAGGGTGAACGAGGGGGCGATACGGCCGACGAGCGGCGACTCGATGGCCTGAGGATCCTTGCCCAGACCGACGAAAAGGATTCCGACGACGGCGACGGCGATGGCAACGCCGACGATGAGGACTGACCGGTTCAATTGGCTTCCGCCGGTGAGGACACCGGCGCTCCAGCCGGTGAGGACACCGGCGCTCCATCGAGTCGCGCCCGCCGCATCGGGATCAGCGACATCAGGCCGCCCAGGCCCATGAGGATCACGGCGATCCAGATCCACACCACGAGCGGACTCTGAATGATGCTCACTCCCACCGTCTGCGAGGCGAGATCGACGTTCATGATCGAAACATAGAAGTCTCCGCCGGCCGTGGTATAGACGTCGGGCGTTCCGATCGGCTCGCGCATCGTCATGTACTGATTCATGGCCGGCTCGAGCACGGCCTTCTCGGCGCCGTTCTTCGAGAGGCTGAACCGCGCCACCGTGGACATGCGATGCGGCTGCTGGCGCTCTTCCGCGCCCAGAAAGGTCAGCGTGTATCCGGCCAGCGTCGCGCTTCCGCCCCGCTGCAGCCCGATCTCCGCCGTGGTGCGCATCGAGCTGCTGACGGCGATGGCGATGATCGTGACCACCGCACCAGCGTGCACGATGTACCCGGCAAAGCGACGGCGGCCGCGTCCGAGCTGACCGTCGACGAGGGCCGACCCGAACGAGTCGCCCCTCCGCAGCCGCTGTACCAGCGGCCGCCACATCTCACTCAGCGTGACCTGCGCCGCGTAGCCACCGAAGGCCAGCGTCAGCAGCGTCCACACGCTGCGCACGCCCAGCGTGTATCCGGCCACCGCGAAGACGATGGCACCCGCGATCGGCGGAAGGAGAGCGCGCTTCATCTGCTGCCGCGTCACTCGTCCCCACGGAAGCGCCGGCCCCACGCCGAGCAGGAACAGCAGCGCCGCTCCCACCGGGATGACCATGCTGTCGAAGTAGGGCCGGCCGACGCTCATCTGCTTCCCGTTCACGGCTTCCACGATGAGCGGGAAGATGGTCCCGATCAGGACGGTGAAGGTCAGCAGAACGAACATCAGGTTGTTGAGGAGGAACATCCCCTCCCGACTGACCGGGGCCTCGAAACTCCCCTCAGCCTCGAGCAGATCGATGCGCATCGCCAGCGCGGCGATCGAGAAGATCAGCCCGGCGGCGAGAAACCCGAGGATCGTCGGCCCGATCGAGCTCTGCGTGAACGAGTGCACGGAGTTGAACACGCCCGACCGGGTCATGAAGGTCCCCAGGATCACGAGCAGGTTCGTGGCCAGAATGAGCGTGATCGTCCAACCCTTCAGCACGCCCCGGCGCTCCACCACGATGATCGAGTGCAGCGCCGCCGTCGCCGTGAGCCACGGCAGGAGCGACGCGTTCTCGACCGGGTCCCAGGCCCAGTAGCCACCCCACCCCAGGACCTCGTAGGCCCACCAGCCGCCCAGCATGATGGCGATCGTGAGAAAGACCCACGGGAGAAGCAGCGCCTCGCGAATCGGTTTGAGGAATCCGAGTCCGAGCCGCCCCCGAAGCAACGCCGCGGCCGCCATTCCGAACGGAATCGTCATCCCGACGTAGCCGAGATAGAGAAACGGCGGATGCACGATCATGAGAAGGTGGTTCTGCAACAGCGGATTCGGCCCCGGCCCGTCGAATGGCGGATTCGCGACGGTCAGGAACGGATTGGCCGGACCTGCAATCAGGAAGCTGAAGAATGCCGCGGACGTGAGCCACACCCCGATCGAGTCGGGCATGTACTCCTTGTAGTCGTTCCGCGTCAGGAAGGTCGCGATGGCGATGTAGATGGCCAGGACGAAGCCCCAGAAGAGAATCGACCCTTCCAGCGACGACCAGAGACTGGAGATCGTGACCCAGGCAGGCACGCTGCGCGATCCGACCTGCGCCACGTACCCGACCGAAAAGTCGTGAGTGAGCAGCGCGTACTCCATCACTCCCGTGGCCAGCACCATCAGGAGCGCAAAGAGGTACGCGCAGCGCTGCGCCCACTTCAGCCCCTGAGGCGAGCGCGTGCGGCCGGCGGCAAAACCGATGACCGCGCCGGCTGCCGAGACGAGCAGCGTGCCGAGAATGAGAATCCGTCCGAGGGTAGCGAGCATTGTTCTTCCTAGTTCTCGAGGCCCTGCGTCGACTCCATGAGCTTCTTCAGCTCCTTCTTGTCGACGGGGTGGCCGGCGGCAGGCGCCTGGTATTCATTGCTGTGCGACACCATCAGGCGATCGCTCTGAAAATGCCCCGCCCGCGTCATCGTCCCTTCGACCACGACGCCGATGTTCTCGCGGAACATCTGCGGAGGAACGCCCGCCGACTTGACGTGCACCACGGCGCTGCCGTCTTTGACGTCGAACTCCAGACCGGAAGTCCCGGCCCGGTTCCGGATCGATCCCGCAGCGACCATCCCACCGAGTCGGATCGTCGCGCCGTAGGCCTTGTCGCCCGCGGTCCGCAGATCGCTCGGCGTCCAGTAGTAAACGAGATTCTCGTTGATCCCGCTGGCGGCGATCACCGCGAAGCCGATCGCCGCAATGAGGAATGCGCCGGCCATGAATAGACGGGTGCGGCGCCGCGTGGACTGAGTCGCTGTGGGGTCATTCTTCACGGTGCTCATTGTCTTTGTCTCTCCCTGAGGCCCCGGGATACCTCCTCACGAAGCCTTGTGACAAGTGTCACTCCATAAACGAACAGGGCCACCGCGGTGATCCCGTACGCTGCCCAGACGAACTCCCAGCCACCAGTGACCACGCCGGTCATGCCATCTCTCCTGCCTGCTCCGCCATCAGCGGCGGCGGTGCCACTTCGTTCGTAAGGCGCAGCGCGGCGATCCGCGAGCGCAGCATGATGAACCCGATCATGAGAAAGAAGATTGCGAACGCATTCACCCGCAGCGGGATGTAGAACACCGACGAGACGGTCTCCGGGGTCGACTGCTGCTGGTGAAGGGAGTTCCACCACTTCACCGAGAAATAGACGATCGGCAGGTCCACCGACGCGATGACCGTCGCCACGGAGGACCAGATGGCCCGCTTCGTCGGGTCATCCACGAAACGGCGCAGGGCGATGATCCCCAGGAAGGCGAAGAGGAGAACTGCAACCGAGGTCAGCCGCGGATCCCAGTCCCACCACACCCCCCACGTCGGCTTCGCCCAGATCGATCCCTGCACGCAGAGTAGAAACGCCAGGAGCGACCCGACCTCCAGCCCGGCATCCATCCGCGCGTCCCACTTCAGATCTCCCCTGAACAGGAACGCGATGGCGCAGAAGAAGGCGAAAAGAACGGCCAGCATCCAGTTCCAGGCCGTCGGTACGTGCACGTACATGATCCGCTGCACCTCGCCCATGAACCGCTCCGGCGGCGAGATGAACAGACCCCAGTACGAGCCGAAGAGAAAGAGGGCCACACCGATCCCGATGAGGACGAAAGGGGTGCGCGAGAGCGATCTGACGGTTTCCGGCATCGATGACTACTCCTCGACCACGCGAGCGTACAGCAATCCACAGAGCGACCAATAAATTGCGTCGAACACCAGCAGCAGAACGATCCACGCCTTCCACTGCTCCATCGGATCCCCGAGAATCGCGAGCGACGTCGCCTTCACCGAAGCCAGCAGGGCCGGGACGATCAACGGGAACAACAGCAGAGGCAGCAGAGTCTGTTTCGCCCGGAGCTGCGCCGTCATGGCCGCATACAGAGTCCCGGGGGCTGATAACCCGGCCGTGCCCAGAGCGATGACCCCCAGCAGCGAGAAGATCCGCGTCGTGCCGGCATCGTACAGGACCACCATCACGGGGATGAGGAACGCCCCGAGGATCGCCAGCTGCAGCCAGTTGGCGATCGCCTTCCCGTAGTACATCGCCCGCGGGCTGGCCGGGAGCAGAAGCAGGCCCTCCAGAGCGCGATTCTCCATCTCCGCGTGGAAGCTCTCCGAGAGCGTCAGCGTGGACGAGAGAAGCAGACCCAGCCATAAGAATCCGGCGGAGAACTGCCGCAGCGCTTCCGTATTCGGGCCGATGGCGAAGCTGAACAGAAGGAGCGCCGCGGCGCCGAAGACGAAAACCGCCAGAAGCTGAGCCCGGCTCCGCCACTGCAGCAGCAGTTCCTTTCGCAGCGCGGCGATCAACATGCTGGCGACACCACCCGCCCGGCATCGAGCATGATCGTCTGGTCGGCAAACTTGGCGACCCGCTCGACCTGATGCGTGGCCATGAGGACGGTGACCCCGCGCGACTTGAGCTCCTGCACCACGTCATCGACCAGCGCAAACCCCGCCGGATCGAGCTGCCCGTACGGCTCATCGAGCAGGACGATCCGCGGCTCCTGCATCAGGACGCGCGCAAACGAGAGCCGCTTGCGCATCCCCGCCGAAAACGTCGCAACGGGGTCGTCGGCACGGGAGCCGAGAGTCACCCGCTCGAGCAGGTCCATGATCCCGTCGCGCCTGATGCCGAGGTGATCGGCGGTGACCTGAAGATTCTCGCGGGCGGTGAGTGCTTCGTACAGGTACGAGTAGTGGCTGAGCAGAGCGGTGGTCCTGCGGACGTCCTCGCGATGACGAACGATGTCGAAGCCAGCGATCGAGGCGCGGCCGAGGTCGGGCCGGATCGCCGTGGCGAGCACGCGGAAGAGGGTGGACTTGCCCGATCCGTTTCGTCCGGCCACCATCACGACCGAGCCGGCAGGGATCGCGAAGGACACGTCCGCCAGAGCCCAGCGGCGGCCATACCGCCGGGCGAGATTCTCCGCCTCGATCAGGTTCTCCCTCATGCAACGTGAAGTTTCAGCGGGGAGAGTATCCGAGACAGCACCGGTACGCACAGGCAGGGGTGATCATTGTCACGCCGTGGAGCGCCGCCATTCCTGGCGGCGTCACGCTATGATCCGCCGCTATGCGTAAGTTCCTCGTTCTGCTCGCTCTGGCGGCTGTCTCGTGCACGACGATGCGCTCGGGCTCCGACGCCTCGGCGGACGAAGAGACGCACGGTCTGACGGTTGAGGAGGAGGCCCGGATCCTCGGCCTGGAAGATCGCCGGGAGTTCGACGCGGCGGTGGCGGCCGAGTGGACGGCGCATGCGAATCCGCTGCATCGCATCCGGATGGCCACAGCTCTCGGCCGCATCGGAGCGCACACATTCGCCGACGAGAATGGAAACGGGGAGCGCGACACGGGGGAACGCCAGGCCGGTGTCACGGAATTGATCGCCATGCTCGGCGACGAGGAGCCGGCCGTTCGCACGGCGGTGGCGTTCGCGCTCGGCGAGATCGGTGACAAGTCCGCGATCGATGCCCTCTTCACGCTGGCAGCCGACGCGAACTCCAGCGTGGCCGCTGAAGCGGCGGAAGCGCTGTCGAAGCTGGCGGCGGAGGTGCCGCTGGCGCGTTACATCGCTCTGACGGCTTCGGGACCGGACGGCGTGCGCGGTCGCGCCATCCGCTTCCTGTTCCGCTTCGACACGGACGAGGCGAGCGCGGTCGCGGCCTCGCTCCTCGACACCAATGCGCCGTCGATCCGCATGGAGGCGGCGTACGCGCTGGCACGTCGCGCGTACGCTCCTGCACGCGACCGGCTCGAGCTCTTCCTTGCCGACAACGATCCTCAGATCCGGGCCTACGTCGTCGCGGCGCTCGGACGCATTGCCGCGCCGGAGTCCGCGAGCGCCCTCGTGCGCGCGCTGGGCGACATGCATCCGTGGGTGCGCACGAATGCGGCGGTGGCCCTCTCGCGCGTGGCCGCGAAGGACCGCAGCGTGTTGTCCACCGATACGGTTCCCCGGATCCTGGCCATGACGGAAGATGCGGACGCCGGCACGCGGGCCAACACCATCGAGCTGCTCGGCTTCTATGCCGCGATGAACAACACGGCCAGACAGCGCCTCCTGGACATCGCCGGGAACGGCTCGCGGTGGGAGCGCGAGCTGGCCATGGCCGCCATAACCCGGCAGTTCGGCGACGCCGAGCCGGCGCTCCTGGCGGCGGACCTCACGCCCTGGGCCAAGGTGCGTGTGATCGAGCAGCTCACCCACCTCACCAGGAACGGGCCGGCGCTGCGCCGCCGCTTCGCCGCCGACCTCGATCCGATGGTGCGGGCGAACGCGATCGGCAGCATCCCGGACGACGCGGTCGATGCAGCCATGGACTTGATTCAGCCCGCGCTCGCTGCCGAAGACCCGATCATCCGCGGCAGCGCCATCGAGCGCTACGCGCTGTCGAAAGCGATCACGGAGGAAGCGCGGGTGGCGACACTCACCGCCGCCGAGCGCCGCGCCGCAAGCGATCGCGAGAACGACGCGCGTCTCGCTGCCATCCGCGGACTGGCAGCGATCGACCATCCAGCCCGGGAGTCGTTCCTCCGCTCGCTGCTCTCGGACCAGGACCCCGTGGTGCGCCGCGTGGCTTCCGATCTCCTGGTGGAGAAGCTCGATCGCAACAGGCCGCAGTACACCCCGCTGCCGGTGACGGCGGACTACGTTGCGATTGCAACGTGGGCCCGGCAGCCGCACAAGGCCACCATCCACCTCACGCGCGGGGTCATCGAACTGATCCTTCTGCCGCAGGACGCGCCGCGGACGGCGTGGAACTTCGCGCAGCTCGCCGCAGCGAAGTATTTCGACAACACCACCTTCATGCGCGTCGTGCCGAACTTCGTCATCCAGGGCGGCGATCCGCGCAACGATCAGAGCGGCGGGCCGGGTTACGCCATTCGCGACGAGATCAACCTGCAGAAATACACGCGCGGTGCCGTCGGAATGGCGCTCTCCGGACCCGATACCGGCGGCTCCCAGTTCTTCGTCACGCATTCGCCGCAGCCGCACCTGAATGGCGGCTACACGATCTTCGGGAGGGTGACGTCAGGGATGAGCGGCGTCGTCGATCAGACCGAGCGCGGCGATCGCGTGGAGACGATCACGGTCCATTGAGGGTTGAAGGATCAGGAAGAATGATTGTCCGAGTCGGACGTTTTCTGCAGCTTCTCGGAATGGTGATTCTTCCGGCCGCTCTGCTGTTCGGCACCGTCGGGAATGACCTCCGTACGGAGGTGCTCCTCCTCGGCGTGGGCGGTGCGCTGTTCGTGATCGGATGGCTGATCTCACGAAACCGCGATGATTAGCGGTTTTCATCCTTCATCCTTCATCCTTCATCCTTTGAAACACACCGTCGTTCTCACCGCCGCTTTCCCCCCTCTGGCCCGCGAGATCCTGGCGGGCCAGTTCGACGTCGTCGAGCATCCCACCGAGCAGGCCCGCAGCGAGGACGAGATGATCACCATCCTCAGCGAGGCGGACGGAGCGGTCACGCTGCTCAGCGACCCCCTCACGCGAAGGGTTCTCGCGGCGAACCCGAACCTGCGCATCGTCGCGAACTTCGCGGTCGGCTACAACAACATCGACCTCGACGCGGCGCGCGAGCTCGGCGTCGTCGTCACGAATACTCCCGGGGTCCTGACGGAGGCGACGGCCGACCTGACGCTGGCGCTCATCCTCGCCGTCTCCCGCCGCATCGTCGAAGGCGATGCGGAGGTGCGGGGGAGCGGGCGATGCGAGTGGGACCCGCTGAAGCTGCTCGGGATCGCCCTGCAGGGAAAGAGGCTGGGGATCGTCGGGATGGGACGCATCGGCGCTGCCGTGGCGCGGCGCGCGGCCGGCTTCGGGATGAACGTCGTCCACCACTCCCGATCGAGGGGCATCCCCCTCCCCGACCTCCTCGGCGCGAGCGACATCGTCTCGCTTCACACGCCGCTGACGGCCGAGACCCGCCACATCATCGACCGAGCCGCACTCGGTCGTATGAAACGCGGCAGCCTTCTCGTCAACACCTCGCGCGGCGCGCTGGTCGACGAGGAAGCTCTCTGCGACGCCCTCGACGCCGGCCATCTCCGCGGCGCCGCACTCGACGTCTACGAGGATGAGCCTCGCGTGAACCCGCGGCTGCTGGCGATGCCCAACGTCGTCATCGTCCCGCACATCGGGTCGGCCACCGAGGAGGCGCGCAACGCCATGGCCAGCACGGCGGCGACGGACGTGCGCCGGTTCCTGTCCGGCCAGCCGCCGCTGCACCGCGTGGTGTAGCGCCGCCCACTCGGCGGCCTCTCCAACTCGTGTGGTGGAGCGCCGCCGACTCGGCGGCATCAGCGGCCTTCAGGTTCTCAAACAGTGGCGTGAAGGGACGAGCTTTACAATCGCGGGCGGTGACAGACCGCCAGCGCGGCATCCTCCTCATCGCGGCCGCCGCCATCCTCTGGTCGAGCGGCGGCATCGGGATCAAGGGGGCTGCCGACCCGCCTCTCAAGGTGGCGTTCTACCGGTCGCTGTTCGCGGCCGTGGCGATGCTCCTTCTCTTCCGCGGCAGCGTGCTGACCCGGCGCTGGAAATCGACGCCGCTCTTCCTGGCCGCGATCGTCAGCTACAGCGCCTGCCTGACCACGTTCGTCGTGGCCACGAAGTGGACGACGGCGGCCAACGCCATCTTTCTCCAGTACGCGGGAGTGGTGTGGGTGCTTCTGCTCTCCCCGATCTTGATCCGCGAGGCGATGCAGCGGCGCGACGTCATCGCCATCGCCGTGGCCATGAGCGGGATGGCCCTCTTTTTCGTCGGAAAGTTCGAGGCGCGCGGCATGGCCGGGAACGGCATGGCGCTGCTCTCGAGCGTCTTCTTCGCCATGTTGATCCTCTCGCTGCGGAAGGAGAACGACGCGGCCCAATCAGCCGTCACGTGGGGGAACCTCGTCACGGCGGCCGCGCTGCTGCCCATCGTGGCGGGCGACCTCGCCCTCACCCCTCGCTCCCTCGCCATCCTCGTGTTCCTCGGCCTCTTTCAGATCGGGCTCGCTTACATGCTGTTCGTGCGGGGCCTCAGGTACGTCACCGCGACGCAAGCGTCGCTGACCGGCATGATCGAGCCGGTCGCCAACCCGGTCTGGGTCTTCCTCTTTCTCGGCGAGAGGCCGTCGGGGTACGCGGCGGTGGGAGCTGCCGTCGTGCTGGTGGCGATCGGCTGGCACACGATGTCCGGAGAGCCGGTCGCCGAGATCCCCGCGGTGGATTAGGAATTCCGGAGCTTTCACGGAACGGCTGTTGCAGAATGCGGCCTCGATGACGGTCGATCTCGTCGAGCCGGCCACCGGCCAGCGCCTGGCCACCGTCCCTGAAGCGTCGGCGGAAGACGTCGATCGCGCCGTCCGCGCGGCCGACCGCGCGTTCACCCGCGGCGACTGGCGGAAGATCAACAGCCGGGATCGCGGACGCATCCTGTCGCGTCTCGGGTCGCTCATTCGCGAACACGCGGAAGAGCTGGCCAGGACCGAGTCGCGCAACGTCGGCAAGCCGGTCCGCGACTCCCGCGACGAAGTCGGGCTGGCCGCGAACTGCTTCGAGTACTACGCCGGCGCCACGAACAAGATCGCCGGCCAGACCATCCCGGGCGCCGCGCCCGGGGTCCTCATGACCTTCCGCGAGCCGCTCGGCGTGTGCGGAGCGATCGTGCCGTGGAACTTCCCGATTGCCATCACTTCCTGGAAGGTCGCGCCGGCCCTGGCCATGGGCAATACGGTCGTCCTCAAGCCCGCCGAACAGACCCCGCTCACCGCCGTCCGCCTCGCCGAGCTCGCGCTCGAAGCGGGACTGCCGGAAGGCGTCTTCACCGTGGTGACCGGGAAAGGATCCATCGCCGGCGAGGCGCTGGTGAGGCACCCGCTCGTCCGCAAGATCGGATTCACCGGCTCGACCCAGGTCGGCTCCAGCGTCATGCGGATGGCCGCCGAATCGATCAAGCGCGTCACCCTGGAGCTGGGCGGGAAGTCGGCGAACCTGATCTTCGACGACTGCGACTTCGAGCGCGCCGTCGTCTCCGCCGCTTCCAGCTCCCTCGGCAATGCCGGGCAGGACTGCTGCGCGCGGAGCCGCATCCTGGTCCAGGAATCGATCTACGACCGTTTCACGAAAGCGCTCGTCGACGCATTCGAGCGGGTGAAGGTCGGCGATCCGCTCGACGAGGAGACCGAGATGGGCCCCCTCGTGACGGCCGCCCATCGCGCTCGCGTGATGGAGTACGTGGAGAGCGGCAAGTCCGAAGGAGCGACGCTCGCCAGCGGCGGGCGGACTTCCGCGGGCGCATACCTCTCCCCCACCGTCTTCGTCGATGCCCGGCCGGAGATGAGGATCGTGCGTGAAGAGATCTTCGGACCGGTGGTGGCGGTGATGCCCTTCGCCGGCGAGGCGCAGGCCATCGAGATGGCCAACGACAGCGACTACGGCCTGTCCGGATCGATCTTCACGCGCGACATCGGCCGGGCCATGCGCGTCGCGCGCGCCGTGCAGACGGGCAATCTCTCCATCAACTCCGGCAGCAGCGTCCACCTCGAAGCTCCGTTCGGCGGCGTCAAACAGAGCGGCCTGGGACGCGAGCTCGGCCTGCAGGTCCTCGACCACTACACGGAATGGAAGACGGTCTACATCGACGTGACGTGACCATGCCCGGACGAATCGACATCGACACGCTGAAGAGGATGGTCGCCGACGACGAGATCGAGACGGTCATCGCCGCCTTTCCCGACATGTACGGGCGTCTGGTCGGCAAGCGGTTCGCTGCGCGCTTCTTCGTCGAGGACGTGATCGAGGGCGGCATGCACGCCTGCGACTACCTGCTGGCCTGCGACATCGAAATGGATCCCGTCCCCGGCTACGCCTACACGAGCTGGGCCAAGGGCTACGGCGACTGCCGTCCCGTGCCGGACTTCGAGACTCTCCGGGTCGCATCGTGGCAGAACAAGAGCGCGCTGGTGATCTGCGACGTGATGAACGAGGAAGAGGACGAGCCCGTGCCCTTCGCGCCGCGCAGCATCCTGCGCGCTCAGGTCGAGCGCGCCGCCGCGGCCGGGTACACAGCCAAGTGCGCCTCCGAGCTCGAGCTGTACGTCTTCAAGGACTCGTACGAAACCGTGGCCCGGAAGAACTTCGTGGCCCTGGAGCCGATCGGCCGCGTCATCGAGGACTACCACATCCTGCAGGGCACGAAGGAAGAGTTCCTCATCGGAGCGATCCGCTCGCATCTGGAGCGCTCCGGCATCCCCGTCGAGTCGTCGAAGGGCGAATGGGGCCCGGGACAGCAGGAGATCGGGCTTCGCTACGCCGAGCCGATCGAGATGGCCGATCGCCATGCCATCTACAAACACGCAGCGAAGGAGATCGCCTGGGCTTCCGGGCACGCCATCACGTTCATGGCCAAGTGGGACGAGCGGTACGCGGGCTCGAGCTGTCACATCCACATGAGCCTGTGGGACAGCAAGGGAAAGCGCGCGCTCTTCCCCGGCAAGGACAAGCTCGGCCAGATCTCCTGCTCTCCGGTCTTCCGCTGGTTCCTGGGCGGATGGATGGCGCACATCCGCGAGTCCTTCGCGTTCTACGCGCCTTATCCGTCCTCGTACAAACGGTACGTGGCGGGCTCGTTTGCTCCGACGGGGATCGCCTGGAGCTACGACAACCGCACGGCCGGGTTCCGCATCGTCGGACACGGCCCGTCGCTGCGCATCGAATGCCGCGCCGCCGGGGCGGACGCGAATCCGTATCTGGCGTTCGCCATGACGCTGGCCGCGGGCCTGGATGGCGTCAGGAACAAGATCGAGCCGCCGCCGGCATTCGAAGGTGACGTGTACGGCGCTGGCGAGCTTCCCCAGGTTCCGCACTCGCTCCTCGAGTCGATCGCCGCGCTCGAGAAGAGCACATGGGCCCGCGAGACGCTCGGCGAAGATGTCGTCGAGCACTACCTTCATTTCTTCAGAACAGAACAGAAGAAGTTCGACGCCGCCGTCACGGACTGGGAGCGGCGGCGCTACTTCGAGCAGGCATGATGCGATTAGAGAACAAAGTGGCGCTCATCACCGGAGGCGGCAGCGGAATCGGAAAAGCCTCCTCTCTCCTCTTCGCGCGGGAAGGGGCGAAGGTCGTCGTCGTCGATCTGAAGAAGGAGGCCGCCCAGGCCACGGCCGACGAGATCAGGAAGGCCGGCGGGGATGCGGCCCCGTTCGCCGCCGACGTCTCCAGGGCCGGGGACTCCGCGGCCATGGTGAAATTTGCCGAGGAGACGTACGGAAAGCTGAACGTGGCGTTCAACAACGCGGGAGTCTTTCATCCCGACGACGAGTCGGTCACGACCACGACCGAGGAGATCTGGGACTTCGTCATCGACGTGAATCTGAAGGGCGTGTTCTTCGGCTGCAAGTACGAGATCCCGGCGCTGCTGCGCGCCGGCGGCGGATCGATCATCAACACGGCCTCGTTCGTGGCGGTGATGGGAGCGGCCGTCCCGCAGATCGCCTACACCGCGAGCAAAGGCGGCGTCCTGGCCATGACGCGCGAGATCGCCGTGGAGTTCGCGCGGCAGAACATCCGCGCCAACTCACTCTGTCCCGGTCCGGTGGAGACGCCGCTGCTGGCCGAGCTGCTGGCCGACCCGGCGCGCCGCAACCGCCGCCTCGTCCACATTCCGCCCGGCCGCTTTGCCAGAGCCGAGGAGATGGCCAACGCGGCGCTGTTCCTGGCCAGCGACGAGTCTTCGTACGTGAACGCCTCCACGTTTCTCGTCGATGGCGGAATCACCGGGGCCTACATCACGCCGGAGTAGAAGCAAACCGGAATCCCGATCACGACGGCCGGTGTTCCGGCTGCACATGAGCTCCGCCAACGACGCCCGGGCCGTGGTGCTCGCCGGCGCCATCACGTCAGCGACGGTCCAGCCGACGGCCTTCCACCTGCGAACCTCGCCTGCCCTCCGGCACGAGCTCAGACGACGGCGCGAGCCGCTCGATCTCGATGCGAACCCGTTCCGCTATCTGATCTCCCGCGACGGGGAGCTTCAGCCGGTTCGCGAAGTCGTCGTCACGCACTGCCGGTGCGGAGGCTGCAGGCGCTGAAGTTCACTCGATCACGACGTTCGAGAGGTCGATCTCGGGATACTTCATGTCCAGATCCTCGAGCGCCTTCACCACGATCGAGCCGATCACCCAGTTGCGATACCACTTCTTGTTCGCCGGCACGACGTACCACGGCGCGACGTCGGTGGATGTCTCGCCCAGCGCGTCCTCGTACGCCTTCTCGTAAGCCGGCCACAGCTTCCGCTCCTCCAGATCGCCGGGGTTGAACTTCCAGCGCTTCGTCGCGTCTGCCACCCGCTCCTCCAGCCGCTTCTTCTGCTCCTCAGGGCTGATGTACAGGAAGAACTTCAGGATGATCGTGCCGTTCTCGACGAGCATCCGCTCGAAGTCGACGATCTGCTGATAACGCTTCCGCCAGATTTTCTCGGGTACGAGGCTGCGGACGCGCACGACCAGCACGTCCTCGTAGTGGCTTCGGTTGAAGATGACGATCTCGCCGCGTCCGGGGACCTTGGCGTGAACGCGCCAGAGAAAGTCATGGTCGAGCTCCTGCTGCGACGGCTTCTTGAACGAGGCCACGTACACGCCGACCGCGCCGAGTCCGCCCATGAGATGGCGGATCGTGCCGTCCTTGCCCGACGTGTCCATGCCCTGAAGCACGATCAGCAGCTTGTGATTCCCCACGGCGTACAGCAGCTCCTGCAGATCGCTGAGCCGCTCCTGTGTCTTCAGGGCCTCGATGGAGGCTTCCTTCTTGCCGCCCTCGAAGAGGGACGTGTCGTCAGGGTCGAATTCGGAGATGCGGAAGTTTTTGCCGGAGGCGCGCAGTGGCTTCATGCGCCGCGCATTGTAGTGTGGGGCGCCGCGAAACTGGATCCCTAGTGGCCTGTAACGGCCACTAGCGCGAGGCGCTGCCGGTCGACTTGATGTCGATCCCGCCGTTCGTCGTCCGCAGGCGGATCTCAGGTCCGCCGCCGTTGAGGCTTCCGCGCAGCGAGGTGCGGCTGAAGCGGCTGGTGGCGAGCGGGAGATCGCTCCGGATCGATCCGTTGGTCGTGCCGGCATTGATATCGGCGGCCACCGACGGAGGCATGGCCAGGGTGATGCGGCCGTTCGTGGTCTCGAAGCGCATGGACTGGCCGGCCGTGACCTGGACCAGCTCCGCCTCGATCGAGCCGTTCGTCGTCGACGCGTCCAGCGTGCCGGCGCAGCGCGTCACCTGGATCTTGCCGTTCGTCGTGTCCAGCTCGAGCTTGCCGGAGACGTCGCTGACGGCGATCGCGCCGTTCACGTTGTCCACCGACAGGTTCATCGCGCGCGGCACGTTGATCTCATATTGCACGCTGGCGTTGATGCTCGAGCCGAAGAACAAGCCGAAGAAATTGTCGTCGCGCTTCGGATAGATCGTGTCGACGCTGATGCGGTCCCCGGTCTGTTTGATCTCGATGCGCAATTGGCGCAGTGCTTCCTGAGCGGCGCGGTCGTCCCTCGTCCGCACGCTCTTCACGGCCTGAATCCGGACGCGCGGCTGGTCCCAGGCTGAGATCGTGATCCGGCCGTTGACGTTCTCGACCTCGAGCTCCGTTCCCGGACGGACGTTCAGCGTCCGGTCGAACTTCTCGGTTGCCGAGTCACGGGCCATGGCCGTGGTGGCGACCAGAGCCATGGCGAGAGCGATGAGTGACTTGCGCATGTTCATATCCTCGGTCGGGGATACGGGACTGGGTGCGGGAGGTTGCAGTTCCGCCGTTACAATCTACTCTTCCGATGAAGCGGCGTCCGGACATTCTCGTAACCGTCGCACTTGCCGCGACTTGCGCGCTGACGCTGTGGCGGCTGCAGGGCCCCCGTCCACTGCCGGCCGAGGCGCCCGACGCGGAGTTCTCCGCGGTCCGCGCCAGGACTGTGCTCGCCGGACTCATCCGCGAGGGCGTTCCGCATCCGGTCGGGTCCGCTGCGAACCGCGTCGTCCGCGACCGTATTCTGGCGGCATTCCGCGAGCGCCGGTATCAAACCGAGGTCCAGGGGCGCTTCGTCTGCAATGCCAGGCCGACGTGCGCGGAGGTGGAGAACATCATCGCCACGCCGCCCGGGGCCACCGGCGACCTCGTCTTCCTGGCGGCGCATTACGACTCCGTCGCCGCCGGGCCTGGCGCCTCGGATGACGGCGCGGGAGTGGCCGCGCTCCTGGAGATCGCGCGCATCCTGAACGGCTCGCCCGGCATCGCCTTCCTCATCACCGACGGAGAGGAAGCAGGGCTCCTCGGTGCCGAGGCATTCGTCGCCGATCCCTACCGCCTGCAGCGGATGCGGGCGGTGGTCAACGTCGAATACCGGGGCACGTCGGGGCCGAGCTTCCTGTTTGAGACGAGCCGGAACAACGCGGCCCTCATCGCCGCCGCGGCGAGCTCGCTGAGGCGGCCCGCCTCCACGTCCCTCTTCCCGGCCATCTACGACCTTCTCCCGAACGACACCGACCTCACCGTGTTCAAGCGTGCGGCGAAGCCGGCGGTGAACTTCGCGGCAATCGGCGGCGTCGATCACTATCACACCGCGACGGATGATCTCGCCCATGTCGACCTCGAGACGCTGCAGCATCACGGCGAGAACGCGCTGTCGATCGCGCGCGAGCTCGCTGCGCGCCCCTCGCTGGCCGCAGAGCAGAACGCGGTGTTCTTCGACGTGCTGTCGTTCGGCATCATCCGGTGGCCGCAGCGATGGACGCTGTTTCTGGTGCTGGGCAGCCTCGTCCTGCTCGTGATCGGCGGGCCGGTGAGGAAGCCGGCGCTGCATTCGCTCCGGTTCTTTCTGGCGGCGCCGGCCATCGCGGCGCTTCTGGGATTCGCAGCGGCCGCGATCTGGCCACGGCCCACGCCGTGGCCTTCGATGGCGATCGCGGCAATGTGGGCGATCGGGTTTCTCGCGGCAGTCCTCGCCGCGTTCCTGGTGCGGCGTTTCGAGGCTCGGGACGTCTTCATCGCCACGGGGATCGGATGGCACGCCGCGGCGATCGTTCTGGCCCTGGCCCTGCCCGGTGCGAGCTATCTCTTCGTCTTTCCGGCGATCATCATTTCACTCTGCGTCGTCACGCGCCTGTACGAGCTCGCGCCCCTCGCTGCTGCCGTCGTCATCTTCCCACTCGCCCTCATGTTGCACACGGCCCTCGGGCGAACCGGGTTCGTGCCGGCGGCCGTGCTCATCGCGCTCGTCGGAACCACGTTCGCGTTCCACTTCCGCAGCCGGCACGCCGCGCTCGTGACCGGCTCTGTGGCGCTGGTCGCCACGCTCCTTGTCTTCGCCGGCGAGCGGCGTGGAACCGCCCCTTCGACGGCGCACGAGCTCGACGCCCCAAAGGTCCAGGCCACGGCGACGCGGTCAGGAAACCGCCTCACGCTGCGACTGCGCTCACCGCGCCAGGCCGACACCATCACCGCGTCGTTCGATCCCGCGGTGAGAGTCGTCAGCGTGAACGGTGCCGCCCCCGCGCCGCTCAATCCGCGACGTCGCCCGCGTCCGCCCGTCGTCACGGTCTACGGGCACGAGGCCGTCATCGAGCTCGAGACGGGTGGCGCGGTCGACGTCACCATCCGGGACCGCACATTCGGCGCCGGTGGCGCGTTCACCGAGCACAGGATCCGGTTCTAGGGTCCCGGTCCGCACT
>DATKCA010000068.1:0-16171 GCA_035544675.1 Thermoanaerobaculia bacterium | reverse complement strand
CCGGTTACCGGTTTCCGGTCAAAGGGCTCCCCACGGTGCCGGCGGCAACGCCACGGGCCTGGTCAGGTCGAACTCCACGCGGAACCGCCGTCCCTGCGCCTCGCGGCGCAAGCCGTAGGTGAAGGTCTCCCCACGCTCGTCGATGGCGATCGTCCAGATGTTGGTCGCCGCGGCGGGGAGGAGTTTCGCGGTGAACTCGTCCGCGTAGAAGTCGAGCCGTGGCGATGACGCCGTGCGCGTGTCCCCGCCGTATTGCGTGATGCTGTCCTCACTCCCGTCTTCGTGCCGGTGATCGTGTTTCAGCCGGACGCCATCGGCAGTGCGCGTGAGGACCCAGGTGCGCGAGCGGTTCTCGCCGACGTGAAACGGAATCCTGATCTCGTCCGCCGAACATTGGCGCACGTGCATGACGAGGCGCTCGGAGCCCATGGCAGCATCGGACGGCTCGGTCCCTTCGACCATGCGACCTTCGAAGGCGCGGCCGCAGAGCGGCTCGAGCGCCAGCCACATCGCGCCGGCCGGGTGCGGAGCCACCGCCGCCGTCTGGCAGCCGGCGGCGAGAACGAGAAGGATCACAAACATCGCGTTTTTCATGCGGATTTCTCCTCCGGCTCGTGATACCCGTCGTGCAGCTTCACCGGCCTTCTGGAGATGCTCCGGAACCGCACGTTGAGCACCTCGACGAATACCGAGAAGGCCATGGCGAAGTAGATGTATCCCTTCGGAATGTGGAAGTCCAGGCCTTCCGCGATGAGCGACGTTCCGATCAGCAGCAGGAAGCTCAGAGCCAGCATCTTCACCGTGGGGTGCCGCTCCACGAACGCGCTGATCCGACCCGCCGAGAGGAGCATGATGCCGATGGAGATGACGACGGCCGTGATCATCACGCCGAGGTCCTTGGCCATGCCGACCGCGGTGATGACAGAGTCGAGGGAGAACACCGCGTCGAGCAGCATGATCTGAACGATCACCGCCGTGAAGGTAGGCACGACCCTGGCCGCCTTCGCACCCTCCTCCCCCTCGAGCTTGTCGTGAATCTCGTGCGTGGCCTTGGCCATCAGGAAGAGGCCGCCGACCAGCAGGATGAGGTCGCGGCCGGAGATGGCATTGCCCAGAACGGTGAACAGCGGCCGGGTCAGCTTGATGATCCAGGCCAGCGAGAGCAGCAGCAGGATCCGCATCACCATCGCTCCGGTGAGACCGAGGTTGCGCGCCTTCTTCTGCTGCTCGAGAGGAAGTTTGGAAGCCAGGATGGTGATGAAGATGATGTTGTCGATGCCCAGAACGATTTCGAGTATGGTCAGCGTCAGAAGCGCGATCCACGCCTGCGGGTCGGACAACCAGTCCATGCTTTAGCTCCTAGTGGCGCGAGATTCTACCGGTATCCGGAACACAGCGGTTTCCGGTTTCCGGTCTCCACATCAGACCGGGCGGCCGCCGAGTCGGCGGCGCTCCACCGGTTACCGGTTACCGGTTTCCGGTTTCCGGTTACCGGGCACCGGTGCCACCACGAATACAATCTCGCCATGAAGACGATGTCGCTTCTCGCGTCGCTGGCGGTGTCCGCCACCCTCTCCGCTCAGCCGCTGGTCCTGGCCGGCGGCCGGGTCATCGACGGCTACGGCGGACCTCCGATGGCCAACGGCGTCGTCGTGATCGAAGGCAACCGGATCCGCGCGGTCGGGCCTGAGGGCACCGTGAAGATCCCGGACGGCGCGCGGGTCGTGGATACGAACGGCTACACCGTCATGCCCGGGCTCATGGACATGCACGTCCACCTCATGATCGTCGGGCACGGCGACTACGACCACTGGGACCGCACCTATTCCGCAAGGCTGCGCGACCTCATCATGCCGATCTCCGCGAAACAGCTCCTCACGGCCGGCGTGACCACGGTCCGGGATCTCGGCGCGCCGCTGGAGGACATCGTGGCGGTCCGCCGGCGCATCGACGCCGGAGAGATCCCCGGTCCGCGCCTCTTCGTCTCCGGCCCGTTCCTGCAGAAGTCGAACACGCCGCTCACGGCGAAGTTCCGGTGGGTGGTCGACGGTCCTGAGGACGCACGACGCAAGGTGCGGACGATCGTCGCTGGCGGCGCGGACGTGATCAAGCTCATCGATCAGGATCAGATGACGCTCGAGGAGGTGAAGGCGATCGTCGACGAGGCGCACAAGCTCGGCAAGACCGTGGCCGCGCACGCGCATCGCTCCGAGGAGATCCGCCAGGGGTTGAGGGCGGGTGTGGACTGCTTCGAGCACACCGGCCTGGGGACGAAGCCCGGCTACGAAGAGGACGTCCTCCAGATGATGCGCGAGCGCAACGCCACGCTCTTCTGGTGTCCGACCATGGAAGGGTTGTTCCTCTTCGAAGAGACGAAGAGGAATCCGGAACGCGTCGACGACCAGCGCCTCAAGGCGGACCTCCCGCCCGCGGTCTACAAGGACGTGCACGACTCGATCCGCGATGTCTCCCACCTCGAGTACTTCCGCCTGGTGCCGCGGCGCATCCCCACGCTGGCGGACAAGTTCCGCCAGCTCCGCGAATCGGGAGTGACGATCGTCGTGGGGACCGACTCAGGCATTCCCCTCAACTTCCACTTCGACTCGACGTGGCGGGAGCTGAAGACGATGGTCGAGCTGGGGATGCCGCCGATGGAAGTGATCCGCGCTGCAACGTATTGGCCGGCGCAGCTTCTGAAACGTCCCGATCTCGGCACGATCGCCGCAGGAAAGCTGGCGGACGTGATCGTCGTGGACGGTGATCCGCTGACTGACATGACTGCCCTTCGCCACGTCGTGCACGTGTTCAAGGACGGGAAGCAGTACAAATAGGGAGGAACGGAATGACTCAGCGCGCCAGGGGAGGGGCCATCGTCCTGTGCTGCCTGATGGCGGTGGCGGCATTCGCTCATCACGGTCCGGTCACGCTCACCATGTCCGCCGCGGCCAGCAAACAGCCGCCCGTGCCGTTCTCGCACGAGAAGCACGCCAAGCTGGCGAAGAGCTGCGACACGTGCCACCACACGCAGAAGGGGCTCAAGTCCGACACGGAAAAGGTGGTGAAGTGCGCCACGTGCCACCTCGATCCGAAGGACAAGGCGCCCAGCATGCGTGAGGTCAGTCTGACGAAGAACCCCTTTCACACGAGTTGCATCGGCTGCCACAAAGAGCAGAAGAAGGGGCCGGTGGCGTGCACCGGATGCCACATCAGGAAAAAGTAGCGAACGCCTGATTCACTAGTTTTCGACGAGGGCCTTCACGGTCTGGACCATCTGGTCGATGTCGAACGGCTTTCGCAGCACCGCCTTGACGATGACCGAGTCGAAGTCGCCGATGCCGGTGCGTCCTGCCGCGGTGCAGACGATGACCGGAATGCGGCGCGAGGAGCTGGCCAGGAAGTCGATGACGTCGCGTCCGCCGACGGCGGGCATCATCAGGTCGAGGATGATCGCCCCGAAGTCGCGCTCCCGCAGCAGATCGATCGCCTCGGCCCCGCTCGCGGCGATCGCCGTCGGGATCCCGTGCCTCCGCATCACCGCGTCGATCAGGCCACGCGTCGGCTCGTCGTCGTCGACGATCAGCACGGTGTTCACCATGAAGAGTCTATCGCGGCGTTCCCCCGCCGCTGGAATACTATTACCTTGAGTTGCCAAACGAGCGCACGACGGCGAATCTGGAGGAGCTGGCGCTTCTCATCGATGCAGTCGCCGACTACGCGATCTTCCTCCTGAGCCCGGTTGGCGAGATCCGCACCTGGAATGCCGGAGCGTCGCGGATCATGGGCTATCGTCCGGACGAGGTTCTGGGCAGGCACTTTCGGCAGTTTTACGGTCCGGAAGACCTGGCCGCGCGGAAACCCGAGCGCGAGCTGGAAGTCGCGGCCCGCGATGGACGGATCGAGGACGAAGGCTGGCGCGTCCGCAAGGACGGGTCTCGGTTCTGGGCAAACACCATCATCACGGCGCTGAAGACCGGAAGCGGCGAGATTCACGGCTTCGCCAAGGTCACGCGCGACCTCACCCGCCGCCGCGAAGGGGATGAGCGCCTGCGGCAGAGCGAGGAGATCTTCCGTCTTCTCGTCAGCTCGGTGAAGGACTACGCGATCTTCATGCTCGACCCGCAAGGGCGGGTGGCTACCTGGAACGAGGGCGCTCATCGCATCAAGGGCTACCGGCCGGAGGAGATCATCGGGAAGCACTTCTCGATTTTCTATCCCGAGGAAACGAAGCAGACCGGGTGGCCGGAACGCGAGCTGGAGATCGCGCGCGAGAAGGGAAGCGTCGAAGACGAATCGTGGCGCCTGCGCAAGGACGGCTCCATGTTCTGGGCCAGCGTCGTCATCACGGCTGTCTATGGCGACGACGGCACGCTGCGCGGCTTCGCCAAAGTCACGCGCGACCTCACCGAGCGGAAACGGGGGGAGGAGGCCCAGCAGGCGCTGCTCGACCAGCGTGAGGCGCGTCTGCGGGCCGAGGCCGAGAAGCAGCGCGCCGAGGCGTCCTACCGCGCCGCCGAGGAGGGGAATCGGGCCAAGGACGAGTTCCTGATGATGCTCTCGCACGAGCTGCGCACGCCTATGACGTCGATTCTCGGCTGGGCCCGCATGCTGCCGGGGCTCTCTCCGGACGACAGCGTCTTCGCCCAGGCCGTCGCCGCCATCGCGCGAAGCGCGCAGATCCAGGCCCGGCTCATCGACGACATGCTCGATGTCTCGCGCATCGTCTCCGGCAAACTCCGCCTTTCTCTGGAGAACACCGAGCCGGGCAGGCTGCTCGGCGCCGCCATCGAGACCATCCGTCCCACCGCCGAGGCTCGCTCCATCACTCTCACCGAGTCGATCGCCCCCGACCTCGGCAATATGGTCGCCGACACGACGCGACTCCAGCAGGTCTTCTGGAACCTGCTGAGCAACGCCGTCAAGTTCACGCCGCGCGGCGGAAAGGTGACCGTCGAGGCCCGCCGCACCGGGTCGCAGCTTCAGGTCTCCATCACCGACACGGGTGAGGGAATCGACACGCGATTCCTGCCTCACGTGTTCGAGCCGTTCCGGCAGGCCGAGAGCACCAGCACCCGTACGCACGGCGGCCTCGGTCTCGGTCTCTCCATCGTGCGGCACCTCGTCGAGGCGCACGGCGGAACCGTCGCTGCCGAGAGCGCCGGCCGCGGGAAGGGCTCCACGTTCACCGTGCGGCTGCCCATCCGCGCACTGGCGGTGGAGACCGCGGAGGTCCGGAATGCGACCGCCGATGCGGACCCGCAGCTTAGGGGAGCGAACATCCTGCTCGTGGACGACGACCGGGAAGCGCGCGACGTGGTTCGCGTGGTTCTCGGGATGGCGGGGGCTTCGGTCACGGCGGTCGACTCGGTCGCCGGCGCTCTGGCCGAGCTGGAGAACGGGCGTCCGGACATCGTGCTGACCGACATCGCCATGCCGGCGGTGGATGGCTATGAGCTGGCCCGGCAGATCCGCCGGAACCCGTCGCTCCGCGGCGTGAAGATCGTCGCGCTGAGCGCCTTTACCGCCGGCAAGACGACTTCGGCGGATGAAGATCCGTTCGACGAGTACCTGACCAAGCCGGTCGAGCCGGCCGGTCTGGTCAGCACGCTCGTGCGCGTTCGCGCCGGAGCGTGACGGATGGAGCGCCGGTGTCCTCACCGGGGCCCTCGCCGCTCGGCCCCCTTCTGTTTTTGACGGTTGGCGGAGCAGGAGAGCGGCAGTAACTTAACAAAATTCACGCTCTATTTCGGTACCGCCTTTTCCAGGTGTGAGCGCCTCACGACCACGTAGTTGGTTGCCTTCGGTTCGAAAGGAGGACCTCCCATGCCGCGCATCCCGTTTCTCCTGCCGCTGATCGTGCCAGTCCTGATTCTGTTTGCGACCGCGGTGCATGGTGCCCCTTTCTCCGGGCCGCAGCCGGTCTCGCCGGGGCAGCCGGGAGCGATCTCGGTCACGGCCGACCGTTGCCCGACCTTCAGCTGGAGCGCGGTGCCGGGTGCGTGGGGCTTTGAGATCGCGATCGTCCCGCTGGCGGAGGATGGTTCGTCGGACGAGGTCGATCCCCGCTTCTCGGAGCCGCTGGTCCGTGCGAGGATTCCGAGTCCTGCCTCGAGCTGGACACCGTCGCTCGGGCAGTGTCTCGTTCCGGGAGCGCGATACGCCTGGTTCATCCGCGAGACCGGAGGTCCGGGGCGGTCCGATGGCGTCTGGTCGAAAGGATCGGCGTTCTCGGTGGAGGCCACGGCGCTCACCGACGAGGAGATCATCGAGATCATCGAGATCATCAAGCGGCTCGAGGAGCTCCGGGACACGCGGGTTCAGCCGGGCAGCGACGATTCGGTCGTCACCACGTCCTTATTCTGGACCACCGACGACATCTACAACTTTCTGAACAGCCGCTGGTCGAACGTTACGGATGCCAGGCTTTTCGCGGCGCAGGGACGGAATCACGCCGATGACATCAACACCTGGAGGCTCGGTGTGGGCAACCTGGCCGGGGTGAAGGACTCGGCGGCGGAGGTGCTGGGTCTCCTCGAGGAGGGCCGCGCGATCCTCGATGGAACGTCCGGTCCGTCGTCATCGGCCGTGCCGGACGCTCACGGGGCCTACTCGGGCCAGTTGTCCGAGAACCGGCCTGGAAGCCAGTTGCTCACGGGTGCCGGCGAGATGCTCCGGTCCTTCGCGGCCGATGAGCTGGCTGGCCTCGACGTATTTCTGGGGGCCGGCGAGCCCTGCGGGTCCGGTTCGCCTTGCGCGACATTCAAAGCCGAGCTGAGGTTGGTTTTCGAAAGTGCTGAGGAAGTCTTGAACACTGTTGGCGGTCTCGGCGGTACGGGTTCCGCGCAACAGGTCGCCGGCGCGGGCCTGCAGACTCAGGCCATCGAGCTGGATCTCGTGGTTTCGCTCCTCGAGAGGTTGCCCGGACAGGTGGTCTACCTGCTGTATCGAGCGAACCAGTCGGCGGGTTTCGTCCAACGTGCCGCAAGCCTTCAGGACGCTGCCGAAGAGCTTCGCCTGGTTGCGCCGCTCTTTTCCACGACGAGCAGCTCGGCGATGGCCGGGTTCGGGCGCATCGAAGCGTCGGGGACCGACACCTGCAGCCTCATCCAGGCAGACGAGGACGGATGGCGAAACAGGGCGATCAGCCTCATCGGCGTAGGTCTCGTCTCCAGAGCTATCGGAACAATCCTGGAAGCGTACGGAGAGACGAAATTCGGAGGTGAAGTTTCCGCGGTCGTCGTGTCCGGGAAGATCGAGTCGAGTCCTGCCAAGATGGTCGGAAAAGTGTTCGATGGGATCGGCCTCGTGCTCACTTCGGTGGGAGACACTGTATTCGCCGCCTTGAACCGGTGCCGGCTGTTCGGAGATCACGAGCGTCTTCGCGCCCTCCATTTCGATGCGAACGACGACAACAAACTCGATCTGATTCTGGCCGGACTCCCCGACGCGAGCCTGGTGACGGATGTCGAGACCATCCTTGCGGAAGTCGGATCGCTCAGCACGCTCTCGGACGATACGGCGCAGACCAGAGACGACGTGGGCGTGGTCAGGACCGACGTGGGGGCGGTGAAAATCGATGTGGGTGTGGTGAAGACCGACGTTGGCACAGTGAAGACCGACGTGGGCGGGCTCAAGACCGACGTGGCGTCGCTCGGTACGACCATCACCGGCTTCGATGCCACACTCGGTACGATTCAGACCGGCGTCGGTCAGACCAGCACCGCCGTCGACTCGGTCGGGACTACACTGGGCGCCCACGACGGTCACCTCACCGTAGTCGGTGCGAGCCTCGCGTCTCACGATCAGAAACTGGCTGAGCATCAGACGAGCGCGGCCGCCGCTATCGCGGCGGTGGACGGTCGAACCAAAGCGCTCCAGCAGGAGCTGCAGCAACTCGAAACGCGACTGGACACGGTCCGGGTCGTGACCGCGCTGATCGATACTGCGCGGATCGAGCGGCAGCTCGTCAGCTGTGAGCCCCTGGTGAGCCTCTATCTTCCCGAGAATCACGGCGGGCAACTGGAGCTGGTGGTCGCACTGGTCCGCGACTCCATCGATCGGGCCGACGCAGCCGGGGTCGAGACGAAGGATGCCGAGAAGCACTATGGGCGCGCTGAGAACGACCGCGGCTCGGATCAGTTCGTCCAGGCATTCGGCTCGCTGTGCAAGGCCTACCGGGCGCTCACCGGCGGCGGCTGAATAGAAAGCCGAGTCGCGAGAACTAGACGCGAACCGACGACCTCCCGAGTGCGATTCAGGCGCTGCTCGATGACGGCGAACGCGCCAGATCCGGCAGGCTGTATGGAGCGCCGGTGTCCACGCCGGCGCCCAGGCCGCTCGCGTCCGTCCCCGGGCTCGAGAGTCGGCACCAGCGTAAGGAAGGTGGTAAGGATCTATACTGTTCGTAAGGACATGCCGCGCAGTACTCTCACATCGAAAGGGCAGATCACCCTCCCCAGGGAGATCCGCGACCACCTCGGCCTGGAGACGGGCGACCGCGTGAGCTTTGAGATCCGCGACGGCAGCGTCATCGTGGAGGCCGAGACTGTCGATCTGCGCAGTCTCCGAGGAATCGTGAAGAGGCGGGGGAAGGGTGTAACGATTCGCGCCATGGACGAAGCGATCAAGCGGGGCGCATCCGGCCGGTGATCGCCCTGGATACGAACGTGCTCGTGCGCTATCTCGTGGAGGACGACGTCCGCCAGTCCGCCGCGGCCGTCCGCTTCATCGAACGCGCCGGAGCACCACTCTTCGTCACGCAGATCGTGATGTGCGAGCTGGTCTGGGTCCTCTCCTTCGCGTACGACGTTCCCCGTCGGGAGATTGTCTCGCTCCTTCACCAGCTCCGCCGCGCCGCGAACCTGGTCATCGAATCAGCGGACCAGGTTCAGCGGGCCATCGACTCGTACGGCGTTCAGCGCGGCGATTTCGCCGATTACCTGATCGCCGAACGCGCTCAAGCCAGCGGTTGCACGGCCATCGCTACTTTCGATCGAGCGTTGCTCGCTGATCAGCGCTTCCTCGCGGTTCCCTGAGCCCAGAGTCCTGATCAGCCGTCGAATGCCACGCCGCGCTCCAGAACCCCCGCGCTACACCGGTCGCGTTGCCGGTCGCCGCTCGTAGACTCCGTGCTGCAGGCCCACGACGAGCTGCCGCGCATTGCGGCCCAGGACGCGCGAGTCATAGCCGCCTTCCTGAACGACGAGCGTGGGGAGGGCCAGGCTGGCGATCGCACCGCCGATCTTCTCGAAGCCGGCCGCGGTGATCTTCCACGCGCCGGTCGGATCGCCCTTGGCGATGTCCAGCCCGGCCGAGACGACGAGGTAGCGGGGCCGGAATCGCTCGATGATCTCCAGCGCGCCATGCAGCGTCACGAGGTAATCATCATCCGTGATGTTCTCCGGCAGCGGGAAGTTGTGGTGCATGCCCTGGCCGCGGTTCGCGCCTCTCTCGTCGGCGAACCCCGCGAAATACGGATAGGCGTAGCTGGGATCGCCGTGGATGGAGATGGTGAGGACGTCGTCGCGTTCCCAGAAGATGTCCTGCGTTCCGTTGCCGTGGTGAAAGTCGATGTCCAGAACCGCGACCGTGCCCGACGTGGAGAGGTCCTGCGCCGCGATGGCGGCGTTGTTGAGGTAACAGAATCCGCCGTACACGCGCCGCTCGGCATGATGTCCGGGAGGCCGGCACACGGCGTACACCAGACGCTCGCCTTCGCGGATGAGGTCCGCGCCGGTCAGCGCGCAGTCCACCGCGGCACGCGCCGCCACCCACGCATTGCGCGTCAGCGGCGTGAACGTGTCGATGCAGTAGTAGCCGGCCTGCAGCACGTCGTCGAACGGCTTGCGGTGCTGCTGGCGGATCGGGAAGACGTACGGGTAGACCGCCTCGCCGTCCGGCAGCTTGTTGCAGACGCGCGCCAGGTAGTCGATGAAGTCGGAGTCGTGCACCGCGCGGATGGCCGCCTCTCCGTGAGAGCGCACCGGCACGATCTCCACGCCGGGGACCGCCGTCATGGCCGCGACGATCCGTTCGACGCGGACCGGCCGCTCGACGTAGCCGCGCTCGCGGACGTGGTGGAGCTGGTGCTCTTTCGTGACCACCATCTTCAGGGGATGAAACCGGTCCGTCACGCGCAGTAGCTGCGATACGGCGCTGGCGTGCGGAGGCTGGAGGTGCAGCGTCGCGTCGCTCACCGAGTCGACGATGCCCCTGGCATACTCGTCGTCGGGCGCGTACTTGTACTTGCGGAACAGAACTGCGGCGATCATGCGGCGGACCTCGTCCGCCCCGGGAACGCGCTCCGGTCCCAACGGGTCGAACATGAGGTACGGCTCGCCGCGGGCGCGGCCGGGGCGGCTCTTCTCGTAGGTCGTGCCGCGGATGATGCGCGCGCCGAGGCGCTCGTAGAAGAGGATCCGAGCCGCGTTCTCCCGCCGGATCTTCGCATCCGGCTCCTCCGCCGGACCCTCCGGGCGCACTTCCAGATAAAGGCCGCGCGACTCCAGGCGGATGAAGTACTCGCGCAACGCCTCGTACAACGCGCCGCCCACGCCGCGCTGGCGCACGGCCGGATCGACGACGATGAAGTCGAGGATCGAGGCGTTGATGTCGGTGAAGTGAAAGGCCAGGGCGAAGGCCAGGACGCGGCCGCGGATCTGCTCCGCGGTCATGAGGATCACGCGGTAGCCGAGCTCGTTCTGGCGTCGGAGCATGTCCGGGAAGCGGTCGGCATAGTCGCCGAGCTCTTCGCCGTACATGGAGCGGAAGATCCGCTGCGCCTCAGCGATGCGGCGCGTGTCGACGTCGTCGACGAGGATGAATCGGATGCCGCTGATGAAACCTCCGTCTGTCTGGCTCCTGCAGATGAGGGGAACTCGAGGAGCCGGAAGAGCCAACATAGTAACCTTGGCAATGAACTCCCCCCGATCATGGGAGGCGGCACCGCGGGGAGCGTGCTGACGAGCACAAACTGACCTATGTTCGGTTCAGCATGATCCCCATCCTCCTCGCGCAGCTCCTCGATGCCTCACGGCTCATCTGTGGAAGTGATGGATCGCTTCACGAGCGTCTGGAGGCGATCGATGCGCGCCGTCCGGCGGCACCGCACCGCGCCGCGGCAACCGATACTCCGGTTCTGATCAGCGGCGTGGTGGTGCTCAAACCGAACGATCAGAACGCCCCGTTCGATCATCCGTTCGACCTCGGGGGATCCACACTGCGTTTCGAGCGGCGCGACGCGGAATCGTGGACGGTCTCGAGGGGGCCGGTGGTGATCGACCCCGGCTACGGAGAGCCGCTGGATGTCCAGGAGAACGACCGAAGCTCCGGCCCGGTCATGCTGCCGTTCGAATTTCCGTTTTACGGTGCCAGCGCGACGGAGATCTTCGTCACACCTTACAACGCGATCTACCTGGAGGAGCCGCTGCCGGGTACCGCCCTGCTGCAGATGAGCGACCTCGATCTGGCGGCCGGCCGCGACGCCATCATCGCGCCGATGCTGACGACCGAGTCGCTGCAGTTTCTCGAGTATCCCGATGTCTTCGTGAAGTCGGCGGGCGATTTTGTCCGGGTGACGTGGCGGCGGGAAGGGTTCTGGCGGTATCTGGTTCAGGCCACGATCACCGCGGCGGGCGACGTCACCTTCTCTTATGACGTGGAGATCGCGCCGTATGCGGCGGCGCTGGTCATCCGTCCAGGCCCGTTCGACGGCGCGCCTGCCGTTCTCGGAGAAGCGCGGGATGCGACAGGCGACAGCGAGGAGCCCATGCTCGACATCGTCTCCGCATCCATGTCCCGTGTCGGTGATTCGAATCTGCTCCGATTCCGCATCGAGACCGCTGCGCCGTTCTCGACCGGCGGCCTCGGCGCTTCGGAATGGATGGCCTGGTCGGTGTCGGTGACCGAACCGGCGCTGATGCTGCGCATCTACGGCGACGGCCGGAACCGCTACACGATTCCGGGCTGGGGAATCGTCGCTCTTCCCAGTCCGGCGGCCCGCGTGGAGGGGAGAGAAATCATTCTCGAAGTGCTCGACGAACATCTGGCCATCGAGCCGGGCAGCCACAGCATCGAGGTTCGGACGTGGCGGGGAACGAGCGTTGCCGACGCCGTCACGCTCGCGGCGGCCGTGCACCCGCCATCGAGGTCCGTGGCCATCGAAGCTTCTTCGATCGAGAGCGGGACCGTGCTCTCCGGTCCGATTCTCGAAGCGTTCACGCTGCCGGTGCTGAACGTCCACGCGGTATGGCGTCAGCTCCGCGCTGCATGGCCGGTCGACGGCTCGACGGTCGATGCGGTGGCGATCTACCCCGACTTCCGCACCGACATCATCCTTTTTGCCAGCGCATACAGCAGCGGCGGCAATCCGGGCGTCGACAACATCATCGAGTCCAAGCCCTTCGTGGCAAGCCACCTGGAACGGACGCCGGCGCTGATGCACATGAACATGCTCGGCAACGGCACCAACCGCAACGGCCGTTTCGCCGCGCAGAACCTGATGCACGAGCTCGGGCACCGGTGGCTGTATGACGTTTCCATCCTCGAGAACGGCTCCTCCTCCCGCGTTCTCAATCCGGCAGGCGGTCATCCCGCGCAATACGTCCACACGCCGGCCGCTTTCGCGGTCACCTCGTCCGGCGATTCGTCCGTCATGGGAGGTGGAACGTTCACGGAAGTCATGCCTGGTTCGTACGCTTCGTGGGCAACTCGCTCGAGCTACGGCTATTCATGGACGGACCTCTACCTGATGGGTCTGGCGTCGCCGGCGGAAGTGGAGCCGTGGTTCTATCTCGCGAACTCAGATCCTCCCCTCGGACCGTCTTACTATCCGCCGGCCGGCCGGACCTACAGCGCCACCCGGCGCGAGGTGACGATCGATCAGATGGTCGGTGCGATGGGAGAGCGCCAACCGCAGTATCCCGATACACAGCGCGAGTTCCGCGTGATGTTCGTGCTGCTCACGCCGGGAGGAGCGGCCCAGGGCGAGATCGACCAGATGGGCATGATCCGGCGTGAATTCGAGCAATCGTTCCGCGAGGCCACCGGCAATCGCGGAAGAGTGCAGACGGGCTTCAGTGGAACGCCTCCACCGCGCCGGCGGTCGGTGAGCAGATAAGTCCCACTACTTCTCTGCGATCACGTTGCCCGTCTTCCGATCGAACAACAGCAGACGCCCGCGGCCTGCCGGGACCGTGAGGTCGACGACGCGGCCGGCGACATTCACGCGGCGGACAGCATCGTTCGCGCTGCCGTTGACGAATGCCCCTAGAATGCTCCGGCAGAATTTTTCTCTCTCCTTGTTTCCCTTGTCACACGCAGCCAGACATGTTTGCGAACCTGATTGCCGATGGCGTCACGAACCGTGGCCGTGACCACGTAGACGCCCGGTGCCACCCACGACCCGTCGCTCCGTTTGACGCGAGAAATCAAACAGACGGCCTGTCGGTAGTTGCGGTTTCAGTTGCTCGCGCGAAACACGCGAACATAACGAACCTATCCCTGGCGGCCCTGTGCTGATCAAGCCGCCACAGGTCTTCATCGTGGCTCTTATCGCGATTGTTCACAACGAAGGCATTGCTGGATGAATCACGATTCTTCCTCAGTGATGTCTGGAGTTGACGCTCGGAACGGCTCGCCGCGGCCACCTAGGGCGCGCACTGAAGAACCTTTTGTCGCCATTCAGATGCCACCAGACGATCCGCAGTCGCGTATGAATGCTGTCGAAATGATTGTGTACCGCTGGCAGTACCGCGACTGCAGCCGACAATGTCCGTCGACACAATCAGAACGGATATTTTCTCACCTGGAACGAATGAGCGCGGAACACCGGTTTCGGGAGATGTCTCAACATAACCTGCCGGAATTTCGGTATAGCGAACGACACGAATCTTGCGAGGCGCATTGTCGGCCCGGAATGACCAAAGAATCTTCCCAGTAGTGTCTTTAACGATGAGCTCGTGCAACTGGATTGACGCATACGTCTTGTTCAGATTGTCGTCTCGGTAACAGGCCATCGTCATGGTGCCAGACATCGCGACGACGAACATAACAAGAGGAGCCGAGCGCAACAATGTGCCATTGAAAGACTTCATAGCGGTCGCCCGCAGTCATCACAAGAATCCAGCGCCTTCTGCACGGCATCATGGCAGTTATTCGCGAGCCAATGGTAACTGCCTTTCGTCTTGTCGAAATTGTCAATGGCGCATTTGCCTTTCGCCTCCGGAACTTCCTCGCAACGCAACGCGCCACGTCGTGCATCGCGTGTGTAAGTCTGATTGCCGGGTCCTGAACCCACCGAACCACCACCCGGACTGTCATCGACTAGGAACTCATGCGTTGCGCAGGAGCTATTGCCAGGCTGCATTGCGGATGATGGCAGGAACGCAGCGCTCACCAAAGCGTACAGTACAGCACCACCAATTTGGCCGGTTACAGGCAAGTCCAGAAAGCGCCAGCATCGCCACACCCTCAGACCGCTGGGGTCACGCCACAGAAGTGGCGCATTTCGCACGTATCGATAGAAGTTCGCGTCTTCAAGGAATCGTAACGGATCCTCGCTGAGGAACCTTCCTACCGCCGGCGCATACGACCGGGCACGATAGAACAACTGGTTGGTGATATCGCCGACTTCGCGAGCCGTATAGCGGAAGGGCTGGACGACCAGTTCGCTTGATGAACGCGCAGATCCCCATGTGTCGTACGTGTACGAGTTTTTCGTCCCGCCCGCTGAATCGCCGAGATGGGCGATCGACCCCAAGCCGTCAGCGGCGTAGTTCGAGATTGCCCCACCACGATCCGTCGCCAGCGGTTCGTCGATTGCCGCACCGTACAGGTAGTTCGCTCCGCTCTCTCCGATCAGGTTCTGGCCGTCATAGAGATATGTCGTCGTCGTGCCCCCGACCGTCTTCGAGGTCCTTCGGCCTTGGTAGTCGAATTTGTACGAGACCGTCGCGCCACCACTGATCGACGTCATCCGGTCTTCGTAGTCCCACCCGAACGTGTTTCCACCCTCCGTCAGGGTGTTGCCGTTGTAGTCGTACGTGTACGCGTTTACGCCGTCATTCGTGAGTCGCTGCCAGTTGTTCGGATTTGCTCCGAGCATCTGGTAAGTGAGATTTGTCGTCGTGCTGTTGACCGTGTTCGTCAGCCGGTTGCCGATGGCGTCGTACGTCCAGCTATGGGTCTCGCCGTTGAACGGCGTGCCCGCCGGATATTCGGCCTGCGTCAGTTGATACGCGGCGTCGTAGCGGTATTTGGTCAGGGCGCTGCTGAGACTCTGCGCGGGGATGCTCTGGGTCATGCTTACTCGCTGACCGAGGCGGTCATATGTTCCGGTGGCGTGGTTCAGATCGTACGCGTAGTTGAACGTGGCCAGGTTCCCGGTCGTTGGATGCGCGTTGGCGAGCTGCAGGAGTCGGCCCTGCAGGTCATACTCGTAGCTGCGCGTCTGGCCATTCGGCGAGGTGATCGTTTCGTATTTTCCACCGCGATCGTAAGTGTACTCGAACTGTCCGGTCACCGGTGTCCAGGTGATCGCTTCCGTGCTCCCGTCGGCGTAGTAGCTGTAACCGGCCGTCGGGCCTCCTGCCACGGCGAGGCTGATTCTGCGGTCGGCCACGTCGTAGCCCGTCGTGAGCGTTCCGCGCGGACCCTGCGTCTCGCTGGTAACGCGATAGCGGTCGTCATAGCTAAAGGTGTGCGTCTCGGCCGGTGAAACCGCGTTGTCGTACACCTGCGTGAGCTTTTGACCGGTGTAGGTGTACTGGATGTAGGAGCTGTTGGGGTAGGTCTTCTTCGAAAGCCGTTTGTGACGATCGTATTCGTAGGTGATTGTCTGCAATTTGCGGTCGGTCTTCGCACCCAGGAGGCCGTCGGCGCGGTAGGCGTACGTTTCGCGCCGCGTGTCCGGGAACACCGTCGCGCTGAGACGCTTGAGGGCATCGTATTCGTAGCTCGTGGCGTAGCCGTTCGCATCGGTGATCGAAGTGAGAAGATCGCGCGTGTAGCCGTAGCTCGTGGTGTTCGTGAGCCCGTCCACTGACTTGCGAAGCCTGCCGAACTGATCGTAGCCTTGCTTCGTCGCGACGCTGTTCGGATCGGTGACGTTCGTGAATGTCAGCCCTGATGTCGCGTCGTAGTTGTCGTAGGAGTAACCGGTCACGAAGTTCAGCGT
>DATKCA010000067.1:0-12677 GCA_035544675.1 Thermoanaerobaculia bacterium | reverse complement strand
TACTCGCGCATCAGATCGGCGTACCGCGGCGAGGAGCGGAACTTGTCGATCGCCGCGTTCACTTCGTAGACCAGGTCGAAGTTGCCTTCCGGGATGCCCACCGCGTACTTCGACTCATTGAGGTTGTACTTCACGATGATCGTCCGCGGATGCGACTTGATCTCCTCGGCCGCAAATGGATAGTCGTAGATCAGCGCGTCCGCCTGGTCGTTCTCCACGGCTTCGAACCATCCGTCATCGCCCGAGAACTTGCTGATCCGCGCGTTGGGGATGTTCTCCTTCACCCACCGCTCCGCCGCGGGGTCGTCGTAGATGGCCACACGCTTGCCGGACAGGTCCGAGGGCGAACGGAACGTCGACGCCATTCCTTCGTGCACGATCATGCAGAGGCCGAAGTCGAGATAGCCGTTCGACCAGACCACGCCCTCGATGGAGGGATCGGGAACGTAGCCGGCCATGATGACGTCGATCTCGCCGTCCGTCAGCTTGCCCGGCAGCTCTTCATAGTCCGCTTCCACCACCTGCACGCGCTGCGCGCCGATCTCCTCGGCGATCGATGCCGCCAGTCTGAAATCGAAACCGTCTTCCTGCTTCCGATCGTTGAGGAAGTGCAGCGGCGGAGCGTCCGGCTCCATCCCCACGCGCATCACTCCCGTCTGGCGGATGTGGCCCAGGACCCCCTTCCGCTCCGCGGACCCGGCCCTGGCCGCCGGCTCGGAAGCAACGGCCGCCGTCGTCGAGACTTCCTTCTTCGAGAAGAGGTCGGTGGGCAGCCGGTCGCGATAGATCCACGCGGCGTAGGCCAGCACCGCGAGCCCGACGAGGAACAGCAGGAACTTTCCGGGACCCGTCAAACGAAAGCCACCACTCGATCCGTTGGTCGTCATCGTCGCTCCTTCCGGCTGCGAAACCTCACGCCGTCTTCCTCAGCTCTGAGCCGCTCAACATCGCCATCACGGCCTTTGCCGTGTCGGCTCCCGACTGCGCCGCGCCGTTCATGTAGCCCTGGAAGTCGTAGCTGCAGTGTTCACCGGCGAAGAAGAGGTTGCCCACCGGCAGCCCTTCGACTCCGGCGATCGTCGTCCACTGACCCGGCTTGTAGCAGGAATACGAGGCAAGGGTCCACGGAAAGGTTGGCCAGTGGAAGCGCGACACCTTGCCGTTGCGCTCGCGCGTCGCTCCCGGGTACGCGCGCTCGATGCCGCGCATCAACCGGGCCGCCGCTTCTTCCGCCGTCCCCTCGCCGGCCGCCAGGGCCAGCTTGCCGCCGGAGTAGAGCGTCAGTCCGCCGGCCGTTCCCGGCTGCAGGAAGCTGTTGTCCCATGCGAGCTGGAACATCTCGTCGCTGTAGGTCGCGCCGCTGTATCCGAGCTTCTGCCACGGGCGGCTGCGGAAGCCGACGAGCACCTTGGCGTTTGCGCCGTAGCCGAGCTCCTGGATGGCGCGCCTCTTCAGATCGGGAAGCTCGACGTCCATCTTCACGTCGCGCAGCAGCGTGAAGGGGATGGCCAGCACCACGACCTCGGCGACTTCATCGATCGTTCCGCCGCTGGTCTGGAAGGTGAGCGTGTATCCGTCGCCTCTGGACCGGATGGCCTCGAGCCGGTGACGCCGGTGGATCTGCGGCTTGAGACGCTCGGCCAGTTCGTCGACGATGCGCTGATTGCCGCCGCGCACCTTGTATCGCTCGTCGCTCTCTCCGAGGAGGGAGCAGGTTTCGGCGTCGGCCAGGTCTCCGGTCCCGATCAGGAAAATGAAGTTGAGCGCCGACTGCTCGCCGGCGTCGAGGCCGTACTCGGTGACGTAGGCCACTTCCAGCAGCTCGCGCAGCCATCCCGATGCGCCGATCCTGTCGAAGTACTGGGCGATGGACATCCGGTCGAACACGCCACCGCCGCCTTCGTTCTCGTAATCGACCACCTCGCCCATCGAGTCGTAGTGCTCGAGGATCTGCTTTGCCAGCGGCACGAACTCGCGCGCGGCGTCGGCCTGCGTGTAGTGGCGGCCATTGATGAAATAGGTCTCGGGCGTCAGATCTGCGGCGCCGGCTCCCAGCGTGTCGAGCCGCTCGAGCGAGAACTCATCCATCAGCGCCAGCATCTCCTCGTGCGTGCTGTCGATGAACTCGCCCCCCAGCTCCGTGGTCAGACCGTCGCCCAGGAGATTGCTGGCCGTGAAGATGCGCCCCCCCGTCCGATCGGCGCCCTCGAAGATCTTCGCCTCGAGTCCGGCCTTCTTCAGCTTCCAGGCGGTGTTGAGCCCGGCCATGCCGCCACCGACGATGGCGATGCGCGTGGCGCCGGCGTTCCCCGGCCTCTCCGGCATTGCGATGACGGGAGTCTCCGCGGGGCGCCGCTGGCATGCCACCACGAGGCCGGCCGTGGCCAGTGCCGAGTCGCGCATGAAGCGGCGGCGCGTGCGCGGCATGGAGATCAGTTCATCGATCGGGGGGACATCCGGGCGCTGGCGCGCGGCGATCGCCGCGAGCCGCAGAGCCCGCCGGAGTGAATCGAACAGAGGAGTGCGCGACACATCGACCTCCGAATTGTTGGATCCGAGAACCGTCTCGTGGGAGTGAGCGTATCGTCCCGTAAGCATCGGGACGTGTCAAGGAATCAGTCGCGTCGCCACGCTGAATCGTCGTGTCAGGAGATCAGGAGTCTGCGCAGCTCATTGATCCGCTCCTGCACCGTGGACCGCTCCATCGAGCGGTAGCTCTCCGGGAGCACTTCCCGTGAGGTGCACTCCTGAACGGCGACCAGGATCTGCAGCTCGCGCTCGAGCGGGCTCGTGGCCGGGATGAAATCGGCGAAGGCATGGCGCAGCGTTTCGAGCGACACTGCGTGGTCGATCGCGGCGCCCGCCGCATCCGATGCGAGAAGCGCACGCGCCAGAATGGCCTCGATGTCGGCACCCGACAATCCCGAAGCGTCGTCGGCGACTTCCGCGATCGACTGCACGTCGGTCTTCATGCCGCTCTTCTTCAACATGATCCGGAAGAGCGCGTCGTGCTCCTCCGCCGTTTCGGGATAGAACAGCGCCAGGTGTTCTTCCGCGCGGCCCTGACGCTTGATGTCCACCGGCAGCAGGTCGGGGCGGCAGGTGATCAGGAACCAGACGATCTTCCCGCGGTACTCGGTGTTCCCCATGAACGATGACAACTGCGCGAAGACGCGGTTGGACGTCCCGGAATCACCCTGCTGGTTGCGATCGCCGAGGAAGGCGTCGGCTTCGTCGATGATCACCCCCACCGGCCACATGGCCCGCAGCAGCTTGAGGATCTTTTCGAGGTTGCCCTCGGTCACTCCCTGCCACTGCGAGCGGAAGTTCAGGAATTGCACACAGGGGAAACCGATCTCGCCGGTGAAGCAGTTGACGAGGAACGTCTTGGCCGAACCGACCGGACCGGCGATCAGATATCCCATCGGAACACCGCGCAGCCGGCCGGCCAGAATGGCGCGGGCGGCGCGGCGCATCTTCTCCTTGATTCCTTCGTGGCCCGACACCATGTCGAGCGCGAAGCGCGACTCCACGTACTCGAGCAGACCGAAACACTCCGCTTCGATCACCGCCTTCTTCTGGTTCCGGAGCGTGGTCGTATCGAGCCTGGTTCCGTGCTCGTCGACCGACGACAGGATCTGGCGCAACTGGATGCGCGTCAGGCCGGAGGTGAGCTGGGCCAGGCGCTCGGCAGGCAACTCCGAATTCCTGTCGAACCACTCGGCGTCGCGGATGGCCTGAAGATACTGAAGCCGCTCGGCACTGTCCGGCCGCTTCACTTCGATCTCCACCGTCTGCGGCGAGCGCACGATCCGGGCGCTGATGTCCGCGAGGTTCTCGGTCATCAGGACGAAGGTGACGTTCGCCGCCAGCAGGGCCGGATCGGTGGCCCACTTCTGAATGAACACGCGCACCGCGCGGTCCTCGGCGCCCGATTCGCCCGACTCGGGGATGAGGGTCTCCACGTAAGGAAAGATGATGGCCACGCCCAGCGGCGCCTCCCGGTGGATGACCTGCTTGAGGAACGAATCGAGCAGCGGGAAGAACACGGACGGCTCGCGGGGAAGCGATCGCGCCAGCTCGGTGCCGTGGACCGCATCCACGACCGACACTACATCGGTGAAGTGTTTGTGCGAGGCGCGCGTGTGGAACGCGGGACCATTCGCCCGCTGGTATTCGATGACCACTTCACGCTGGCCGAAGACGAAGTCCGCCAGGAAGTTCGTCAGAGGCACGAAGTCGCCGCTCTGCCGCGGTGCGTCCGGCGACTTCGGCACGGACACGAGGTCGTGCGTGTTGCCGTGCAGCACGAACGTGTTGCCGAGACGCGCCCGGATGCCGTGGGCGAGCGTTCGTGCCCAGTCCGGATAACGATCGAATGCGCCGCTCACCGCCCTCTCACTCTCTGGCGGGGCCGCGTCGAGGCCGGCGCCGCGTCATCCGGCACGCGGCCGCCCCACGATCCGGTGTCGCTGCGCAGCAATGCCTCCATTTCCCGGACGGCCCGCTCGGAGTCTTCCGATTGCCGCACGATCGTGTCGAGCTCCTCGGAGATCGCATGCGGATCGCGCAGCGAGATCGAGCTCTGATGGAGCACTTCCAGCAGTGAGGCCATGGAATCGAGCTCCGTCGAGAGCGCCTTGATCGTGCCGCCCACCTCCGAGTACGAAGCCAGGAGCTTTCGTTTCAGCTCCAGATTCTTCAGAAGCGCCGCCCGGGCCCGGTCGATCAGGTCCGGTCCGGCCAGCTCCTTCTCCAGATCTTCGATCTGCTTTGCAATCTCCTGGGGCTTGCGGTTGAGCGGCAGTTTCTCGTATCGCTGGAGGGCGAGCATCCGGTGCAGGCAGCCGTCGAGGATGTTGTCCAGTTTGCCTCGCTGCTCCGACAGGTACGCCTGCGAGATGCCCGAGAGGCTCTCGTAGTTCGCCTCGATCGTCCGGCAGAGCTTCTCCATCCCTTCGTAGCGCCGGGCATACTGGGTGTCGAAGGAGGCGATCTGCCGTGCGCGCCCTTCGGCGGCTTTGGTTCTCGAGATTTCACGGCGGCGCCGGGCCACGAGACGCCGCAGCGGACCGGAGTCGAGCACCGGCAGGAGGACCAGTTCGGTGCCGAGCCAGACGAGCATCGGCAGCGGGTTGAGCGTCAGCGCCGAGACCACGGCCACGCCACCGAGCACGATGGCCTGGTATTGGTTGAAGATCAGCTCCCGCAGAATCGAGCCGGCCGAGACATCTTCTTCGGAAGGCGCCATGGCCGTCGGCTACGAGCCCTGCTTCACCCCGGCGCGCTCTCCCACACTCGGGGTAGTCGTCGATTCGGGAACCACCGTGGGGCGGACCATGCCCATCTCCACCTCGAACTGCTGGAGGATGCCGGCGGCCTTGACCTTGCGGGACATCCGCTCGCGCTCGATGGACTTCGTATCGATCGAGCCGGTGGCCACTTCGACGGCGGCCTTCGATTCGGCCACTTCCTGCTTGATCTGCTCGAGGAACTTGTCGGTGGTGGACGCCACGCCGTACGCCTGCAGTTCGACGATGGCGTCGACGGCGGTCTTCATGACCACGGCCTTCTGCCGCTCCTTGAGAGCGCGCTGGCAGGTTTCGATCTTCTCCTTCAGCTTTCCCTTGAGCATGTCCACCGACATCTGGGCGCTCTCGTGCGCCCGCTGTGCCGACGCCCACTGCTCCTCGGTGCTGGCGAGATCGATGCGGATCTGCTGCAGCTGAATGGCGTCGTCCTCGGCCACTCTGCGGGCTTCCGCCGATCCATCGCGGAGCGCCGCCTGGATGGATGCCGTCAGATTTTTGTCCTGCCGCCGGAGCTGGTCGCGTTCCTCCTCCAGCCGGATCACCGTGGCCCGGGTGGCGACGAGCACCGAGTTGAGCTTGGGCATGGTGATGCGCATCTCCTCGATGGCGTCCTGGAGCATCACTTCGGGATCCTCACCCATGGAGATGAAGAATCCCATCCATGCACGGAAGAGACGACCCAGCCTAGCGAACATCGGAGCCTCCTTGGTTTCTCGTTGCCGCCCCGATCGTAGTGATCGGGTTCGGCGACACGAAGTAGCCGATCGCCTCGGCGATCCGCTCTTCTTCCTGACGCTTGCGCGCCCGCCAGGCGATCAGGTCGCTCTGCTCCCTGCTCGTCTCCGCGTTGTTCTGATCGATCCGCGCGCGCAACTCGGCGACGCGCTCGTTGATCTCCTCTTCGATCTGCCGGTTCTCCAGCTCTTTCCGCGCGCAGAGGTCTTCGAGGGCTTTCTGCAGAACTCGCTCGTAGGTGTCGAGGGCGCGATCGCGCTGCACCGCGTCTTCGACGATCTCGGAGACCTTCACGCCGGCGGCGTCGAGGGCGACCATCACCGACTTCTTTTTCACGTCCGGCGGCAGGTCGCGAATGTGCTCGCTGCGGAGCATGTCGGCAACCTTCAATACGGTGTAGCCGTGAGGGGGCGTCGTGATCTGCGCCGAGTCGTAGATCTCGGCCAGATCGGCGGGCGTGGCCACCGGTGCGGCGAAGGTGGCATCACCCTCGGCGTCGGCCACGAGATCGGCGGCGCGGCGGGGCGGGGGAGTTCGCGCCTCCCGCGCCGCTTCCGGCGGACTCTCCGATGGAGGAGTGACGACAAAATAGTTGTACCACTTCTTGCTCACCGCTCTGCCTCTCGTCGTATCCGCGCGATTGTAACAGGCTCACGAGCGCCGCGAAGGGATCGGAATCGCGCACCGGCCCGGAGGGAATGCCGCTCGGCCGGCTCCGGGAGACAGGGAGAGAGGGACTCAAACGTTCCGCCGATTCGTCATCTCGATTCTCGATGAGTGGGGCAGCGACGGCCGGAAGCCGGCGTTGGTCTCGCGTGAACCTGCGCGTCCATGGCGACCGGCCGGAGGCCGGCGGTACGTTGGTCTTGCGTGAGCCTGCGCGTGCATGGAGACCGGCCCGGAGGCCGGCGGTGACTTCGGCTTGCCGCCCCTTTCGTCGGGTACTCGCGGCCGATCGCCTTGGGCTCCAGCCGTCGGACGGCCGCCTTTTCTATTTGGCAACGAGTAAGCCAAACCGTTGCCTGTGTGGCTAAAGACGTGCATACCCAAAAGGCATGTACGGCCGAGTCCGCAAGCTTCTCCGCAAGTCGAATGGTCGAGCCAGGCTGAGGTCGCGTTGGATCGGATCAGCAGTGCACGTCGTCACGAGCAGCCGCGATGGGAACGGGTCGTGGTCCTGAGCTCGTCCCCGCGACGACTGACATCAGCAGCCGGACGAGGCAATGTCTTCTTTGGCTGTCGCGGCGCGCACGCAGCAGCCGCCTCCAGGGGAGGGTGGAGACCATGACCCTCGACCACCTGGACGACTCGCGCCGCCCCGACATAGATTGACAGGTATGAAGTCAGAATCGACCGTCCTGCGGCAGCGTCTCGCCCGCGTGATCACGCGCCGCGTCGGTTCGACGACCGGTGCTGGCGCCGTGGCCGCGGCGGCACGTCTCACGCACGACGACCTCGTCGCCGTCCTCGATCCGCTCATCAGCTCCGCCGGTGTCGAGGCGCTGTGGGGACGGGCCTTCGATCTGGCCCAACGGGAGTTCCCAGTCGACGAACGCAGTGGCGACGATTCTACGCCGGACGAGCCGTATGCTCGGATGACTGTCTGGCTGGAGGGGCAGGCTCCTTCGGAGGCAACCGACGCTGCGGCTGCGATGTTCGCGACGTTTGCAGAACTGCTCACCACGCTGATCGGTAGATCCCTGACGACGCGTTACCTGGAAAAGGCGTGGCCCGACGGGTTTTCCGACGGCCGGCCGACGAGGAAAAAAGCATGACCGACAAAGTTGCAATTCGACAGCTTCCGACCAGCGTGACGGGGCTCGACCAGATCCTGGGCGGAGGGTTGCCGGAGTTCTCCTTCAATCTCATCGTCGGGGTTCCGGGCTCGGGCAAGACCACGCTCGCGCACCAGATCATGTTCGGGCTCGCCACTCCGGAGCGGCGAGCCGTGTACTTCACGGTCGTCGGCGAGCCTCCTCTGAAAATGCTGCGATATCAGCAGCAGTATCAATTCTTCGATCTGGATCGCGTCGGCGACTCGATCCGCTTCGTCAGCGTCGGACAGGACATCGTGGAGGGAACGCTCGATCAGCTGCTCGAGCGGATCACCGCGGAAGTCGAGGCGACCAACCCCGGCCTGGTGTTCGTCGATTCGTTTCGAACGGTCGCGCAGGTGGCCGAGGGATCGCGGGACGGCGGTCTGAACCTCCAGAGCTTCGTACAGCAACTCGCCATCCGCCTGACCGGATGGGAGGCCACGACGTTTCTCATCGGCGAGTATCAGCCGAACGAAGCAGAGCACGATCCGGTCTTCACCGTGGCCGACGGACTTCTGTGGCTGCACCAGAGTCTGGACCGCAATTCGATGGTCCGGAAGATTCAGGTGAAGAAGATGCGCGGACAGGGTCCCGTTCCCGGCCTGCACACCTTTCGAATCACGGACGGGGGCATCGATGTGTTCCCGCGAGTCATCGTCGGTCCATCCGAGGATGCGAAGCTCGTTTCGCGCAAACGTCTGCTGCTCGACATCGACGAACTGGACGAGATGCTCGGAGGGGGCATTCCGGAGGGGTACTCGGTGCTCGTTGCCGGCCCGTCCGGCTCGGGCAAGAGCGTTCTGGCTACGGAGTTCATCATGGCCGGGATTCGCCATGACGAGCCCGGCATCCTCGCCGTCTTCGAGAAGCGTCCCAACGAATACTCACAGACGCCCCCGGGCGGCCGCAAGTTCGGAAAGATGATCCAGGAAGGAAAAGTCGGCGTCATCCATTCACGGCCACTCGATCTGTCGATCGACGAGACTCTCTATGAGATCGTCGAACAGGTCGAGCGCCTGAAGGCGCGGCGGCTCGTCGTCGATTCCCTCTCCGGGTTCGAGCTTGCGCTCGCCCCGACGTTTCGGGAAGACTTCCGTGAATCGCTCTACCGCATGGTCGCCGTCCTGACCGGGATGGGTGTCACGATGATGATGACCGCGGAGCTGGAGGACACGTACACGGAGCTTCGCTTCAGTCCGCACGGGACGGCGTTTCTCACGGACGTGATCATCATGCAGCGCTACATTGAGCTGAAGGGTTGCCTGCAACGGGTAATTTCGGTGGTCAAGGTGCGCGGCAGCGCGCACAGTAAAGAAATCCGCGCCTACGAGATCAACAAAACCGGCATCGAGATCGGTGCGCGGCTGAGGGACTACAACGGACTCCTCACGGGTCATCCCCACGAGAGCTCAGGTGCCGCGCCTTCGGTACGAGAGCCGCAAACGCGGAAGAAAAGGCCTTGACGATGCCGAAACGCCGAAAACAGCACAGCGAGCACGACCCTGACGCGCAGGTTCGCAAGCGCGAACAGGCTCTCCAATCCCGCGAAGAGGCGATCGTAGCTCAGGAAGCGCAGCTGGAAAGCCGGGAACAGACGGCCGCCGACGTCCGGGCAGAGCTCGAAGGACTCATGGACGCCCTTCGCGAAGCCAACGGGAATCTCGTCGTGGCCAACGTTCGATCCCAGTCGCTGGCCGAGCAGATGAATCAGTTGTACGAGGAGGCGAGGAGCGCCATTCAGGCGAAGGACGATTTTTTCAGCGCCGTCTCGCACGAGCTGCGTGCGCCTCTCACGTCGATCAAGGGATGGGCGCAGCTGCTGCTGGATAGTCCGGATGCCGCGATGATGTCGGAAGCGGCGCGCTCCATTGCCAGCAGCGCTGCGGTTCAGGCTCAACTGATCGACGACTTGCTCGATGTCTCGCGGATCATCACCAACAAATTCGCCATCACCGAGGTGAAGGTCGATCTGCGGGAGGTCATCGAGGACAGCGTGAGCGGCATGCGGCCCATCGCAGCGGCCAACAACGTCTCGCTCAGAAAGCAGGTCGACGAGCCCGTCTTCGTCGACGGCGACGTGGCGCGCCTGCGTCAGGTACTCAGCAACCTCCTCAACAATGCCGTCAAATTCACTCCGGCCGGCGGCTCGATCGAAACTCGTTTGTCGCGCGACGGGTCGTTCGGGATCATCGCAGTGTCCGACACGGGCGAGGGGATCTCGGCGGAGTTTCTCCCCCACGTCTTCGAGCGACGGGCCCAGGCTACGGAAAGGCGCTTCGCCGGGCTCGGTCTCGGACTATCCATCGTCAAGCACATCATCGAATTGCACCGCGGCTCGGTCGAGGTCACGAGTGAGGGGGAAGGGAAGGGAGCAACGTTCACCATTCGCCTCCCTTGTGTGCCTTGATCGACGATCGCCGTGCGCGTGTCCTCATCGCCGACGATGAGGCCCGGGCCCCAGAGGAGCAGCGCGGTTCGAGCTTCGGCCCTTCCTCCCGGCCATTCGTCAAGCGGTTCATCGGCTGGCACTTGGTCAGCGTACCCACCAAGGACGTTCGAACTGCGCCCGGCCGAATGGGCATCGCATTCCCGGTATGATCCGCAGATGCTTCGTGTCATCGTCGCTGGGGTCACGGGTTGGGTCGGGAAACCTCTCGCTGAAGAAATCCAACGGGCTGATGACCTTCGCCTTGTCGGAGCAATCGCGCGCGGTGCTGCCGGTCAGACGTTCGGAGACGTGACGATCGTCGCATCGGCGGAGGACGCGCTGGCCGATCCTGCCGATGTCTTCGTCGACTACACCAGCGCTGCAGTCGTGAAGATGAACGTGCTGACGGCGGTACGAAAACGTGTTCATGTCGTCGTCGGCAGCTCCGGCCTCACTGATGCGGACTTCGCGTCGATCCACGATGAAGCGGTGAGCGCCGGTGTCGGCGTGCTTGCAGTCGGCAACTTCGCAATCACAGCTGCGCTGCTGCAAAAGTTCGCTGTGGAGGCCGCGAAGTATCTCCCGACATGGGAAGTGATCGACAGCGCGTACGCTGGGAAGATGGACGCGCCTAGCGGTACGGCGCGCGAGTTGGCGTCGAAGCTATCACGCGTGCGGACGCCGGAGGTCGAGGTGCCGATCGAAAACACCGTAGGACTCAGCGAAGCGCGCGGTGCGGAAGTGAACGGATCGCGGATTCACTCGATCCGTCTACCGGGATACACGATCGGCCTCGAAGTACGTTTCGGGCGTCTGGACGAACGACTGACGATTTCCTACGACGGTGGAACCGGAGCCGGACCCTACATCGCCGGGACGATGCTGGCGATTCGCAAGGTGCCCCAGTTCACCGGTGTCGTTCGGGGAATGGACCAGATTCTCTGACGACACACTTGCCTCGGCGAGGCGGCCGGTCACGCGACCGGACCAACCGCACCGGTTCGAACTTCGTCCAGTACTCCCAGCCAAATATCGTCGGAATCCAACTCCGCCCGGCGTTATGCGCGATCATGGAGCCATGCGGGAACGCGAGAGGCGGGGGCCCGTCCTCCGATGCGTCACAGGGCTGTTGATCGCCGTCGCCACGGCGGGCTGCGCAAAGCCCCTGGACCAGTACACCCACTCGTTCGACCAGGTGACGATTCGCGACGTCACGATCGTTGATGTCGATCGCGGAGCCCTTCTGGACCATCGCGACGTCCGGATCGAGAGCGGCAGGATCCTGTCGATCGAACCCACCTCGGCTCACGCGCCGGGCGGCCCGGCGATCGACGCACGTGGCAAGTTCCTCCTCCCAGGCCTCGCTGACATGCACGTTCATCACTACACCGGCGACGATGGTGAGCTTTACGACGACGAGGACCTGTTCCTCTATCTGGCGAATGGAGTGACGACGGTCCGGAACATGACTGGTTCCGAGCGCGACCTGCTGGCGAAGAAGGAGATCGGCTCGGGACGATTGATTGGACCGCGCTACTATACCTGTGGCCCACAACTCGGCGCCTGGGTCGAGACGGTCGCCGAAGCACGTGCAGCCGTTCAAGAGCAGCATCGAGCCGGCTACGACTGCATCAAGGTCTACAGCGGAATCATCAAGCCTGCCTTTCGCGCCATCATCGAAACCGCGGATCGGCTCGAGATGCCGGTTGCGGGTCATCCTCAGATCCGTCTCGGCGAAGATGAGAATCTGCGGCTGCAATCCATGGAACACCTCGAAGAGTCGTTGATGCTCTTCGACCGCCGGCCTCCGGATCAGGCTCTCCATGGGGCATTCGTCGGGCGCCTCGCGCGCGAAGGGGTGTTTGTCACGCCCACGCTCCATGTTTCGACATTTTACGATTGCATCACCGAGGCCGGTCGGGAACGACTTCTCCGGCGTGCCGAGACCCGCTTCCTTGCCGATTATTGGTACGACCGTGTTCGCGACCCCAACGACCGCGCATACCGCAACCTGGGTCGTGTCGGCTACGCACGTCTCAAGGAGACGCATGACTTAGGGTTGCAGTTCGCGCCATTTCTCGACCGTAACGGTGTGCGTCTACTGCTGGGCACGGACACGACATGGTTCGCGGTTCCCGGATTTTCGGTTCATGACGAATTGGAGCTACTGGTGCGCGCCGGTCTCTCGCCGCGCGACGCTCTGATGACGGGAACATCGAATGTCGCCGACTTCCTCGGCGATACTCACAACAGCGGCCGGATCGCCGTGGGAAAGAATGCGGATCTGTTGTTGCTGGACGCCAATCCCCTCATCGACATCCGGAACAGCCGCAAGATCGCCGGTGTGATGATTGGACGGTACTGGATCGACCGTTCGGGCATCGA
>DATKCA010000066.1:0-2245 GCA_035544675.1 Thermoanaerobaculia bacterium | reverse complement strand
AACCGGCAGCGCGGCGATGGCTCCTCCCGACGGCGGGGCCAGCCTGGCCCGGCGGCAGGCGTTGACCGTTCCGGCGCGCGTGTTGGCGACGGTCCGCTCCACGCGGCCGCGGTCGATCGCTGCGCTCCGCACCGGAATCGGGTCGGGACGGGTAGCCCGCCAGACGACGAGCGCGAGAAGCGCGACGACGGCGAGCGCGATCAGGAGTCTGCGCAGCATGGCTCAACGTTTCATGCGTGGGATGCCTAGAGAGTACGCCATCGGGACGCGAAACGGCGGGTCAGGGTGGCGATTCCATACGCGACGCCACTCCACGCGCCCACGTTGATCGCGATCAGCGCGACCAGCACCATCGCGCGCGTGTTGTACGGCAGCTCGATCCAGTCCTGTCCCTTGCCGAACACCAGTTGCAGCGCCGCGAACGCGGGCCACGCGGGCCACGCCCACGGTCCATACCACGAGAAGACCGTCATGCCGATGCCGGCCAGGGCGGAGAGGAAGCCGCGGCTCATGCGAGATCGAACATCGATCTACTCCCGTCCCCACACCGCCGCCAGCCGCGCGTCCCGCCCGCAGTTGAAGCGGTAGAACTTGTACCGCACCGGGTTCTTTCTGGCGTAGTCCTGGTGATACTCCTCGGCTCGCGTGAACGGAGTGGCGCGCAGGATCTGCGTCACCACCTTGATGCGGTTGTTGCGCTCGATTCCTTCCCTGGAGGTCTGCGCCAGACGCCGCTGCTCGTCGTTGTGCGCGAAGATCGCCGAGCGGTACTGGCTGCCTTTGTCGCAGAACTGGCCGGTATCGTCCATCGGGTCGATGTTGCGCCAGAACACCTCCAGCAGCTTCTCGTAGGTGATCTGCCTGGGGTCGTAGACGATCTCCACCGCTTCGTAGTGACCGGTCCGGCCGCCCGTGATGTCTTCGTACGTCGGGTTCACGGTCCGTCCGCCGATGTAGCCCGAGACGACGGAGCGGACGCCGCGCAGGCTCTCGAACGGCGGCTCCATGCACCAGAAGCATCCGCCGGCGAACGTGGCCTTGTCCGCGAACGCGGGAAGGGCGAGAAACATCAGCAGCACGAATCGCAGCACTCTCATCAGAACGGCTCCTCGCCATAAGCATAGTGCGTGGCTCACTCGGCAGGGACTGCCTGGCGGAGGGTGCCCACGGTCCTGTGCTGTCGCTCCGGTACGCCCGCGCACGAAGTTTGCATCACCGCGCGCAATGGATCGCATCCTGGTCGTCGATGATGACCCTGCCCTCAGATCGCTGCTGAAGCTGGTTGCCACCCGCGCCGGCTTCGATGTCGATACGGCGCGCGACGGCGTCGAGGCGTTGGAGAAGCTGACCGCCAACGACTACCTCATCGCCGTCATCGATCTGATGATGCCCCGCATCAACGGCTACGACCTCGTCCAGCGGCTCGGCTCGTTCGAGCGCCGTCCGGCCGTTCTGGTCGTCACGGCCATGCACGACGCGCACGTCCCGCGCCTCGACGGCAACGTCGTGAACTCGATCCTCCGCAAGCCGTTCGACATCGAGATGTTCTCGGCCGTCCTCACCGAACTGGCCACCGCGCTGCGTGCCGGAAAGCCGATGCCGAACGTCCTCAGCTTCCCAGCCCAGTCCGGCGAGTAGGTGGAGCGCCGCGCGCTCCTGCACTCACCACAATTAACGGTCAACTCACGACCGCCGGACGCCTCTCTGCCGCTCCCTCGCCGATGATGCTCCCGTGGCGGAGAAACTATTCATCATCGAGCGGGTCCTGGTCATGGAGGGCGACGTCGAAGTGCGCTCGGCCCGCTCCACACGCGACCGCATCGCCGCGGCGGACCCGCAGGACGCGGTCACCCGTTACGCCGCCGCGATCGGTGCGGAGGTCGTCGGGATCTCCGGCGACTCGCAGAACGAGCGCGCCAGCGCCATCGTGCAGGCGGGCGAGAAGATCTACCGCCTCTTCGCGTTCCCGGAGTGAGCGGCCGGCGCGCGTCACTTCGGAGAATCTTCTTCAGTGGCCGGCCGCGCCCGCAACCTGTACAGGCGCTCCTTCCGCCAGGCGGTGGCGGAGACGGTGTTGTCGGCTCGCTCGGTGATCCCGAGGAGCCGGGTTTCGACGCGGTTCGCGTAGTCGCTGAGGGCCTGCTGCGCGGACTCCGCCTCCACGAGATGAATCGTCGTCTTTCCTGAATCCTCACCAGGGTCGCTGAGTGCGACGACGAAGCGCTCCTCGATCACGTACTGCACG
>DATKCA010000065.1:0-35329 GCA_035544675.1 Thermoanaerobaculia bacterium | reverse complement strand
CTTCTTCGGTGTGAAGATGTCGAATCCCGGCGTCACGCGCATCACGTGTCCGCTGCTGGCATTTTTCGGAACGCGGGAGTCGGAAGTGGGAACGGAAGAAACTCTGAAGCTTCTGAGATCGGCGATCGGGCGTCATCCGCGCGGACCCCGCCGCGTAGACACGGCGATCATCGTCCGAGCGGACCACATGTACACCGGTGAGGAGCAACAGGTCGCCGAGACAATCGCGAGATGGGCGGCGAGCCTGTGAGCTGAAAGTTGCTGGAAACGTGAAGGACAGTTTGCCACCCTGCGCATGGGCGCGTCGTACGCGGTGGCTGGGAGGCAGGGATAATTATCTAACTCTCCTGCTCGCGTCATGACGCTCCTCTTGGTGTTGTGCGGCTGAACAGCGGTCGGTCGAAAACAAAACTCGCACAATAACTTACGACGATCCTGTGCTCCGTCGCCATCGGCACCGACTCGTACATCAACCACGAGCAACCCGCGTCCACAGTCCGCTAACACCCAAACTCCACGCACCGTAGAAATGAGAAGTCGGTGAGAAGTCCATAAAACTCTCCCGGAGATTGAGACCGACCTTGCGCCACGATGCTTCTCGCTTCGTGGCTCTTCGTTCTCCAGGTGGGTACGCCGCAAGTTGTTTCCGGGGCGAGCGTCGATCCATGCCTCATGAGCGCATTCGCACAACTCGTGAAGCGGAGCGACGGGATCCTCGGTCGCACCGAAGCGGCATCGTTCCTCGTCCGCAACGATGATGGGTCGATGGTGATGCTCTTCTGGCCCCGCGTCCAGTTCTCGCGCAAGGAGACGTTTCGCGGTGCGATTCCGCCCGGAACCATTGCCATCGCACACACGCATCCGCACAACATGGCGCGCCCATCGCGTGGAGATCACACCGAAGCTGTACGGCTTGGTTTGCCGATTTATGCCGTGTCACTTGTCGAAGTATGGGCAGCGGACCCTGGCTCCGTTCGGCCCATTCAGGTTGTTGCCCGCGGCTCGTGGTTGCGGCGGGCTTCGCAAAGCGCATGTCAGATCGCGGTGACCGAGCTACAGCCTACTGCCGGGCGAAAAGACCCTCGACTACGTTGATTTGCGTTCGTAGCGCAGGTTCGCGATACCGCGTAGTCAGGATAAAACGCTGACCGTCGCGCGTCACATCGAAATATTCATCGAAATTGCCCTCGAAGAGAGCGTACGGTTTTGCGGCGTGAAACTCAGGAACTGTTCTGATCGCTGCGGCCATCATCACTCTCTGTCGCATGTAGAACAGCTCTTTCCCATCGCCTCGCCAGCGCGGTGACGTGCCTCCGTCATCGGATATTTTCCACGTCGCTCCTTGACCGTCAGTCGCGCGCACATAGACTTCCGTTTTGCCGGACTGAGTCGACGTGTAGGCCAGCCATCGACCGTCGGGCGAGAAGTTCGGGGATTCCTCGGCAGCGTCCGTCGTGACGTAAGGCGTTCGGCGGTTTCCGTCGAGCGCCACGAAAGAGATGTCTCCTGCCGTGGCCGCGGTGCCCTCGAATGTGGCGAGCACCTTTCCGTCGGGCGACCACGCCTGAGGGAATACCCATGTCGAACCGTGAGTGATCTGGCGCGGTCCCACGCTCGCGTCGGTCGGTACGATGAAGACGTTGTATGGCCCGGTTCGATTCGAACTGTATGCGATGGATCGCCCGTCGGGTGACCAGCAGGGGCTGCAACTACGTCCGTCGGATGTCACGCGGTTCCAGCTTTCACGCTCGATTTCATAGCGCCAGATGTCGCATTCCCCACGAAGGCAGATCGAGGTGAGAATCTGCTTCCCGTCCGGTGAGAGCTCCGGGCCACCGGCATGCCCGTACCCCTGGAGCTTGTCCGTCACGAGTGTTACGCGTCCGGCGCGATCGGACCACACCAGTTGCCGCTGATCGGCGGATTCGTCGTGAGGAAGGTAATACAGATTACCGTTGGTCGTCGCGATGTAGGCGAGACCTTGCGGAGGGAAAGCGGCGACGTCGTCGAGGATCGGTTTCGGAGTGCCGGTGATCTCCATCTTGCGCCGATCGAACGCGACGCTGTAAATCGAACGAGCTCGCAGAAAGATCAGGCGGCCCGTAGACACGTATTGACCGTGACTCGCGGACGGTAGAATCGTCCGGAGCTTGCCGTCGCGAGGTGTCAGAAGGACGAGGTCATGATCGTCCGGATTTCCTCCCTCGTTGTAGAGCGTGAACAGTACCTCGTCCTCGCCTGAAAGGAGCGAGGGCAAACGAAGAAATTTGGAAGCCGACAACGGTACGGCAGCACCACCGCCGGCGGGAACTCGCATCGGGACGCCCATCGCCTGACCGAATGTAATCATGTCGTCCTTTCCCCACACCGCCCCGCGTACGGTCACTCCTTCACAGATCGTCACCGGATTGCCGCCGGTGAGCGAAATCTTCTTCAACTTGCGATCGGCCTCGAAGCCCAACGAGGTTCCGTCGTAGGAAAAAAAGGGATTTGAGGCCTTTTCGGTTCCGGCTAGCCGTCTGACTGTCAAGGCATCGAGATCACGAACATAGAGCGCCTGCTGCGGTCCGATATACGCGAGCCGTTTTCCATCCCGGGAGATCGCGAACAGGTTGCCGCCGCTCTGTGTAAAACCGACTGGCGCTTCACCGGGCAATGTGATCGAGAGGCGGCGGATTGCAGGTTCGTTTCGTGGCGGCCGCAACATCAGGAACGCGCTGACCGCTGCAACCGCAACCGCGGTAGCAATGAGGACTCCAACGATGACCGGCCAGACCCTGTTTTCTGGACGGAGGCGTGGCGAGCGTTCCGCTTCCTTCATCCACTGCAGTTGCAGGAGGACGTCATGCGCAGACTGGATGCGATCGTCAGGATTTTTCGCGAGGCATGCTTTGATGAGGCGAGCAAGTACCGCAGGAACATCACGTGGTGATGCGCTGACCGGCGCCGGCTCGCGCTCCAGAATCGCGGCGATGAGTCCAGCCTTGCTCGATGCGGTAAATGCAGGGCTGCCCGTCAGCATCTCGTAGAGGATCAGACCGAGCGCGAAGATGTCGCTTCGCGCGTCGGCATCTTTACCCTGTAAAGTTTCGGGTGCCATGTACTGGATCGTACCGACCAGGGTTCCTTCATCGCTGTCCTGATGCATCGTCGAATGGTCCGGGGCGGCGGCTACGCGTTCCTTGGCGAGACCAAAGTCGAGGACCTTCGCTCCCGATTTCGTGATCATGATGTTGGAAGGCTTCAGATCGCGATGGATGATGCCGTGCCGGTGCGCTTTCTCCAGTGCGTCGGCGATCTGGCTTCCGTAATCGAGGAGTTGTTCGATGGGAAGAGCGCCATCCGCGACGCGGCGGGCCAGTGTCTTTCCCTCACAATGTTCGAGGACGAGGTAATCGACGCCGTTGTCAGTTCCCACGTCGTGGAGCGTGCAGATATGAGGATGATTGAGAGCGGAGATTGCCTTCGCCTCGCGCTCCAGGCGCCGGCGGAGTCGAACGTCGCGAGCAAACTCGGAAGACAGGATCTTGATCGCAACACTGCGGCCGAGGCGCGTGTCGCGGGCGCGGTAGACCTCTCCCATGCCGCCGGCGCCGAGCGGCGCAAGGATCTCGTACGGGCCGAGGCGCGTACCGTTCTGTAGTGTCACGAGGGAATCAAAGAATACTCTCTTCCAATCAGGGAACCTCTGCACAAGTCCAGAGGTTCCTCAACGAGAAGCCGACTCAGTAGGACCTTTGACCGGCAGAATGCGGAACTTCGCTGCGACCGTGCCGAAAAGGATCTGTTCCCCGTCGTGCAGCTCGTGTGCGGTTCGCAATCTCCGGCCGCCGACCGTCGTACCGTTCTTGCTCCCGAGATCTTCAATCGTGGCGTGACCGCCGGTGACACGAATCCGCGCGTGGTGGCGCGAGATGGAAGGCGCATCAATGCGCACCGTGGCGTTCCAGTCCCGGCCGATCACGTTTTCCCCTTCCAGCAGAATGAAATCGGCATCGCCGATCGTGATCACACACGGCGCAGGAGTCAGACGGTCATCAAGGGCCTCCGCCGCAAACGAAAACCCATAACCGTACGAAGTCTTGATCACCTCGTGATTCGTATCGTCCAGTCTCCGCCGCAGCTCATGAATGAGGTTGTGAAGACTTCCTTCGCTTACATGCGTCTCCGGCCAGAGCGCATCGTGAAGCGTCTCTTGCGCAATCGCTCTTGGTCGTGCATCGATGAGCATTGAAAGGAGCTGAAACGCCTTGGGCGTGAGGTGAACCTGCTGGGAGCCGCGTCGCAGCTCGCGCCGCTCGCGATCGAATACGAATTCGCCCACGCGGACAGGCATCGTGCCGATGATAAGCCGGGCAGAACGAACCTGGCGGAACGCTGAAGTTTCCGATCAGCAGCCGTCGTCGTGCAGGTTGGGCCAACAAACGCACGGCGCCGTGCCCGCTGGCTGGGAGGCAGGGAGTTGAACCCCGATATGCTGGTCCAGAGCCAGCTGTCCTACCATTGAACGACCTCCCAGCAATGAGGTCAGGCGCGGGCGCGCGCGGCGGCGAAGGACATCGATGCTACACGCCGCCTAACGCCATGGTCAAGCTCCGAATTCCGGCGATTTCCCTCCTTTCAATGGCACAATCAGAGCAGAGGATGACGCCGTGTTACCCGAGGTCTTCGAGTGCCCGCAGTGCCAGAGACAGTTCGTTTTCGAGCTTGTCGAAACGTCACAGGACCGCTCCATCTACTGCCCTCAATGCAAGCGATACCTCGGTGAAAAAGACATCAACTTCATCCTCATCACCGAGATCGAAGAGCTGACCGAACGCCTCCGCTTCGAGCGCGACCGCCTCGAGAAAGACGAAGCCGTCTACGCCATGACCGACTGTGACGCCGAGCTCCGCCTCTACGGCTCCGAGATCCACAAGGTCGTCAACATCCTCCGCAAGACCCTGGCCGAGCTCGACGCGCTGAAGCAGTCCTACAATTGAAGGCCAGGCTCCCCCTCACCGGCATCACCGTCGCCGACTTCTCCCGCGTCCTGGCCGGCCCGCTCTGCACGCAGATCCTCGGCGACGCCGGCGCGCGCGTCATCAAGATCGAGGAACCGGGCGGTGGCGACGAGACCAGGCGCTGGGGTCCCCCCTTCGTCAACGGCGTCAGCGCGTACTTCCTGTCCGTGAACCGGAACAAGGAGTCCGTGGCCCTGGACCTGAAATCGCCGTCAGGAAGAAAGATCGCGCGACAGCTCATCCGACGCGCCGACGTCGTCGTCGACAACTTCCTCCCCCGCCAGCGGAAGGAGTTCGGATTGGGACGCCGCGCCAACCCGCGCGCCATTCACCTCTCCATCGGCGGCTATGACAGCGATACGCCCGACGCCGACGCTCCCGGCTACGACGTGCTGGCCCAGGCCGCGTCGGGACTGATGGCCATCACCGGACCGCGCGAGGGCGAGCCGGCGAAAGCCGGCGTCGCGCTCGCGGACGTTCTCACCGGGCATTACGCGGTCGCTGCGATCCTGGCCGCGCTCTACGCGCGCGAGAAGACCGGCCGCGGCGAGTCGATCGAGGTCTCGCTCTTCGGCGCTGCCGTCGCCTCGCTCATCAACGTGGCGCAGGCCGCGCTGGTCACCGGCAACGAGGCCCGGCGCCACGGCAACGAACATCCATCCATCGTTCCGTATCAGCTCTTCCACGCCAGCGACCGGCCATTCGTCATCGGAGCGGGGACCGATCGTCACTTCGCGAGCTTGTGCAGAGATGTCCTGAAGAGCCCCACGCTGGCAACCGACGAGCGATTCGCGACGAACTCCGCGCGCGTGCAGAATCGCGCTGTCCTCGTGCCGATCCTCCAGTCGGCGCTCAGCAGCCGGAAGGCAGCTCAGTGGGTGGAGCGCTGCAGAAAAGCGAACGTGCCCGCCGCGCTCGTTCAGGGTGTCCGGGAAGCTCTACAGACGCCGGCCGGCGAAAGGCTGCTGGTGGACATCGAGCACCCTCTGGCAGGCGAGATCGCGGTGGTCGGAAATCCGCTGCGATTCTCGGGACGCCGGTTTCCCGTCCGCCGGCCGCCGCCGCTGCTCGGCGAGCACACCGAGGCGGTCCTCCGTGAGCTCGGAATCAGATGAAGCTGAGCAGAAAGACGCCGGCGCAGCACGCGAAGACGAACACGATCGTGGCGCCGAGGAGGATGGTGCGGCGGCGGTCCTGGGTGGGATCGGCCCAGGCCCGGAATGCGAGAAAGAGCAGCGTGGCCCCGATTCCGACGATCGCGGCTCCGCTTCCGATGACGATGAGAAGCATGACAGTGAACTCGCTGTCCATCATCCGACACTAACATGCGCCACCTTCCCGAAAGAGTCGACGCGGCGATTTTCGACTTCGACGAGACGATGATCGACCTCGAGCCGCAGCACACCATCGCGTCCGAGTTGCTGTGCCGCCAGTTCGGCAGCGACTACTCGCGGATGCCGGAGAGCTTCCGCCACGGCTCCGGCAAGCGCGTCATCGACGACATCCGCGACCTCCGTGACTTCTTCGGCTGGAGCTCGCCGTTCGACGAGCTGGTGAGATTCCGCCAGCGGCACTTCGATGAGGCGTGCAGCCGCGCCGATCTCGTCCTGCTCCCCGGGGTCGAGCGCGCCGTCCGGACTCTTCACGCGCGCGGCATCCCGCTGGCCGTCACTTCCTCGGCAGTCGGCTCGTCCATCGACGCAATCCTCCGCCGGACCGCAATCCGCGGCATGTTCCGTCTGATCGTCGACGGGAGCGAAGTCGTGCACCCGAAGCCGCATCCGGAGGCGTATCTCGTGACCGCGGGGAAGCTCGGTGTCGAGCCCGCGCACTGCGTGGTCTTCGAGGACTCGACCGTCGGCGTGCGGGCGGCGAAGCGCGCCGGGATGTACTGCATCGCCGTGCGCAACCCGAATGCACTGACGCCACAGGACCTGACGCCGGCGGACGTGGTGCTCGACTCGTTTGAGGAGCTGCGGCTTGCGCCGGCAGAATGAATGGAGCGCCGGTCTCCTCACCGGCGGAGCTGGAGCTGACAGCCGAGAATCTACTTCCGCGCCGCCATGGTGCTCAGCTCCGCGACGAGCCGGATCATGCGGCGAGCCTCGTCGTCGGCGGTCTCGTAGGCCCGGCAGAGGATGTCGAGATCCTCTTCGTCTTCGTACGCCGCGGCGGTGAAGCCGTCGGCCGGCTGCGTCGCCGATTCGCTCGCGCGGCGCGACCAGGCCGTGCCGTTGTATCGATAGGTGACGTAGCCGCGCGTGCGGGAGCGGCGAGCCTGACCGAGCTGCGCGAGGACCGCGCTCGTCTCGCTGGTCGGAACGGCCGCGGCGTTGGCGCGGTGCGCGGCAAGGACGCGGCCCACGAACGAGGCCATCATCTCCTGCAGCCTGTCGAAGGAGTCGCCCACCGGCTTCACCAGCCAGACGCCCGTGTGCGAGACCGGCCCCTGCCCGGTGGCGCCGGGTGCGCGAACGATGATCGTCCGCGCCACTTCGCACGTGAACTCGATCTCGTGGCCCTGCCATCGAAACCCGAACGACGCCCTCTCGCCGGGCTTGGCCATGCCGTGGTGCTCGACGAACGCCCCGCCCACTCCGATGTCGAGAATGAGGGCGCTCTGCCCGTTCCACGTGCCCAGAATCGGTTGTGCCAGCTTCAGGCGCTGGAAGCGCCGACGGTCTTCATCCACCATTGTTTGCCTATGGTAAGCGGTTTGCTGCGCATACGGCAGAGGCCGGAGGCCGGAATCTGAATGGGGCATGAAGCCAGAGTGACCGAGGAAGGGTGAGAGCGAACCGGCGAAGCATCTGGCGCGTCGGCCCGGAGAGCACATGGACGACCGTGCTTCCGGTCGCCTTCATCATCGTCTCGCTGCTGTCGCTGGTGGTGCTCCCTCTGGTGGTTTCGAATCACACCGCCGAGATGCGCCGCGAGATCACGCGGGTGGCCGAGCCCGCGCGCCGCGCCGCGAATCAGATCCAGATGGACCTCTCCGCGGAGCTGGACAAGATCATCGCCTTCCAGGTCACCGGTCAGGAGCAGTACCGCACGCGCTACCTCGAGCTCCTGCAGCGGCAGGAGCAGAACCGGACGGCGCTCCTGGCGCTGACGGCCCAGCTCAGCCCCACGCTCGAGCAGGATCTGAACTCGCTCTTCGTCCAGACCGGAAGCTGGCACAACGGCGTGGACCGGAACGAGTTCCTGACGCGATCGCTGCCCAGTGAGGTCTTCACCACACGTCTCTTCGAGCAGCATCCGGCCTACGAGAAATCGCTCACTGCCGCTTCGGAGCTGGAAGTGGCGCTGCAGGAGGGCATCGAGGAGCGGCTGCGGAAGATCCGTGAGGCAGAGCGCTGGAACGTCTCGCTCACCATCATCCTCACGCTGCTGGCGCTGACGTCGGCAATGCTCGTGGCCGGTCTGGGCCGTCAGATGCGATTGCTGGCGGGAGAGGCGACGCTGCGGCGAAAGGATGCAGAACGGGAGGCATCCGAGGCGAAGCTGGCTCGCGCTGCCGCGGAGATGGAGGAGAGGCGAAGCGCTTTTCTCGCCTCTGCCGGCCAGGAGCTCTCGGCCTCGCTCGATGTCGAAGAGACCGTTGCGACGGTGGCGCAGCTGATCGTGCCGAATCTCGCGGAGGTCTGCGTCGTGGACGTGGCTGAGAGCGCCGGCACGTGGAGGCGCGCGGCGGCCAGGCATCGCGACGCGCACCGGGACGCCGAGCTCGTGAAAAAGATCGGAGAGATCCGCAGGGACGTGCCGGAAGCGCTCGTTCGGATTCTGGAGGCGCGCCAGGCGAAGATCATCGGCTCCTCATCGGAGGTCTACGAGTACGTGACCGGTTCGAGCGGCCAGGGCAATCGCACCATGATCGTCACGCCGCTCATCAGCCGCGGCCAGACGCTCGGCGTCATCATCGCCATGGCCGGGGAGGGGCGACCCTTTTCCAGCAGCGAGCTTCCGCTGCTCGCCGAACTGGCTCGCTACGCATCGCTGGCCATCGACAACGCCCGCCTCTACCTCGCATCCCAGCAGGCGGCCACGGCGCGGCAGGAGGTGCAGGCGATCGTCTCGCACGATCTGCGCAGTCCGCTGAATGCGGTGATGCTGGGCGCCTCGCTCCTGCAGACCTCGACCACGCTCTCGCCGGACGATCGCGAGCAGGTCGACACAATGGCGCTGTCGGCGCGGAGGATGGGCCGGCTGATCGACGATCTGCTCGATGTGACGCGACTGGAAGGGGGGAAGCGGCTGCCGGTCGAGCCGGCGCGCGTCGAGGTGTCGTCCCTCCTGGAAGAGGCTCGCGACCTCTTCAAGGCACAGGCATCGGCCAGCTCCATCTCGTTGCGCTTTTCGACGGCCCAGCCTCTGCCGGCCGTTCACGCCGATCGCGACCGCGTCATGCAGGTGCTGTCGAACCTCATCGGCAACGCTCTGAAGTTCACGCCGCCTGGCGGTGTCGTTTCCACGCGTGCCGAAAGGAGCGACGATTTCGTTCTCTTTACCGTGTCGGACACAGGACCGGGAATCGCGAGTCAGGACCTGCCCGACATCTTCAACCCGTACTGGCAGGCCAAGCGCGCGGAGCGGATGGGCGCCGGACTCGGACTGGCGATCTCGCGGGGCATCGTCGAGGCGCACGGCGGCCGCATCTGGGCCGAAAGCGAGCCGCAGGCCGGTACGCGGTTCCTGTTCACCCTTCCCCTCGACGGCGCGGAGTCCGGCGCGCCTACATCGACGGAGGAATCTGCAGCGCGTCGCTGACGCTTAGCTCTGCGAAGAGCCTGATGAGCCGGCGTCCCTCTTCGTCCGAGACCTCGTAGATCCGGCAGAGTCGCTGATTCTCGTCGTTGTCGCTGGCGCGCGACACGGTGAAGCCCATGGACGGCTGCTCGGGAAGGAAGACGTTGCGCTTGCGCCAGACGCTGTTCTCGAACCGGAAGCAGACGAATCCCGCGTCTTTGCCGCGCACGGTCCTGTCGCCGTCGACCACCGGCGTGGGGACGGACTGCGTGGGGAGGCGGCGACGCTTGGCGAACTCACGGCGCACCAGCTGGCCGAGCATCTCGCGCAGCCTGTCGCCCGAGTCGCCGACCGCCGAGAGGAAGCGGATGCCCGACCCGGCCTCGAGCGCCCGCACGACTTCGCACCGCAGAACGATGTCTTCGCCATTGTGAGAGAAGCGGAGCTCGGCGTACTGGTCGCTCAGCTGGTGGGAGTGCTGGATGCGCGCGCCCAGGACGCCGATCTCCGTGATGGAGACGGAGGTGGCGCCGAGATGGCCCGGAACAATCGGATCGAGGCGGAGGCGCTGAAACTCACGCCGCTCTTCGCCCACGAGTTGCATCGCAGCTATTTTACAGTGGAGCGCCGCCGACTCGGCGGCCGTCGTGACGGCGCCCTGCCGGCGCCGCTCCCCTATTCGAGCGAGCGGCGCAGCCGCAGCGACGTCACGTACGTTCCGCGCACGCGCTGGCGGTAGTGGCTCGATCGCGAGGCCACCCTGCGCAGATAGTTCTGCGTCTCCGCGAACGGAGGGATTCCGCCGAACTTGTCCACGTTGCCCTCGCCGGCGTTGTAGGCCGCCAGAACCATGCGCTGGTCGCCGAAGCGATTGAACAGGTAGCGCAGGTACTTCGTCCCCGCCGCGATGTTGTCGGCCGGGTTGAACAGATCGGAGGCGCCCATCAGGCGGCCCGTGCTCGGAATGATCTGCATCAGGCCCCGCGCGTTCTTGTGCGAGATCAGCCGCGGCCGGAAATCGGATTCCGCCTCGACCACGGCCGCCACCAGCTCCGGCGGCAGATTGTTGCGCAGCGCCTCGCGATAGATGATCGAGCCGTACGGGACATACGTCTTGAAGAAATGCTCGCGCACCGACTCCGGCGTGATCGCCACGCTGCCCACTTGCGGGTGGAGGAACTGCTCGCGCACCTGACTGGTCGTGAAGATCGGAAACTCCGTGCCCAGGTCGGACGAGGGTGCCGGTGCGGGCGCAATCGCGCGCGCCTGTTCGCGATACAACGTGGTGCTGAACGGGAGATTCATCGCTTTCGTCGGGAGTTCCAGCGCTCCGAATGCCAGAGGCACTCCCACGATGAGCGCGAGGCCGCGTGCCTTCAGCCGGCCCGCAGCACCCAGCGCCCTTCGCCACAGTGTCCGCTCACGCCGCGCGTGAACCTGACACTGACAGACAATCCGGAAGTCTGATCCGGAGATCCATCCTGTTTTCTTTTTGTCTCGCGTAGCGTTCATACAGGCTCTACCAGGGGCAAAAGGCGGACCACTTCGCAGGCGGGGAAAGCCAAGTTTCTGAAGCGGCGCCACTTCGGGCTGCGGCGCGTAACGGGAAGGGTGGCGGGTCTATTTCGACTGACATCAATTTTCACCCGATCACCAAAAATTCGTCGGCGTTTCTGGAAACAGTGACCAGAACTTGTGCACTTTTTTCTGCGCACGCGCGGATTGGTGGTCTCGATTCAGGACCTCATGGCTCTGTTTCGGGCGTCGGCTCGGGTGGGGGTGCGGGTTGCGAGTCTGGTTCGGTTTCGGTTTGCGATTCGGGCTCGGGCTCGGGATCGGGCACGGGCTCGGGCACGGGCTCGGGATCGGGCACGGGCTCGGGAAGTGTCTGAGCCGGTTTCGGAGCAGTGAGCACTTCCTGTTCGGCCAGATGACCCCAGCGTCGCATCCTCGACAGGATCATGCGCTGGCGAGCGCGCAGTCTCCTGTTTGGTTTTCCCGGGTTCATGATTCGGGGATTGGGAAGAGAGCCCGCCAGAAGCGCGGCCTGGCTCGGACTGAGTGCCGCGGCGGACGTGTCGAAGTAGTGCCGTGCCGCTGCTTCCGCACCGTAAACGCGCTCTCCGAGCTCGACGACGTTCAGGTAGAGCTCCAGGATCCTCTTCTTCGACAGATGCTTCTCCAGTGAGCGCGCGATCAGATACTCCCTGATCTTTCGCATCGGAGTCCGCGACGGCGAGAGGTACAGATTCTTGGCCAGCTGCTGTGTGATCGTCGACCCGCCGTGTGTGATCCTGCGCCGCTCCCATGCGCGCCTCAGCGCGTCTTCCATCGCCTTCTTGTCGACGCCTTCGTGCTGGTAGAACGAGCTGTCCTCCGCGACGAGCACTGCGCGCCGCAGGTACGGAGAGATCGCGGAGTAGGAAACCCACCGGTAAACAATCCCCTCGCTCGTACCGGCCCGCCGCAGCTCGCGTTTGCGGCGCTCCATGAACGCGGTCGTCTCCGGCGGCCGCTGGGCCAGAACGGTCACATCCGGAAACGTCGCGACCTCCCACCCGATCCACGTGGCGAAAAGCAGCAGGATGGCCAGCAGCACCCGTTTGATCATCTGCGGCGATTCTACCTACACTGTCCGCATGAAACGGCTCGCCCTGGCAATGCTCGTTCTGTTCGTCGCACTTCCCGCTGCTGCATTCAAGACGACGGTGCGCCGCGGCGATCGCGTCGGCGTGCTGCGACCGGCCGAAGGCTACGGGCACGGCGTGGCCAGCGTCGTCACGCGCAGCCTCGAGCGCGAGCTCCGCGAGCGGGGCGTGGACGCGACCGACACGCGCCTCACCTTCGATCAGCTGCGTGATGACGACCGCGGTCAGGCCGACTTCTACATCGAGGTCGTCCGCGGCGACGGCGATGCGCACGCGCTCGGCGGGGTGGGCGTCGGTGACTCCAGCCTCGGCGTGGACCTCTCCATCGTCGTTGCGCACGTGGCGGCGCGGGTGAATCTCTATGACGGCAGGACGTTCGAGCTCATCGACGCCTACGACTTTCAGCGCCGCGCCTCGGCCGTGATGCCGACAGGGATCGGTGTCGGGCGCCGCAGCGTCGGACTGTGGGTGGCCCTTCCGTTCGTGCAGATGGCGCGGTATCGCGCCGCTGCGCGCGCCGTGGCAGCCGAGGCGGCGGACGCCATCGTCCCATGACGAAGCCCGTCATCGTGCTGACGACCGTGGGAGGCTCGTTCGATGCGCCGGAGCTGGCCCGTGTCCTGGTGGAGCAGCGCCTGGCGGCGTGCGTCAACATCGTCGAGCGCATCCGTTCCATCTATCGCTGGCAGGGCAAGGTCGAGGACGACGTCGAGCAGTTGCTGATCATCAAGACCGTCGACGAGCAGCTCCACGAGTTGAAGGAAGTGCTCTTCCTCCGGCATCCCTACGAGGTGCCGGAGTTCGTGGTGCTGGAGATCGACCGCATCGAGGGACCGTACCTGGAGTGGCTGCTGGAGTCGATGAGGTGAAATAGCCAGCGGCTCCCGAGCCGAGGACCTCTACCAGGTGTAGAAGGGAACACGGCGACGCCATTCCGTGGTTACCATCAGCCTTCGCCATGGAATCCATCGTCATCCGCGGTGCTCGCGAGCACAATCTCAAGAACATCGACGTCGTGGTCCCCCGCAACAAATTCGTCGTCATCACGGGTGTCTCCGGCTCGGGGAAGTCGTCGCTGGCCTTCGACACCATCTTCGCCGAGGGGCAGCGGCGCTACGTGGAGTCTCTGTCGGCGTACGCCCGCCAGTTTCTCGAACAGATGGAGAAGCCGGACGTCGACGCGATCGAAGGTCTCTCGCCGGCGATCTCGATCGAGCAGCGCACGACCTCGCGCAATCCCCGCTCCACCGTCGGCACCGTCACCGAGATCTACGACTACCTGCGCCTCCTCTACGCCTCGGTGGGCGTCCCGCACTGCACGAGCTGCGGCCAGGAGATCCGGCCGCAGACGATCCAGCAGATGGTCGACCGGCTTCTGAGGCTTCCCAACGGCACGAAGTTCACGCTGCTCGCGCCGTACGTCCGCGGGAAGAAGGGCGAGTACCGCAAGCAGATGTTGCAGATGGTGAAGGAGGGGTTCACCCGGGCCGTGGTCAACGGAGAGATGGTGGAGCTGGCCGATGCGCCCGTGCTGGACAAGCAGAAGAAGCACACCATCGACGTGGTCATCGATCGTCTGGTGGTGAAGGAAGGCATCGGGCAGCGGCTCGCGGACTCGCTCGAGACCGCCACGCGTGTGGGCAAGGGCCTGGTGAAGATCCTCTACCAGGAGGGGAACCGCGAAGAGCTGATGTCGCAGAACTACGCCTGTCCCGACTGCGGCGTCTCCATCGGTGAGATCACGCCGCGGCTCTTCTCCTTCAACTCCCCGTATGGCGCGTGCCCGAAATGCTCCGGCCTGGGGGGGCTGCTGGAGGTCGACGAGAAGAAGATCGTTCCCGACCAATCGAAGTCGATCAACGACGGCGCCATCGCTCTCTGGAAGGAGGGCGCGGACAACTGGCGGGTGAAGCAGATTCACACGGTGGCCCGGCACCTCAAGTTCTCGCTCGACACGGCGTGGAACAGGCTTCCGGACAGGGCGCGCCACTCCATCCTGCACGGCTCGGAAACCAGGATGCGCTTCGAGTTCGAGGGCTCGGACAGCTCTTATCACTACAGCGGCAACTACGAAGGCATCGTGCCGATGCTGCAGCGCCGCTATCGCGAGTCGGACTCGGATGACTCACGCGAGGAGATCGAGCGCTTCATGACTCCGAAGAAGTGCCCGGACTGCGGAGGGCGCCGCCTCAAGCCGGAGGCGCTCAGCGTCACGGTGTCGAACCGTCCGATCGACAAGGTGGTCGAGCTGGGCCTGCGGGAGGCCGAGGAGTTCTTCAGGACGATCGATCTGACCGAGCGCGAAGAGACCATCGCCGGCAAGATCCTGAAAGAGGTTCGGGACCGGCTCGGCTTCCTCAACGCCGTCGGTGTCGGATACCTCACACTGGACCGAAGCGCCGCTACGCTGTCCGGCGGCGAGGCCCAGCGCATCCGCCTGGCCACGCAGATCGGCTCGAAGCTGATGGGCGTGCTGTACGTGCTGGACGAGCCCTCCATCGGCCTGCATCAGCGCGACAACCGCAAGCTCATCGACTCCCTCCTCGAGCTCCGCGACCTCGGCAACACCGTGATCGTGGTCGAGCACGACGAGGAGACCATCGAGTCCGCCGACCACATCATCGACCTGGGGCCGCGGGCGGGTGTGCACGGCGGCGAGATCGTTGCGGAAGGCACACTCGATCAGGTCAAGACCTTTCCGAGCTCGCTGACCGCGAGGTATCTGCGCGGCGAGGTGAGCATCGCCGTGCCTTCCGAGAGGCGTGCCATCGGTGGGAACGAGCTGGTCATCCGCGGCGCGCGCCAGAACAACCTGAAGAATCTCGACGTGTCCATTCCTCTGGGTGTGTTCATCGCCGTGACCGGCGTGTCGGGGTCCGGCAAGTCGACGCTCGTGAACGACATCCTGTACAAGGCCCTGTCCCGATACTTCTACGACTCGTCCGACTCTCCCGGCGAGCACGACGCCATCGAGGGACTGGAGCAGATCGACAAGGTGATCGACATCGATCAGTCGCCGATCGGCAGAACGCCGCGCTCGAACCCGGCCACCTATACCCAGCTCTTCACCGAGATCCGCAACCTCATGGCGTTGACTCCCGAGGCGCGGATGCGCGGCTACGGCGCGGGGCGCTTCTCGTTCAATGTGAAGGGAGGTCGCTGCGAGGCGTGCAAGGGCGACGGCCAGATCAAGATCGAGATGCACTTCCTCCCCGACATCTACGTCACGTGCGACGTGTGCAGCGGCCGGCGCTACAACCGTGAGACGCTGCAGGTCACGTACAAGGGCTCGTCGATCGCCGACATCCTCGACATGACCGTCGAGCAGGGCCTGGAGACATTCCGCAACGTTCCCAAAATCGCGAACATCCTCCGCACGCTGGACGAGGTCGGCCTCGGCTACATCAAGCTCGGCCAGTCCTCGACGACGCTGTCCGGCGGCGAAGCGCAGCGTGTGAAGCTCGCCAAGGAGCTGGCCAAACGTGCCACGGGCCGGACGCTGTACATCCTCGACGAGCCCACCACCGGCCTGCACTTCGACGACGTCGCCAAGCTCCTCCATCTCATGCACGGTCTCGTCGACAGGGGTAACACGGTCGTGGTGATCGAGCACAACCTCGACGTCATCAAGACGGCCGACCACGTGATCGATCTGGGGCCGGAGGGCGGCGACGGGGGCGGCCGGGTGGTGGCGAGCGGGACGCCGGAGGAGATCGCGGCCCTCAGCCACAGCGCGACGGGATCGTTCCTGGCGAAGCTGCTCCGGAGGCAGCCCGCTCGCCCGGTGCGCCGGGAGAGCGTCGCGGCCGCTCCGGTGGACGGCCGCGCCCGCACGTCCGGTCTGCGTCGTGGTCCGCGATCGCGCTAGGGAGCCTCTCACGCAACTTTGTGATCTCTGTGACTCTGTGGTTGACGTCAAACCACAGAGTCACAGAGGACGCAGAGCTTACGCAGAGGTTCCTTAGGCCTAGGCTTCGAAGAAGCCCGCCGCCAGGAATGGCGGCGCCCCACTCTCTCCTCGCGAGCGTACAATTTTCTCCATGAAAAACCTTCTGCTGGTCTTTCTGATCGCAAGTCCGGCCTTCGCGCTCGACTCGAGCGAATGCAGCGGCACGCTCAATCACCTCGCCGCGCTGTACGAGATCCGCTCTCTGATGATGAAGAGCTACACCTCGTCGTACGACGTGCAGCGGTTGGCCGATCGAAGGATGGAGGCGCTGCGTGAGCCGCTCCCGGAAGGCGGGTATCGATGGGTGCAGTGGGTGAGGCCGGGAGGGGACGGGCCGTTCGTCAAGGAGTCGGTGAGCGTCGCGGCGGAGCAGGGTTCGGGGGTGGACAATATCGAGGCGGATGGAAGCCAGGTTTACGCCGTGCGCGTCGTCGTTCCGCGGAAGCGATCGCTTCTTCATGCCAACAAGCCCGTCTACGTAGGCACGGTGCGGATCGCATACGAGAATGACGGGCGCACCCGGGAGCGGTCAGAGACCATCAATCAGTGGATGAACCCGGATACGACGCGGACGATCGATCTCGGCACGATCGCCAGCCGGGTGCAGGTGTCACTCGGCGCGTCGACGGCTCGCCGCAACCGGCGCGAGGCGGTCGTCGAGATTCACCTGAGGCAGGCCGTGGCGCAGGATGACCCGGCCAATCCATCCTATTCGGCGATCCGCGCTCTGCAGCGCGTCCGGGAGTCGCCGGACGCGGCGACGGTCGACGGGGAGATCGCGGCCATCGAGCGGAGCGTGTTCCCCGGGAGCGGCTCGCTCGAGTTGCTCACCATCGTCGGCGACCTGCGACGCGCCGATGAATGGATGAGCAGTGAGAAGCCGGAAGAGCAGGAGAAGGGCACGAAGCTGCTGAAAGAGACTCTGCGGCGGCTGCGTTGAGTGGGGCGCCGGTTGCACCGGCGCCTATGACCGGCAGAGTCTTTCTGCTCTCGCCCGCGAACCTGAGCGGCCTGCGGGCCCGGCAGCTCATGTCCCCGCGAGCCGCCTTCGAGGCGGCCAGACTGTACCGGACGCCCGAGGGTGTGCCGATCGCATTGGCATTCGCGTTCATGAGCGCGTTGTACTTCCGCGGCAAGATCACCTACGCGATGCACTTCGCCGGTCTGGAAGGCACACGCGTCATCGCGCCCGGATTCGGGCTCGTCAAACCGGACTGGCGCATCACCGAAGAGCGGATGAGCGTGTTGAGAAAGACCGAGGTGGATGCGAGCAGACGGAATTACAGGAGGCCGCTGGAGAAGGATGCGCGCGAGCTGGCCGCCTCCATCGATCCGGCCGCGACCGTGGTCCTCCTCGGCAGCGTGGCCAGCGGCAAGTACGTCGACGTCCTGCTCCCGATCTTCGGTGAGCGTCTGCTGTTTCCGGAGATCTTCGCGGGCCTCGGTGACATGAGCCGCGGCGGACTTCTGCTGCGGGCGGTGCGGGCGAACCGCGAGCTCGAATACGCATCGCTGACCGCGCCGCGCCGGAAGCAGGCCAACCGCGATCCGGTGAAGGCTGCCCGCGAGTGGGCGCGCGAGGTCCTGTCCGCTCCGATGGGCCCCCGCAAGTAGCATGCGCGCGCTCTGGCTCGAGGACCGCCGGCTCGCCATTCGCGATGACGTGGAGCGCCCCGTGCCGCCGGCGGGCGAGTCCCTGGTGCGCGTGCTCCTGGCCGGCATCTGCAACACCGATCTCGAGCTGACGCGCGGCTACTATCCCTTCACCGGCGTCCCCGGGCATGAGTTCGTCGGCGAGCTCGAGGACGGGAGGCGGGTGGCTGGCGAGATCAACGCATCCTGCGGGGCGTGCGAGCCGTGCCGCAACGGCCGCCGCACTCACTGCGACCGGCGCACGGTGCTCGGCATCGTCAACCGGCACGGCGCGTTCGCCGAGTACCTGACGCTGCCTTTCGCGAACCTGCACTTCGTGCCGCCGGACGTGGCCACCGGGGATGCGGTGTTCATCGAGCCGCTGGCCGCGGCGCTGGAGGTCCAGGAGCAGGTGCGCATCACTCCGCGCGATCGGGTGCTCGTGGTCGGAGACGGGAAGCTCGGGCAGCTCATCGCCATGACGCTCCGCCTGACAGGGTGTGAGCTGGTGGTGGCCGGACATCACCGCCACAAGCTGGAACGTCTGGCGCGGCTCGGAATCGAGACGGTCGCAGGGGACGCGCCGGCCGAGACGCCGCGGCAGTTCGACGTCGCGGTCGAGTGCACGGGAAGTCCGGCCGGCTTCGAGCTGGCGCGGAAGGCGCTTCGCGCGAGAGGGACTCTGGTGATGAAGAGCACCTACGCCGGCCAGCTGACCGTCAACGCGTCATCGCTCGTGGTCGACGAGATCACGCTGGTCGGGTCGCGGTGCGGACCTTTCCGCCGCGCCATCGAGGTGATGGAAACGCGATCCATCGACGTTCGGGACCTGGTCGAAGAGGTCTACCCGCTCGGCGCTGCGCTCGCCGCATTCGAGCATGCCCAGCGGCCCGGGGCGTTGAAGATCCTCCTCCGGCCATGAAGAAGAGCATCGAGATTCCGAAGGACGCCACCGGCGTCATCCTCCGCTTCGGAGAGCGCGACGTCCGCCTGACGAATCTCAAGAAGATCTTCTGGAAGAAGCTCGGGCTCACCAAGCGCGACCTGCTGCAGTACTACGCCGACATCTCGCGCTGGCTGCTGCCGCACCTCGCGGACCGGGCCATGGTGATGAAGCGTTATCCGAACGGAGCGGAAGGCGAGTTCTTCTACATGAAACGCGCGCCCGAGCCGCGCCCGGAGTGGATAGAGATCTGCAACATTCAGCACAACGAAGGGGTGGTGAACTTTCCCATCGTGCAGGACCTCCCCTCGCTCCTCTGGCTCATCAACCTCGGATGCATCGACCTCAACCCCTGGTATGCGCGCTGTGACGACACGGGCCGCCCGGACTTTCTCCACTTCGACCTCGATCCCGGGCCCGGCGCGGACTTCAGGAAGATCCGTGAGGTCGCGCTGCGGGTGAGGGACATCCTCGCCCAACTGAAGATGCCGACGTACGCCAAGACGACGGGGTCGAGGGGAATCCACGTGTACATCCCCATCGTCCGCGGGCCCCTGCAGAAGGAGGTCTGGACGTTCGCCAAGGCCATCGCCATCGAGCTGGAGGCGCGGTATCCGAAGATCATCACGGCCGAGTATCGAAAAGTGAAACGTCCCCACGGGCGTGTGCTCGTCGACTACAACCAGAACGCCTGGGGACGCACGCTGGCGTCGATCTACTCGGTCCGCCCTACGGCCGCCGCGTCCGTCTCCGTCCCGGTGACATGGGAGGAGATCGAAGACGGCGTGAGGATCGAAGACTTCCGCATCGACAACGCCGTCGACCGCGTCGCCGGGATCGGGGATCTCTGGAAGCCGGTGCTGGGGAAGAAGCGGTTCGATCTCGCCAACGTATTCGCGAAGAAGAAAAAGAAGGGGTCGTCATGACCCCTGGGGCGTTATTTTCTGACAACGTTCTTCAACAAACCATGAACGCGGAACGATGAGCGCGGAACGGCTGTTCTCCCCGGACGTGAAGGTCATCGCTCATCGCTGGTCGTTCATCGTATTCCTCGTCCTGCTCGCCGGCGGGGGCGCCGCCCAGACCGTCCGCATCACGGAGAAGCCCCAGGGCCTGGTGCACGGGACGATCTATGTGCCGATCGTGGCCACGGAACCGGTGGAGAGCGTGGCCCTGTTCATCAACGGCACGAAGTGGAGCGAGGCGAAGGGGCGTGCGGCGAATGTGCAGGTGCCGGTCGGCGAGTACATCCGCCGGCTGCGGATTCGCGCCGTCGGCTATGACGGTGACGGGAACGTGGCGGGCGAGGACGAGATGGTCGTGAACGATCCGCGCCCGCCTTTCCGCGTCCGGCTGCATGCGCCTCACGAAGTGCCGGAGGAGGGGAAGCTCACCCTGTCGGCAAGCGTGACGCAGCCGGCGGACGTCCGCGTCGCCGCGGTCGACTTCTTCCTCGGCGAAGAGAGGGTCGCCTCGGTCGGGACGCCTCCCTACGCCGTCTCGGTCGATCCGAAGAGTGTTCCGCCCTCTCCGTACGCGCGCGTGGTCGCGCGCGCCGCATCGGGAGCGGAGGCGAACGACGTCGTGTTCTTCGGCGACGTGCCCCGCGACCAGATCGATGTGACCGTGCAGCAGATCCCGCTGTCGGTGGCCGGTGGCAATGTCCCGCTCAGGGCGGACGATCTGACGCTGCTCGACAACGGGAAACCGCGGCCCATCGAGTCGCTCGCCACCGCGGCCGACCAGCCGCTGTCGGTGATCCTGCTGATCGACTACTCGGAGAGCATGCTGGAGGAGCTGCCGGTCGTGAAGGCCGCGGCCCGCCAGTTTGCGCAGAACCTGCTTCGCCCGCAGGACCGCATCGCGGTCGTCGGCTTCAACCAGCGGGTCTTCTGGCTCACCGGATTCACCAATGACTTCGCCGCCGCGGCCGCCGCGGTCGACCGGGTCAAGCCGATCGGTCAGACGCATCTCTACGACTCGGTCATCCAGATGCTGTTCGAGCTGCAGAAGCAGCCCGGCCGGCGCGCGCTGGTCGTCCTCACCGACGGGGTCGATCAGGGCAGCGCGTTCAAGCTCGATCATCTCGCGCACTACGCGAAGTACGCGGGAGTCCCTGTCTATCCGGTCATCAAGAACAAGATGCTCAGCCGGGCCATGCGTTTTGGGGTCGGATACCTGCAGGCCCGGCGGCTCACGAACCTGGCCCGCGATACGGGCGCGACCTATTTCATCGTGAGAAGCGAGCGCGAGCTTCCGGCGGTTTACGACCGCATCGCGCAAGAGCTGCGGCAGCAATACCAGATCCTCTTCTACTCCGATCCGTCGGAGACCGACCAGTGGCATTCGCTGGCCATCCGGTCGGACGAGGGTCATCAGCTTCGCATTCCGCGCGGCTATTTCCCCTGAGCGCTCGGAATGACATACCGGCACGCTCCGTGAACTCGCTCCCGTCGTGGACCGAGGCGCGCCACTCCTGCCGCAGCAGCGGAAGCGACACCGCGTTTTTCGTGGTCTGACCGCGCGGCAGGAGCTCATCTTTCACTGGATGGCGGTGGTACTGGTGCTCCTGAACGTTACCGCCTGGGTCGGGGCGATCGTGCAGTTGCGCGAGAGGCAGGGGATGACGACCTTTGGCGCCTCGTTGCCTTACGGGCCGGTGATGCCAGCCGCCAGCATCGCCCGGACGATCCTGCAGTCCGATTTGCCGAAGACGCCGTACCTCAACGAAGCTCTGCTGGCGTTTCTCCACCCGCTGCGCGGCGAGAGCGGTGCGGTGCGTTACGCGCCGAAGCTGCCTGGCGAGTCGTTGGCGGAAGGAGCGCCGGAGGGCGCCAGGGTCGTCATCGAGGGCTCTCCACGTCCGGACTTCACCGCGCCGGAGCGCAGCGGCATCTACAAGTTCGCCGTGGAGTGGAACAAGGCCGCCCGCGCCATCGAGGGGCTGAACATCGTCACGCTCGTCCCCCGCTCCCAGAAAAGGAGTGGCCGGATCGGCGCGTACCAGCTCGGAAGCTGGCCGTGGGAGACGGGGGGGACGCCGCGCTCGCCCCGTTATGCGCCTCCCAGCGGGTTCATCGAGGTCACGCCCGAGAATCAGAATTTCCACGTTTCCGAACACTTCCGGCTGCGCGACTTCCTGACCAAGGACCAGGGCGACGTCTGGCCCAAGTACCTGCTTCTCGATCCGCTGCTCATCGACAAGCTCGAGCTCACCGTGCAGGAGCTGGAGCGCCAGGGTGTCAATATTGAGGCGGTGCACGTGATGAGCGGGTTCCGCACCCCGCGCTACAACCACACCGGCGGAAACACGGCCGGCCGGGCCAATCTGAGCCGCCACATCTACGGTGACGCGGCCGACGTTTACGTCGACAATGACCGCGACGGGCAGCCCGACGACATCACCGGTGACGGCCGGGTGACGGTCGCCGACGCGGAGAGATTCGCGCAGGCGGCGGAGATCGTCGAGCGGAAGTATCCCTCGCTGGTGGGAGGCATCGGCGTCTATGTCGCCTGTTGTGGGCACGGACCTTTCACACACATTGACGTTCGCGGTTATCGCGCCCGCTGGAGAGGCACTGGACCGGGGTAGCGGAACTTTAGGAGGTTCGAAGTGGCAGAAGCAGGAGAGGCGATCAATTGTCCCGAGTGTCACACCAGGCGCAGCGATCCGTCGGTGGTATGCCCGACGTGCGGCTCGCCGTCGATCCGCCCCGGCGAGAAACGGGCCACGGAGGAAGAGGTGCGGGGCGAGGATCTCGAGCCGTATGTGACGCTGCGCTATATCGCGCGGCTGTTCAAGGTCCTCGCCGTGGTGATGGTGGTCCTGCTCGTCGGCGAGGTCATCGCCACGGTCACCGCAGGGGAAGGCGCGTTCGAGCTGGCGGATCTCATCGCGCGTGTCACGCAGCTGCTGGTTCTGGCAGGTCTCATGTGGGCCGGCGGTGACATCGCCCTGCTCCTCATCGACCTGGGACACGACATTCGCGTGTCGCGAATCCTCCTGGGGAGAATCAATTCGGAGCTGCATCGCCGCGGCGGCGATACGCGTTGACTTCAGGGCCTCGGGCCTCGGGCCCGAGGCCCGCCTACGCCGCGACGATTGCGCGCGTCAGGATCTCGCGGAACTCGCGGAAGACGTTCTCCGGAGGAATCCCCAGCTCCCGATGGGCCGCGGCGCGCTTGAACATCTGTTCGGCGGTCTTCTCGTCGAGGATCCGCGAGTCGATCGTTCGACTGTTCACCTCGCAGAACGCGAACATGGAGGCGAAGGCCACGCGCTTGTTGCCTCCCTTGAAGGGACGCGACGACAGGAGCGCGAAAATGAACGCCGCCACCTTGTCGGGAAACGTCGCGTAGGCTTCGCGTCCCAGCGTCGTGATCTGTGGCCGCTGCACCGCATTCAGAAGGCCGAACTGCGATTCGACGACACCCGGCTGGGCCTGGTTCCCGCCGAACTCCGCGCTCACGGCGCGATGCAAGTCCACCAGGTCCTGAACCGTGAGGTACCGGACGCTCCCTTCAGTCTGAGAGACGCCTGAAGGTATTGGGGTACTTCTTGACAGCACGTTTGAAGGCTGAAGAGACGAGAGGATTCGTGAAGCCCCCGCCATCGCTGCCTGCACGAGGCTGCGCTTTGGCGGTGCCGGCGGCTTTGCTGCCGGCTTTCGCGCCGGCGCTTTGCTTTTTGCTTTTGGCGGCGACTTTCGGGCTGGCTTTGCTGCTTTTCCTGCCCGCTGCGGCTTTCCTGCTTTTTTTGGCTGCGGCTTTGCTGGCTTTCCTTTTTTCTTTGTCGCCATGCTTCATTTCAGCCCTCAGGGACCAATCGTAATCTGCTTAACTCGTTGAGTCAATGAGCTTTATTGGCGCCTCCGAGAGGAGCCTCCGAGAATGGAAACTCGATCAACGCACTAAGTCGTGGTGGTTGAGTCACTTACTGACTGCAACGACCCTTGTGCATTACTCGGCGGCGTTGGAGGCGTCGCCGCCGCCCTCGACGAGCGGTTTCCAGTCGAGGGCCAGAAACTCCTGGGCTTTGGCGGTCAATGTGAAAGTCTCGCCGGCCGCGTCGGCAGTCAGATAGCCCTTCTCGACGAGCGTGCGGACGGGGGCCTCACCGCCACCGACCGGGTGCTTGACCGCCTTGAGCGCGGACATGGGCGCGCTCTCCGCGGCGATGCGGCGGAACTCCTGGAGGATTCGGATCTCGGGCGAAGTGAGCGGATGAGTGAGGATGATCGCCATGCGGAGGCGATTCTACCCGACGCGTTCCTGACACTTCGCGCACCAGTATGTCCCGCGGGCGTCGAGGCCCTGCTTTCGATACTCGATGGGCGTTCCGCAGCGGCGGCAGGGCTCGCCGCCGCGGGCGTAGACCCAGAGGCGCTGCTCTCTGTCGAGCGATCCGCGCGTCCCGCGGCCTGGGGCGGCGCCACTTGCGACGTTGAGCAGGACGAGCGCGCGCGCCGTGCGAACGATCTCCCTGACGGTCTCCGCTTCCAGCTCACCGACCGGCGCGAACGGATTGACTCTGCAGACGAACAACACTTCCGACTTGAAGACATTGCCCAATCCGCCCACGACGCGCTGATTCAGGAGGACGTCGGCGATCTCGCTGTCGCTCCGATCTCGAATCCTGCGAACCGCCTCCTCCTCGTCGAACGAAGGGGCTGCCATGTCGGGACCGATGGCGCGGAGATCCGCTTGTTTCCGGAGGCCGCGGTCGTCGTGAAACTCGGCGACCGGCACGTTGAATCCGACCGCGACCCAGTGGTCGGTCCCGATGACGATGCGCATGTCGGCGCGGCTGCGCTGCCACCGCTCTCCGCGCCGGTAGATGTGCCAGCTCCCGTTCATGCGCATGTGCGTTCGCAGGTGGAGGCCGCCCGAGAAGTCGATGATGAGATGTTTGCCCGCGGCGAATACGCGCTCGATGCGCCGGCCGGTGATCGGTTTCTCGTCGTCCACTCGCGACAGGCGGGGGAACACAGTCTCGAAGTTCGTCACCGTCCGTCCCGCCAGGGCCTCGTTCAGAGTCCGCGCGGCGCGAAAGATCGTGTCGCCCTCAGGCACCGGACGGTCTCCGCAGCTGATATCCCATGGCCGTGGGGGTGAACCCCTCCTCGACGAGGAACGGTGCGAGAGCACTCTTTGCGACCGGCTGGGCGTCCACCTCGCTGATGAGAAGCGCACGGCGCGCGCCGTCCCGTACCAGCGCCGCAAGCGTTCGAGCGATCTCGCGCCCGGCCATGCCACGCGCGGGCTCATCATCGGGAAGAAATGTCGTCAGCTGCTTCTCGCCGCGGCCGATGTAGAGGACCAGCGCGCCGTTCACCAGGATCACGCGCGCGCCGACGGCGCGGGACAACGTCCGGTTCTCCACCACCGGCCACTTCAGAATCGCGCCGTACGGGTTGGCCGGATCGGTGGCCGCCAACAGGATCGTCTCCGGATTCTCCGGCCCGTCGCGGTAAGAGCGCAGCAGGTCGAGCGCTCCCGCGGTGGCGAACTGCGTCGCGCCGAGACCGGCTACGAAGTATCCCCGCCGAACCTTCCCTCCTTCTTCCATCGCCTTGAGGACCGGATATACGGCGCTGAAGCCGCCGGCGATGTTCTCTGCCCCAGGCGCCTCGCGAGTCACGAGCCCGTATCGCGTGAGGAGTTGCTGGGCGATCGCGGCGGCCCGCTTGGTCGGATCGGCGGTGCCCGGCCGGACCAGCGACCATCGGCCCTGCGTCGATGCCGGAGCGATGCGCCGCGATCGATAACCGGTGCGCGCCGGTGCCTTTGGCCGCGTGAACGCGCGCAAGGCGTGGAACGTATCGTTCGTGAGCTGCCCTTTCCACACCAGATCCCAGAGCGTGGTCACCAGCTCGTTGTCGAATCCGCCCAGCGCCGTGTGAATCTGCGCGAAGAACGAAGCGCCGTTGGCGCGAAGAGTATCGAGGATCCGCATTTCCAGTGGAGCGCCGGGCCTGTGGCCCGGCAAGGCCTCCGCTCCACGCAGAATCGGCAGGTGATCGGCGAGATAGATCGCCACGCGCCCGTCCTTCTCCCCGAGCGCCTCCACACCGACCCAGACGATCTCGCCGGCTGCGCTCAGTGTGTCGAGGTCCGAGGGGCGATAGTCTTCGATGCGCGCCGCGAAGATCTCCGTTTCGAACGTCGATGCGGCCATCGGGTAGCCCTGCAGGTTCTCGATGACGTCGAGCACGGCCTCGACGCCGCGCCGCCTCTTCGTCACCCCCTGCCACGACGTGTACAGCCGCCCGAGCAGCGGCTGTTCGACCGGTTCCACCTCCTTGCGCAGCCGTGCCAGCGATCGCTGCCGGATGCTGCGAAGCACATCGACGTCGCACCATTCGCGCTGCGTTCCGTTCGGACGGAACTCGCCCTCCACAATCTTTCCGCGCTCCACGAAGCGCTCCAGCGCGCCGGTCACGACGGCGATCCCCAGTCCGTAGCGCGCTGCCACGTCGGCAGGCGTGAACGGCCCGTGAGTGCGCGCGAAGCGCAGCACGAGGTCCCCGACCGGGTCCGCGGGCGGCGTCAGAAGCCGCTCCGCAATCCCGCTCGGAAGGGGGACGCCGAGCGCATCGCGATAACGCGCCGCATCTTCGATGGCGATGAAGCGCTTCTGGCGTGCCACGGGCACCTCGATCACGCGGCGCTGCCTGGCCAGCTCGTGAAGCGTTGCCGCCGCGTCGAGGTGGGATCGCGCCGCCACTTCGCCGGCGGTCAGGTCGCCGAGGCGGAGCAGCAGATCGTGGATCGCGTCGGCGGACCGGGCGCGCCGCGCCTCCGTCAGACTCTGCAGCCCCGCTTCGATCTCGTCGAGCGATCCGGGATCGAGAAGCTCGCGCAGCTCGGGCTCGCCCAGGAGCGAGCGGAGCTGGCTCTGGTCGATGGCCAGGGCCTGGGCTCTCCGCTCGGCCAGAGGAGCATCGCCGTCGTAAATGAAATTCGCGACGTAGCGGAAGAGCAGCGAACCGGCGAACGGGGAGGGTTTCTGGGTGTCGGCGGTGACGAGCCGGATGGATCGGTCGCGCACGCGTTTCAGCGTCTGCACGAGCGCCGGCACGTCGAAGACGTCGCGCAGGCACTCCCGGTACGCCTCCAGGATCATCGGGAAGGACCCGAAGCGCGCCGCGACCTGCAGCAGGTCATAGGCGCGCTTCCGCTGCTGCCAGAGCGGCGTCCTGCCCATCGGGCGCATGCGCGGCAGCAGGAGCGCGCGCGCCGCCGCCTCGCGGAACTTCGCCGCGAACATCGAGCTCGACCCCAGCTGGCGGATGACGAGCGCCTCCGCCTCCTCCGGTTCGGGAATCACGAGCTCCACGCGTGGCGGCGCATCGGTATCCGGAAAGCGGAGGATGAATCCGTCGTCGCTCCACATCGTTTCGATGTCGATGGCCAGCTCGTTGCGCACTTTCGCCGTGGCCGCCATCGCCCACGGCGCGTGGATCTTTCCGCCGAACGGCGTCAGCACGCACACGCGCCAGTCGCCGAGCTCGTCCAGGACCCGCTCGACCACGATGGTCCGATCGTCCGGAACGGCGCCCGTCGCGTCTTCCTGATCGCGCAGATACTGCAGAAAGTTCTCGGCTGCCAGCCGGTCCAGATCATGGTCCACCGTCAGCCTGGCCACCGCCTCGGCCGGTTTCATGGCCCGGATCTCCCGGACCAGCTTCCCGATCTCCTCGCCGAACCGGACGCTCCGCTCGGCGCCGTCGGCTTTCCAGAACGGCATCTTGCCTGGCTCCCCGGGCGCCGGCGTGACCACGACGCGGTCATGGGTGATCTCCTCGGTTCGCCAGGTGGAGGCGCCGAGGAGGAAGGTCTCGCCGGCGCGGAGCTCGAACACCATCTCTTCGTCGAGCTCGCCGACGCGGGCGCTCTGAGCCTTCTCCGCTCCGGCCAGGAACACGCCGTACAGGCCGCGGTCGGGGATGGTGCCGCCGTTCAGGATCGCAATCCGCTTCGCGCCCTGCCGCGGCTTGAGCGTGTTCGCGACGCGGTCCCAGGTGACTCTGGGGCGCAGCTCCGCGAATTCGTCGGAGGGATAAACGCCCGACAGCATGTCCAGCACTCCGTCGAACGATGCGCGGCTCAGGTCGGCGTAGGGCGCGGCTCCGCGAACCGCCGCGAACAGGTCGTCGGCCAGCCAGTCATCCATCGACACCATCGCCACGATCTGCTGGGCGAGAACGTCGAGAGGATTCCGCGGATAGCGGGTCGGCTCGATGGCCCCGCGATGCATCGCCGCGGTCACCGCCGCGCAAGCGACCAGATCGCTTCGGAACTTCGGAAAGATGATGCCCGCGCTCGTCGTATTGACCTGATGGCTGGCCCTGCCGATGCGCTGCATGCCGCTGGCGATGGACGGCGGCGCCTCGATCTGAACGACCAGGTCGATCGCTCCCATGTCGATTCCCAGCTCCAGCGAAGAGGTGGCCACGAGCGCCGGCAGCCGTCCCGACTTGAGGTTGTCCTCGATCTCGATGCGCTGGGCGCGGGCGATCGATCCGTGATGCGCGTTCACCAGGGTCTGGCCGGCAAGCTCGTTGATCGCGGCGGCAAGCCGCTCGGCCAGCCGCCTGCTGTTCACGAAGATGAGAGTGGAGCGGTGCGCCCGGATCAGCTCGAGCAGCCGCGGATGGATCGCCGGCCAGATCGAGGCGCGCTGCGGCCCGGCCGACGCCGGACCGTTGCGGATGCCCTGGACTTCACCGAGGCGGGCCATGTCTTCGACCGGCACCTCAACGCGGAGGGAGAGCCGCTTCCTCTCGCCGGTGTCGAGGATCGTGACGGGCCGGAACCGCGGCTTCGAACGGATGTCGGCAAACTGGCTCGTCATTCCGAGCGTGAGCGAGGAATCGGGGTGAGTGGGCGGCATCGCGGTGTGCCGCTCAACCCCCGAATCCCTCGCCACGCTCGGGACGGCTACGCCCCCCAGATACCGGGCCACCTCTTCCAGCGGATGCTGGGTCGCCGACAGGCCGATCCGCTGAGGCACCGTGTTGCAGGCGGCGCTGAGCCGCTCCATCGACAGGGCGAGGTGGGCGCCGCGCTTGCCGGGAACGAGGGCGTGAATCTCGTCGATGATGATCGTGTCGACGCCGCGCAGCACCTCCCGCGCGTTCGAGGTCAGGAGCAGATACAGCGACTCCGGCGTCGTGATCAGAATGTCCGCGGGATCCCGCTGGAACCGCGCGCGCTCACTCTGCGGCGTATCGCCGGTGCGAATGGCAATCGAGGGCGTGTGAAAGTCATCGCCGCGCCCCGCCGCCAGATTCGCGATTCCGGCGAGCGGCGAGCGCAGGTTTCGCTCCACGTCGACGGCCAGGGCCTTCAGCGGGGACACGTAGACGACGCGGCAACGCCCGTCCCTGTCCGGGGGCGCCGGCGCGAACATGAGCCGGTCCAGCGCCCACAGAAAAGCGGTCAGCGTCTTGCCGCTGCCGGTCGGTGCGCAGATCAGAGTCCAGTCTCCGCTGGCGATGGCCGGCCATCCGAGTTGCTGCGCGCGGGTAGGGTCTCCGAACGATGAGGTGAACCATTCGCGCACCGCCGGATGGAACCGGCCCAGCGCGGATGTGTTGCTGCGGCTGGACATCTGCTCTCCTGACTGTGCAAGAATAGGCGCCAGTCTCCACGATCGACGTCAATGAAGGACGGGAATGCGGCTTAAGGTGCTCGGCGCTTATGGAGCGTCAGACGCGGAACACAACCTCACCGGGTACCTGATAGACGATTGGTTCGCCGTCGACGCGGGAACTCTGACCTCGAAGCTTTCGTTCGCGCAACAGTCGCGGATTCAGGGCATCTTCATCACCCACTCCCATGCGGATCACATCCGCGATCTCCCGCACCTGATTCAGAACCGCTTCTCGCAGAGCAACGGCGCGCTGCTGTCCCTCTTCGCGGCCCGCGACGTCATGGATGTGCTCTCGAAGAACATCTTCAACGGTGTGGTCTGGCCGGACTTCTCGAACTTTCCGCACCCCGCCACCGGAAAGCCGATCATTCAATACCGCTCGCTCGTGCCCGGCAGGAAGGTCGCCTTCGGCGACATGCATCTGACCGCCGTATCGGTCGATCATCAGATTCCGGCGGCCGGCGTCATTCTCGAGCTGAACGGCCAGGCCATCACGTTCACGGGCGACACGGGGCCGACCATCGAGATCTGGAAGCGCACGAACAAGACCCAGAACATCGTGGCGGTCGTGACCGAGGCCTCGTTTCCGAACGATCAGCAGAAGCTGGCCGATGAGAGCGCACATCTCTCGCCCCAGACGTTCGGTGAGGAGTTGAAGAAGATCGAGGTCGATGCGCCGATCTACGCCAGTCATCGCAAGATCCCCTTCGAGCGCGACATCGAGTCCCAGATCAAGAACCTCCGCGACCGGCGCGCCCGCGTGCTCCTGGAGAAGAACTACACGTTGTAGGCTCGGGCACCGGAGGAGATCGTAGAGGCCGTGCTCCTGCCATCTACGATCTACGATCTGTGATCTACTGAAAGCCCCATGCCCCGCGTGCCGGTCAGCGCGATCATCACGACGCTCAACGAGATCGACTACATCGAGGACTGTGTCCGCTCGGTCGATTGGGCGGACGAGATCTACGTGGTCGACTCGTTCTCGACCGACGGCACGGTGGAATTGCTTCGCTCGAAGTTTCCCGGCCTGCGCATCGAGCAGCGCCAGTACCTCGGCGCCGCCTCCCAGAAGAACTACGCGTTCGACCGCGCCGCGCACGACTGGATCTTCTACATCGACGCGGACGAGCGTGTGACTCCGGCGCTTCGCGACCAGATCCTGCGGACGCTGGAAAGACCGCAGGACCGATGGGCGTATTCGGTGGGGCGCCGGAACTTCATGCTCGGGCGCGAGATGCGGTACAGCGGGCTGCAGCGCGACCGCGTCACGCGCCTCCTCCATCGCGGGCACGCCCGCTACCCGAACCGGCGCGTCCACGCCGACCTCGTCGTGGACGGCGAATGCGGCAGGCTCGAGGGGAAGCTGGACCACTTCTACGTGCGGTCCTTCGACCACATGATGGCCAAGATGATCCGTTACGCGAACTGGGCGGCGGCGCAGATGTACATCGACGGCAAACGGACGTCGGTGGGCGGAATCGTCATCCACCCGGCCAGCAAGTTCTTCCGCGACTACTTCCTGAACCTCGGCTTCCTGGACGGGACGCGCGGTCTCATCTCCGTCGGGATGCACGTCTGCTACACGTTCTGGAAGTACGCGAAGCTGTGGGAGATGAACAAGCTCAGGCGGATGGGGAAGGTGGTGCCCCTGCCCAAACTCGATGAAGCCGAAGAGAGGTGGGAGTTGCCGTGGGTTCAGGGCTCGGGGATCGAGGCCGGGGGCCCAGCCGTCACGCCAGATCAGGAGCGACCGGCTCAACGGTGAGGCGCAGTCCGTCGACTGCGCTGACGCGAACGGTCGATCCTTCCGCGATCGGCGTGCGAGCCGTTGCGTTCCACAGTTCCCCGCGCACGAAGACCTTGCCGTCCGCCTCCACCGGCGTTCGCGTCACGCCCACCTCGCCGATCATTGCTTCCGAGCCGGTCCGGACCGGTTCCTTGTGGGCTCTGAGCACGAGCGTCATCAGGAAAATGGCGATCACGCCGATCGGCACGCTCACGATCAGCGCAGTCAGCAGGTCCACGCGCATCTCCGGAATGGGCCCGTCGACGAGAAGCAGCGCTCCGAACACGAGGCACACCACGCCGCCCGTGCCCAGGATCCCGTACGAGGTGAACTTCGCCTCGAGGGCAAAGAGACCGAACGCGGCCAGGATGAGAACCAGCGCCGCGTACCGGGTGGGGAGAATGTTCAGCGCGAAGACGGCCAGCAGAATGGCCACGAGACCGACGACACCGGGGAGAATCGCCCCGGGATTGTTGAACTCCGCCCACAGCGCGAGCATCCCCAGCGACAGGAGGAGGAAGGCGACGTTCGGATTCATGATCCATGACAGCAGCCGCTGCTTCAGCGACATCTCCAGGGTCTGGATGGGGACGTTCGCGACTTTCAGTGTCGTGGTCGTCCCGTCGAAGCGCCGCACCGGCTTGCCATCGATGGCCTTGAGAAGCGTGGGAACATCCGATGCCACGAAGTCGATCAGCTTCTGGGCCAGCGCCTCGTCCTCGCTGAAAGACTTGGCCTCACGGACGGCGCTCTCCGCCGCGGCCACGTTCCGTCCGCGCCGCTGCACGATGCTGCGGATGAACGCCGCGGCGTCCTCCTGCATCTTCATCTTCATCACGTCATCGAGTTTCTCGCCCAGCAGCACGGGATGCGCGGCCCCCGTGTTCGTGCCGGGCGCCATCGCGGCCACGTCCGCCGCCTGCAGGATGAAGAAGCCGGCCGATGCCGCACGCCGTCCGCCGGGGTAGACGAAGACGATGACCGGAACGGGCGAGCGGACGATGTCCTCGACGATGGCCCGCGTCGAGTCGTCGAGACCACCCGGCGTGCTCAGCTCGATGAGGACCGCCGACGACTTCTCCGCGGCCGCCTGCGTGAGCGCGCGCTCGATGAACTCGGCGCTGGCAGGGTGAATCACGTCTTCGACGACGATCCGGAGAACGGACGCGGCGGAGGGAACGCTCACCAGCGCCGCCAGCGCGAGGGCAGCGACACGCAGCATGGAGCCAATACTACATCTCAACGCACCTGCGCACCGTTTCGAGCAGCTCGTGGACCTCGAAGGGCTTCCTCACGACCGAGTGAATGGGCAGGAGGGCAAGGCTCGGAATGTTGTGCACGTCCGCCGTGACGACGATGATCTTCGCCACGACCGCAGGGTTCACAGATTCGAGCCGGCGGATGTAATCGACCCCACCCTCCGGAATCTTCGGCTCCAGCAGAACCGCGTCGTACTGGTTTTCCAGCAGGAGCCGGTCGGCCTCCTGGATCGCTCCGGTCGAGTGAACGATGTAGGACTGCCGGCTCAGGATGTGAGAGATCAGGACCACGATCACCTCGTCGTTCTCGATGACGAGGACTTTCTTGGAGAGAGCCAACCGGGGGAACCTCCGCGAGTCGAACGGTTAACCTGGGACAGATCCGTGCCGGTGGGGCCGGCGACACGGGAGGCGCAACCGGACTCTTGTTATTAGTATTTCAAATAACCGTAAGAATCGGAGCGGGCGCCCCCGTCTGCTCCGGGTCGCCGTAGCGCGACGGCTTGAGGTAGCCGAGGCCCCGGCAATGGCGGCAGCGCTGGATGCGGCCGCGCGCGGTGTCGAACGGCAGGATGCCGGCCACGCAGCAGGGGCAGACCAGCCTCCTGCGACGCGCGAACTGGGCGACTTCGTGGCAGGCGAAGCAGCACAGCCCCGAGCTCGTGGCACAGTGATCGCCCTTCTCATCGAGCCAGGAGTCACCGGAGTGGCCGCACCAGCAGTACACGAGCTCGTGGCCGGTGACACCCTCGAACGGAAGGCGGGACTCGAGCTCCCGGACGATGCGGACGGCCAGGTCATCATCCGAGTCGAAGATCGAGTAGACGATGGTGAACGAGAAGCCGGCCGCGGCCGCGATCTCGACGTCGATGGCTGCGCCGCCGATGCCGAGCGAGATGGCGCGCGCGATGCGGACGGAGCTCGCGCCGATTCCGTTCAGCGCGACCACGCGCCTGCAGATCCGCCCGATCTTCTCGAGCGCCTGTGGTGTCGAAACGTAGCTGTCCATCAATGGCTCATAGCTCTCAGGCTCACTCGGGCATCATTTCCGGCTGCGGTTCGTAGTTGAAGAACTTGGTGATGTCGTTCCGGAAGACGAGCTTGAAGTCGCCGATGGGACCGTTTCGCTGTTTCCCGATGATGATCTCGGCGATTCCCTTCTCCTCGGTCTCCTTGTTGTAGACCTCGTCGCGGTAGATGAAGCAGACGAGGTCCGCGTCCTGCTCGATCGAGCCCGACTCACGAAGGTCGGAGAGCTGGGGACGGTGGTCGCCGGTGCGCTGCTCGGGGCGGCGGGAGAGCTGGGACAGCGAGATCAGCGGCAGGTTCAACTCTTTGGCGATGGCCTTGAGGCCGCGCGAGATCTGGGAGATCTCCTGGTTCCGCGACTCGACCTTTCCCTTCACCGACATGAGCTGGAGGTAATCGACCATGACGATGTCGAGCGCGGCCTCCATCTTGAGACGGCGCGCTTTCGCCCGCATCTCCATGATGTCGATGCCGGGCGTGTCGTCGATGAAGATCTTCGCCTTCGACAGCCGCGCGGACGCCTCGGCCAGATCGCGCCAGTTCCGCTCGGACAGCATGCCGGCCCTGATCAGATGATTCGGCACCCCCGACTCCGATGAGAGCATGCGCAGGCCGATCTGCTCTTTCGACATCTCGAGCGAGAAGACACCCACCGAGTAGAGGCGCGACGAAGGGCTGCGGGGCTGTCCGGAGCGATCGGGGATGGCGATCGACTCGGCGATGTTCATCATGAAGCTCGTCTTTCCCATCGACGGACGGGCGGCGATGATGACGAGGTCCTGGTTCTGGAATCCCGACGTGAATTCGTTGAAGCGGTCGTAGCCGGTGGGGATGCCGGTGATGAGTTTCCCGGCGTTCTGAAGCTGCTCGATGGCGGTCATGTTCGCCCGCGTGATCCGCTCCAGCGCCACGAATCCCTTCTCGGTACTTCCCTCCGCGATCTCATAGAGGGACTTCTCGGCGATGTTGAGGACCTCGGACGGCTCACTGGGCGCGTCCAGCGCGGCGCGCATCACGCTGTTGCCCATGACGATGAGCCTGCGCAGCGTCGACTTCTCCTTGACGATGCGCGCGTACCGCTCGACGTTGGCCACGTCCGGGATTCCGTCGACGAGCGAGGAGATGTAGGCCGCACCGCCGACGCGGTCGAGCTCGGCTCGTTTGGCCAGCTCGTCCTTCAGCGTCAGCAGATCGATCTCTCGGCTGGCCTCGGCCAGACGGCGCATCGTCCCGAAGATGGTGCGGTGCGCGTCCTTGAAGAAGTCCTCCGTGTCGATGGTCCCGAGGACGCGGTAGAACGCGTTGTTGTTGATGAGGACGGAACCGAGAACGGCACGTTCCGCGTCAGTACTCTGCGGCAGTGGCCGATCGAGCGCTACGTCGAGTTGTGCAACCGCCATTGGACGAAGTGCGGGTTATAAGCCCGCTCTGAAGACCCTCCCGGTCGCTCGCAACTTCTTCACATGTTCATCCGCAGGTTTTGAACAACCAGTGTGCCCGACTCCAACTGTGTCGCAGCGCTTTTTCCGCAACTTCGCGCCGACCGCACCGAAAGTCCTTGACAACGAAAACTCTTTCTACAAGTCGTAGAGTTGAGATCGCCGAGAGATGTTTGAATGGAGCGGCGGTGTCCTCACCGCCGCTCCGAGTAGTCCTTAGTCCTTAGTCCTTAGTCCT
>DATKCA010000064.1:0-6747 GCA_035544675.1 Thermoanaerobaculia bacterium | reverse complement strand
GGACCCGGGCGGATCTGGAGGCCGACGGAACGCATCCGGCCAGATCGGGAGAGGAGAAGGTAGGGGCACTGCTTCTGTCGTTCTTCAAGTCGGAGCCTTCTGCCGCCGGCTGGTTTCTGAGCGAGCCGGCCTCCGGACCGCCGCGGCGCCGGGCCGTTCGGCCGTGACACTCTGTGTGCTCTCTGTACTACTAACCAATAGATTCTTCTCAGGATGAGGAGATTTTCATCATGCGGCTCTGCCGCTTGTGTGACTCTGTGGTTGGTCACCACAGAGTCACACGCTCACTCCCCGATCACGTTCACATCTCGAGTCGACGTCGTTCGTTCAGCGCTCGAGACCCACGGTCCAGTTCAGCACGACTGTCACCGGCGCGACCTGCTCCTGCTCCACGCTCTGGTTGATGACGAACCGTTTTCCATCGGGAGTCACGTCGTAGGGCCAGCCGCCAGCCACCTTCGTCCGGATCGCGAACAGTGGGGCAGGAACGCCGGCGCGGAACGACGTTCCGGTCTGGAGGCTGACGGCCATGAGTTGCCCGTCGGCGCCCATGTAATAGAGCTCCTGACCGTCGGCGCGCCAACGCGCCTGGTTGCCGCCGTCCGTTGAGATCTGCCATTTGCCGGTCTGCTTCGGAAACGTCCGCACGAACACTTCCTGCCTGCCGGACTCATTGCTGTTGTAGGCCAGCCAGCGTCCGTCGGCCGAGAGGCGCGGCGCCGAGTCATTGAACGGTGACCCGATGAGAAGAGTGCTCTTCCGATCCGCCATCGAGAAGCTGCTCACGTCGAGGCCGTTCCCGGGCGTGGTGATCGAGTGATAAAGGATGAAGCGGCCGTCCTCCGACCAGTCCACGACTCCCATTGCGTCACCCGGCGCCTCGAGCAGCGTCTCGGGGCTGCCGGAGCCGTTCGACGCCGACCGCCGCAACTGGCGTGTTCCTCCGGCGGCTGTTTCCGCCGAATAGGCGATCCACTGGTCGTCCGGACTCCACACCGCGTGTGACTCCCGCTCGGTCCCGAACGTGACTCGCATCGCGTTCCGGCGGACGAGATCGTGAACCCAGATGTCTGTGGCCCCTTGTGAGTCTGCGATTTCCGCCGCCACGCGCTGTGCGTCGCGCGAGAACGATGGTCGGAGGTAGTCGGCAGGTTTACCGATCGCGCCGAGCTCAACGCCGCTGCGATCCACGATGGTCAGCCGCGAAAAATTCTTCGAGTCGCCCGTCTGATACGCCAGGACTCCGCCCGGGGATATGGCGAAAGCGGCGTTTCCCGTGCGCGCGCCGTATTGAATGTTCTCCGCGACGACGGCCGCCTCGCCGCTGAGCTTCAGGCTGTCCGGATCGAAGCGTTGCGACAGCAGCACTCCGTTCCGAACGAACAGGACGTAGCCTTCCGGTGCAAATGCCACGATCGAATTCGCCTCGGCGATCTCCTGATCGATGCTGGAGTCGACGCTGCCCACGCGAATGTGCCCCGTCATGGGAAAGTTCTGGGAGAGATAGAGAAAGCGTCGTCCGTCCGGAAGAAACCACGGGAATCGGTGGCTGTTGTCGCCTCCGGCCAGGGTGGTCACGCCGGCGGGAGCTCCCCCGTTCGCGCCTACTCCCAGGAGATGAGCGTCGTTCTCTGGCGCGTAGACGATCGTCCCCTCTTTCGACCAGGTTCCGCCGCGTGGGGACCTGGCGTCGGCGATGACCTTGGGCAGGCCGCCGGCGGCATCGACTTTCCGCAGCTTTCCATCCGAGAAGAACGCGATGAAGCGGCTGTCGGGTGACCAGAACGGAAAGAAGCCCCCATCCGTGCCGGCGATCCGATGCATCGCGCCGTTGTCCAGGCGACGGAGCCAGAGCGAGAACTTTCCGTCGTCACCGCGGACCGAGAAGACGATGCGCCGGCTGTCCGGTGAGATCGCCGGCTGCGAGAGGGCGAACGAGAACTCTGTTCCCGGCGGCGCCTGGAACGTCAGCTCGACGCGAGGTTTCTCGCCGGAGTTGCGCCACCATAGATATGCCAGTGCCACGGTCGAGATGAGCAGCGCGATCGCCGCCAGCCATGCCGCTGACTCGCGATGTCTGCGGCGCGCTGCGACCGGTGCGGCCACTCCGGCTTGCGACCCCCCCTCGGCAATCCAGTGGAGCTGCAGCAGGACGTCATGCCCGGACTGCCATCGATCGTCCGGATCCTTGGCCATGCACCCGCGGACGAGACGCTCGAAGGCAGGAGGAGTGAGCGGTTGAATCGTGGTCATTGAGGGCGGATCGCGATCGACGATCGCGGCGATCAGCGATGTCTTGGTCTTCCCCTCGAACGCCCGCCGTCCGGTAGCCATCTCATAGAGAAGTGTGCCGAACGCGAAGATGTCTGTCCGGGCATCGGCGTCCGCCCCTTCCAGCTGCTCCGGCGCCATGTACTGAAACGTGCCGATGATGGATCCTTCTGCAGTGATCGGCTTGTGCTGGGTCTCAGCAATTGAGTGCTGAGCCCTGAGCCCGGACTCCTGCACTTTGGCGAGCCCGAAATCGAGCAACTTCGCCCCAGATCGCGTGATCATGATGTTTCCCGGCTTGAGGTCGCGATGGACGATGCCCTGGCGGTGCGCGCGATCGAGCGCGTCGGCGATCTGGATGCCGAAGCGCAGCACCTTGTCCATCGGCAGCGGTCCGTTGCGGAGGCGGTCGGCGAGCGACTCACCTTCCAGGTACTCCATGACGAGGAAGTCGATTCCGTTTTCCGAACCGACGTCGTACAGCGCGCAGATGTGCGGATGGCTGAGCGCGGAGATCGCTCTGGCCTCGCGCTCGAAACGCGCCTTGTGATCAGCGTGCTGCGCGAAGCCATCGGGGAGGACCTTGATGGCTACGGTGCGATCGAGGCGCGTGTCGCGTGCGCGGAAGACTTCGCCCATGCCACCCGCGCCGATCGGAGAGACGATCTCGTACGGTCCGAGGCGCGTGCCTGCGGTCAGCACGACACGCCGCCCGATGGAGATGACATGAGGAAGCCATTGTAGTGCGCTCGGCGTGCTGCCGCGTTCGACAATCCGCGGCGATCTGATCATCACGGAATGGAGCGCCGCTCCATTCAAGCAACGTTTTTCTACCCCTCCAAGAACCATCAGACCCGTTCTCGATCTATATTTCGCACTGGAATGAGACATGTTTGAAGCCGCCGAGCTCGGGCGGACGACCGGGAAGGCCGATTACGACGCCGCGCTCCCCGAGCTGCGTGCGCGGCTGCTGGCGGCCCAGCGTGAGCTGCGCGGCACCAGGCGCCCGGTGATCATCGTGGTCTCCGGCGTCGAAGGGGCCGGGAAGAGCCAGGTCGTGAACCGGCTGCACGAGTGGCTCGACGCGCGCGGGCTGACCACCCATGCGTTCTGGCGCGACTCGGATGAGGAGACCGAGCGGCCGCGCTACTGGAGGTTCTGGCGCGCGCTGCCGGCGCGGGGCACGATCGGCATCCTGTTCGGCTCGTGGTACACGCAGCCGATCATCGATCGCGTGTTCGGCCGGAGCCGGCGCGCGGATCTCGACCGCGATCTGCAGCGAATCGCCTTCTTCGAGCAGATGCTGGCCGACGACGGCGCGGTGATCATCAAGCTGTGGTTCCATCTGCCGGAAAAGGAAGCGAAGCGGCGGCGGAAGAAGGGCTCGGTCTTCGGGCGCTTCGCCAGGATGTACGACCGCTTCGCCACCGTCTCTGAACGTGCCATCCGGATGACCGACACGGCCGCGGCGCCGTGGCGGATCGTGGAGGCCACCGACGCGCGGTATCGCGATCTCACGGTCGGCCGCATCGTGCTCGAGGTTCTGGAGAATCTTCCCCGCCCGGCGGAGAAGGCGGCGCCGGCCCCGGCCAGTCAGGAGCAGACGGAGAGCGTCCTGGACAAGGTCGATCTCTCGAAGAAGATCTCGGACAAGAAGTACGAGCGTGGTCTCGAGAAGCTGCAGGCGGAAATCGCCAGGCTGGCCTGGAAGGCCTGGAACAAGCGCCGCTCCACGGTGATCCTGTTCGAGGGATGGGACGCGGCCGGGAAGGGTGGGGCCATCCGGCGGCTGATCGCGCCGATCGACGCCCGGCTCTATCGCGTCATCTCCGTGGCCGCGCCGACCGACGAAGAGCGCGCCCGGCACTATCTATGGAGATTCTGGCGACAGCTCCCGCGCGATGGCGCCATGACTTTGTACGACCGGTCCTGGTACGGGCGGGTTCTCGTCGAGCGCGTGGAGGGGTTCGCGCGCCCCGAGGAGTGGGGTCGCGCGTATCGGGAGATCAACGCCTTCGAGGAGGAACTGGTCGAGCACGGCATCGTGCTGGTCAAGTTCTGGCTGCACATCGACAAGGCCGAGCAGCTTCGCCGCTTCGAGGAGCGGCAGAAGATCGCCTTCAAGCAGCACAAGATCACCGACGAGGACTGGCGCAACCGCGAGAAGTGGGATCCGTACACGCTGGCCGTGCACGACATGATCAGCCGGACCAGCTCGGCGATCGCACCGTGGACGATCGTCGCCGCGAACGACAAGCGGCTGGCCCGCCTACAGGTGCTCGAGACGGTGGCCAATTCGCTTAGGCCTGAGGACTAAGGTTTCATGAGAGTATGCGCGGCTTATGCCGTTCACCTCATTCGGACTCCACCCTGACCTTCTCCGCGGCGTCAAAGAGCTCGGGTTCACCCGGCCTACGCCGATTCAGACCGACGCCATCCCGCCGGCCAGGGCCGGCCGCGACGTGCTCGCCGCCGCCGCCACCGGCAGCGGCAAGAGCGCCGCGTTTCTCCTCCCCATCCTCCACAGGCTGATCGGGAAGAAGCGCGGCACGACGCGCGCGCTCATCATCACCCCGACGCGCGAGCTGGCCGCGCAGATCGACGAGCACCTGCGCGAGCTGGCCATCCACACACCGATCTCCGGCGCGGCCGTCTACGGCGGCGTCGGCATGGGCCCGCAGGAGCACGCCTTCCGCAGCGGCGTGGACGTCATCGTGGCCACGCCGGGACGGCTGCTCGATCACTTCCGGCAGCCGTACGCGAAGCTGGCCGGTCTGGAGATCCTGGTCCTCGACGAGGCGGACCGCATGCTCGACATGGGATTCCTCCCCGACATCCGCCGCGTGCTCAGACACCTCCCCGTCAAACGGCAGACGCTGTTCTTCTCGGCCACGCTGCCTGCCGCGATCGTGCAGCTCTCGCAGGAGATGCTGAAGAACCCGGCCATGATCTCGGTGGAACGGAAGGCGGCGCCGGCGACCGGCATCACACAGGCGGTCTTCCCCGTCTCGCAGGAGCTGAAGATCGCGCTGCTGGAAACGCTGATCGCTCGCGGCGAGATCCAGAACGCCATCGTCTTCACGCGCACCAAGCACCGCGCCAACCGCGTATTCGAGCAGCTGGAGAAGGGGAAGATCAAGGTGGCCCGCATCCACGGCAACCGCAGCCAGGTGCAGCGGACCGAGGCGCTGGCGGGATTCAAGTCGGGGAAGTACAGGATCCTGGTGGCGACGGACATCGCCGCGCGCGGCATCGACGTCGAGGCCCTCTCGCACGTCGTGAACTTCGACGTGCCGAACATGCCGGATGACTACATCCACCGCGTCGGCCGCACGGCGCGCGCGGAGCTGACCGGCGATGCCGTCACGTTCTTCGCGCCGGACGAGGAGAACGACCTCCGCGCCATCGAGCGCGCCATCGGCAAACGGCTCCCGCGCGTCACCGTCCCCGACTTCGACTACAGGCAGAAGCCGGCCGAGAGGCTGGAGATCCCGATTCACGAGCGCATCGCCGCGATCCGCGCGCGCAAGGCGGAGGATCGGGCGCGCGCGGCGGCGAAGGCGGCGCGGAAGGCTGGGGCGGCGGCGGGCTCTTCGCGGCCTCCGGCGCGGCCGCCGGCGCGCGACACGCGTGGTGCTCCACAGGCACGCGACACGCGTGGCGGCCCGCCCGCGCGGCCGCGGAATCGGGGACGACGGAGACCGTAGTGTCCAAGCTGGAGATGGCCCGCAACTACTGGGACGAGATGGGCCGCGGCAAACCGTCGGCAATGCACGGGCCGATGCTCGACCGCCTGGCTCGCGAGCTGGGCGTCGACGAGCTCAGCGAGCCTGTGGTCTGGGAGTCGGCCGCGCTGGCCAATCTGCTGGTCGGCCTGGCTGATGCGGCTCGAGGCCGGCGCGCGCTGCTTCGAGCGGTACCGGCGCGAGTTCGGTCTCTGATTTCTCTGTGCTCTCTGTACTACTAACCAATAGATTCTTCTCAGGATGAAGAGATTCTGATGCGGCTGTTCATCACGGAATGGAGCGCGGGTGTCCTCACCCGCGCCCCGGACCTGAAGTGGAGGACAGGCAATCCTGCCTGTCCAGCCGCGGACAGACAGGATTGTCTGTCCTCCACAGAAGCGGGGCGGCGGCGGTGTCCTCACCGCCGCCCCGAGAGGCCTAAGTCCTACGGACTAAGGACTAAGGACTACCCGGGGCGCGGGCGGGGACACCCGCGCTCCATTCCGTGATGATCAGTCGCATGAAAATCTCCTCATCCTGAGAAGAATCTATTGGTTAGTAGTACAGAGAGCACGCGACGTTCTGCATACGCTTGCCGCGGGGCGCACGTTCCATTACCATCGCCTCCTGTCCACACCATGAACGCCGAGATCATCGGCAGGACCATTTCCCACTACCGAGTGAAATCAAAACTCGGCAGCGGCGGGATGGGCGTGGTCTACGAAGCCGAAGACACGACGCTGGGACGAAA
>DATKCA010000063.1:0-4538 GCA_035544675.1 Thermoanaerobaculia bacterium | reverse complement strand
GATGGACTTCATCGCGATCGAGCGGCGTCGTCTCGTCCGGAATCTCGACCGGCATCGGCCAGATCCTGCACTCCACGTCCAGCGACTCGAGCACGGCGAAGATCTCCCGGTACATGTCGGCGACACTTTTCGGGACGAGCGGCACTTCGTGCGATCGTCCATCGCTGACGCGGATCCGCAGCAGATGGGCGACGAAGTCGAACTCCATGTCGAGGGCGCGATCGCCGATCGGGATCTCCGAGGTCGTCAGGCCGTGTGCGGTGACGTAGAGCGGCACGTTCCACCAGTGATTGATGAGCGGCGTCAGTTCCAGCCGGATCTTTCCGACGATCTGTGTCCAGCGGTGGAGGGTCTCGCGCGTCTCGGACCACTCTTCGAACGGCAGTGACGGCCAGGCGTTCATGATCAGCGTTCTCCGGGCTGCGCCGAGGCGATCACCGGGTGGCCGCTGGTGCGGGCATGAGCGCTGGCATGTTTGTTTGGCGAGCTGTCGCAGCAGCGGGTGCCGCCGCATTCCTGGCACGTTCGCAGATGCACCCGCGGCGAGCCGGTCTTCACGCACTCGTCGCACTCGAGCCGTTTCGGCTGCTTCACACTCTCGATCGACTCGATGTGGCCACAGGTATCGCTGCTCATCGATGCACCAGTCGCAGAAAGGCCATGATGGCAGAACATCCGCGTGGCTGCCGCGAAAGTTGCATTCCGTCCGGGACCTGAAGAATCGGTTCGTTCTCGCGTCTCTCGTTCTCACCGCGTGTGCCCCGGTTGCGACCGCACCGCCGGCGGACCAGAGCGCTCCGCCGGCGGGGCAGGTCTTTTTCACGGCCGAGCGCCTCTCGTCGGGAGCGATACGCCTGGCGCTCGACAACGGTTCGCCGGAGATGATCGGCTACAACCTCTGTCACAGCCAGCTGCAGCGGCGCACGGCTGCGGGCTGGACCCAGGTGCCGTCGGACGAGGTTTGCACGATGGAGCTGCGAACCCTGAATCCCGGTCATGACGCCACGTTCGAGAAGCGACTGCCCGCCGGTCTGCCGGCCGGCGAGTATCGCTACATCACGAACGTGGAGAGTCCGCTCGGGACCGCGCAGACCGGAGTGGCCACGGCGCCGTTCCGCGTCTGACGCGGCGCAGCGCGGCCGTGTCACATCCGCAGGTGGCGTGTCGTCGCCGAGACGAGACTCTTGGCGGCGGCGACCAGCTCGGCCGGTTCGACCGGCTTGGCCATGTGCATCTGAAATCCCGCGGCGAGGGCTCGAACGCGGTCGACGCTGCGCGTGTACGCGGTGAGTGCGATCGCCGGTACGCGGCGATACGGCAGTTCCTGACGCCGTACCTTGCTGATGAAGGAGTAACCGTCTTCGCCCGGCATCTCGATGTCGCTGATGATGAGGTCGGGGCGGTGGCCGGCGAGTTTCTGCAGAGCGGTCGGAACGTCTTCCGCGGTCTCGACCTGAGCGCCGGCACGCTTGAGGATCGCGTGCAGCAGTTTGCGCGAGTCGGCGTTGTCCTCGACGACGAGAATCGAGCAGCCCGCCAGGCCCTCGAGCATGAGCGTCTCCTCGGCCGTCGGCTCGATCGCGACGGGCTTCGGCGCCGGTGCCTCGGGCTGGTGAGCGGCGGCCAGCGGCAGGAGCACGGTGAACGTCGCCCCTTGCCCGAGGCCGGCGCTGCTCGCGCGCACCGTCCCGCCATGAAGCTCGACCAGGTGCTTGACGATTCCGAGGCCGAGGCCGAGTCCGCCGTGACTGCTGGTGGAGTTGCTCTCGGCCTGGCTGAAGCGGTCGAACACGTGCGGCAGGAACGCCGGCGCGATCCCCTGGCCGTTGTCGCTGATGCTGATCTCGCAGTGCGAGCTCACCCGTTGCAGGCGCACCTGAACGCTGCCGCGGCGCGGCGTGAACTTCACGGCGTTGGAGAGGAGGTTCCAGATGATCTGCTGCAGGCGGTCGGGATCACCGGAGATGTATCCGGCGTTCGGGTCGAGAACGGAGTCGAGGCGCAGCTCCTTCGCGTCGGCGGCCGGCTTCACGACGTCGACCGCGGAGTTGATCACGTCGACGACGTTGAGCGGCCGGACGTCGAGGCGGAGCTTGCCGGCGTTGATGCGGGAGAAGTCGAGGATGTCCTCGATGAGACGGCTCTGGGCCCGCGCGTTACGGTAGATCGTATCGAACGCCTCGGCAACGGTCTCCTGATTCGTCTCGCCGCGCGCCAGCTGGACCCAGCCGACGATCGAGGTGAGCGGCGTCCGCAGCTCGTGCGAAACCGTGGCGAGGAACTCGTCGCGCGCGCGCGCTGCGGTTTCGGCGATGGCCAGCGCGCGCTGCAGATCGGCACGCGTCATGTCGAGCTTCGCGGCCAGCTCGGCCGACTCCGTTGCGGACTGGCGGGCCAGCGCCGCCTCGGTCCGGGCGAGTTTCGAAGCCACTTCGCAACGCAGGAACGCACCGGCCAGTGGAAGAACGATGCGAGCGATCTCGATGGCCGGACCGGCCGCGGACCACTCCAGCAGGACGAGCGCCGTGCCATCTGGATTCCCGATCGCATACGCCGGCGCCTCCGTTCCGTCCGTGAGCGTCACCGTCGCCTCCGCGCTTCCCTCGCCGATCGCCGCTTCCACCAGCTTCTGCCACGCGCGGCCGTTGCGGAGAGTCTGCGGGAAGCCTAGGGCGGGGAGGGAGCGCCCGATCTGGCTGTCCCTGACGAACACGATGAGATCGCGCGCGCCGAGAAGAGGAGCGAGATCTCGCGCGGCGCCGGCCCGCGTTTCGGGCTCCGCCAGCGCGACGACGTGGCGGAGGACCTCGTCGGTCGTGGTGATCACCAGGTTCGTCAATCAGGCAGCAGCGCCACCGTCGCGGTGCAGTTGTGGAAGCCGCTGAACTGCCCCTCCGAGCGCGCGATCTGGCCGTACGTGTTGCACCCCGCGTAGGCGATATCGCCGAGGGTCTTCTGCAGCGCTTCCATTTCCACTCCGAAATCGTCGACGCCCATGCGGAGACGGGTCGCGACGCAGTCGAAGAATAAAGCCACTTCCGGCTCCGCTCCGCCGAGTTGCTGCAGCGCGGACGTCGCAGCTTTCATCGCCGCTTCGGCCGCGGAACGGCTCGTCGTTTTCATGATCTGGACCGTCGCGCCGGTGGGAATGTCGGACGCGCACGAAACCGATCCGTCGGCGTTGATTGCCAGCGGGACCCGCAGCTTGAATCCGGCACCGGTGTCGATTCCCAGCACATTGTGCAGAAAGAACGGGATCGGATTCGCGCGGTCGAGGCTCTGGGCGGTCCGTTCGGCATGCTCCTCGAACGCCTCGATCGCGGGGCTGGCGTTGAGGCTGATCACGGTCGATCCGCTCGCTTCGGTCACGCGCAACGGCTTCCCCGCCGGCATCCAGCCGTGGCTGACGCCGACCGCGATCGGTTTGTGCGACAGGATCTCGAGGCCGACCGCCGCATCGGTCACCGCTTCCGTTCCGAGGAAGACGTGCGTGGTCGAGAACTGGGCGTCATCCCCGGCCCCCCCGCCGAAGAAACGATAGTTGCCCAGCGTCACTCGGCTCAACTGCTCGATGAAATCATCGGTGTATCCCGCCAGCGCGTCCGCAAGGACGAGGGCGGCACGGTGCGGATACTCCCGCGTCTGGAGGCCGGTGAACGAGGCGGCGATCTCCTCGGCCGCGGTACGGCGATTCGACCGCAGGTTCCGGCCGAGCCCGGCCGAGAATCGCATCACGTTGGACCGGATTCCAAGAGCCGAGATGGCTCCTTCCGAGCGCTCGCGGCTGATGAACTCCCCGGCGGAAGAACACCCCACCATCACGCCGGGATCGCAGGTCGTCTTCACCGCGCGCAGGAGCTCGCCGTAGTCGTAGCGGGACGATGCGAAGAGGATGACGGCGTGCGGCGACTTTCCCGACAGCCCGGCCATCAGCTTTTCGCCAATCTCTTTCCCTGCTGCCGCGCTGTCCCGTTCTGTCGTGAACACTGCCGCCGATTCGGTCATGGGCCGCTCCCTTTGCCAACCGCGGGAGCAAGATCACTGCCCGCACTTGACATCTCCGTCAGGGAGTCATTGGATGCGGGCCTTCCCCCAACCATACAGATGGGACCCCGTGTCCATCACCCGCGGCCTCCGGCCGCCTCTGCGAGGAGAGAGAGAAGATGAAGAAGTCCATTCTGGTGGCCCTGGTTCTGGCCGTGGTTCTGGCACCGGCTGCATTCGCGGTGACAGGCTCGGTGGCCGTGACCTCCGTTGCGACCGACGCGGTCTGCGACGGCGTTTCCGACGTGACGGTGACGCTGCAGACGGCGGCGCCGCCCCCTCGGATCCGCGGGGTATGATTCGCCGCGATCGACGGCATGGCACGCACTCCTCTGTTCCGGCTGATCGCCCGAGCGCTCAAAGAGGCGCAGACCGCCAACCACACCGCGCTCGGCGAAGCGGAGATCGTCGAGCGGATGGCGGCGGCCACGATCGATCGCCGCCGCTTTCTGGCCGTTGCCGGTGCCGCGGCAGGGGGTGTGGCCCTGGCGCGG
>DATKCA010000062.1:0-5621 GCA_035544675.1 Thermoanaerobaculia bacterium | reverse complement strand
CTGGCCGGCATCCTCGAGAAGCGCGGCGACAAGGCTGCCGCGCTGGGCCATCTCAAGGAGTACAAGGCGCTCACGCGGGAGCGGTAGGGGGTGGCGGAAACCGGTCACCGTGGAGCGCCGGCGACTGGCGGCAACCCGGCTATCGGAATGGAGCGCCGGTGTCCTCACCGGCGCCCCCGGGGGTGGGAGTGGCCCGCCCCTCATGCGATCAGGAACAGCTCCCGCACGGCGTTCTCTCGCTCGGCGGCCGGCAGCAGTCCGAGGAGGTCGTCGGCTGCGACGCCGCCATCGTGTGCGGTGACGAGTTTCGGTGCGGCGATCAGGCCGCGCAGCCTGCCGGCTGCGTCTTCCATCCAGCGCCGCGCCACGTTTCCTTCGAGCAGGTTGCGGAAGTTGGTCTTCGCATCGGGCGAGTTCACTTTCAGCAGCCATCCGTGTCCGTACGGATCGGCGCGCGTGACGTTCGGATCGGTGAGGACCGCGTCATTGACGTCGACGACGGTGCCTTCGATCGGCGACACCAGGTCGAGCTCGAATCCATCTTTCTGCATGGCGATGATCTTCTGACCCTGGCGGATCCACTGCCCGCGGGCGGGGACGTCGATCCTGGACACGCCGCCGGCGACCCTGGCGGCGAAGTCCGGATCCGCCTCCACGCCTCGGCCAGCAGCTCGTCGCGCTCGCCGGTGATCGTGGAGCCCGTGGGGCAGGCTTCGCTGCACGCGGTCGGCAGGCCGGAGGCGAGACGGTCGACGCACATCGTGCACTTCTTCACCGTCGGCAGAACCTTGCTCCACTCGTACTTGGGCACGCTGTACGGGCAGGCCACCATGCAGTAGCGGCAGCCCGTGCACTTGGAGGCGTCGTAGGAGACCGGGCCTTGTTTGGTCTTCGTCAGCGCCTTGACCGGGCAGACCGACACGCAGGCCGGGTCGAGGCAGTGCATGCAGAGACGGCGCATGTACTTCTCGTCGCCGGCGTCGGCGACGTAGGTGAGCTTGAATTCGGACTGCTTCTTCAGCTTCGCGGTTTCGTCGGTATAGGGAAGGTTGTTCTGTTTGGCGCAGGCACCTTCACACTCCAGGCATCCGACGCAGAGCGTCGCGTCGTACAGGATCGCTTTGGCCATGGCCGGCTCCTATTTCTTCAGGGTGCGGATGTAGGCGACGAGCGCCTTGATCTGCTCGTCGCTGATGCCTTTGGCCTTGTACGCATGAGCGGCTTTCTTCGGGCCGCGGCCGTTGGCCACGACCTCGATCAGCTCCTCGTCAGTCAGCTTCTGCACCTCGGGCGAGGCCAGGTCGCGCAGACCCTGCTTCTCCGCCAGCGGCGTTCGGGCGTTGCCCATCTGGCCGTGACACATCGCGCATTTGGTCTTGAAGAGATCGGCGCCGGCATCGGCGAACAGGGCGGGAACGAACATCAGCGAGACGACGATGAGAATTGCTTTCGTCTTTTTCATCTTTCGACATCCTCTCGCTTACATTCGTACGCCCTGTTGCGAAAAGCCGCAGTGACAGGGCCGGTCCAGAGGTGTGACGGCGCAACGCATCCACGTGTGCGCTGCAAACGCAACGCGTGCGGCGCGTCGCGTGCGGCGGGAGCTCCGGAGCCAGGAGCCCTGGACTGCTACTTCTTCAGCGTGCGCAGGAACTTGACCACGCTCTGGGCCTGCTCGGGCGAGGTGATCTTGGTCTTGTGGACCGGGTGCGTGGTCACGTATTTCACCAGGTCCTCATCGGACTTGGACTGGACGGCATCCGAGCTGATGTCCTTCTTGGCGCTCTTCTTTCCGTCGGCGCCGTGGCAGGCCAGGCACTTCGCCTTGTACAGAGCCTCATCGGCGAAACCGGCCATCGGGATGGCCAGCATGCAGGCAATCAAGATCAGGGCTGTCTTCTTCATCGTTCCCTCCGTGGGACAGTGTCGCGCGCCGCTGTCCTCGCGGCATGTGATGACTGCCACCGGACAGTCGTGACGGAAACCCGGATCCGGGTCCTTCGTAGACACACCCATGAAGAAGGCGCTGCTCACCCTCCCGCTCCTGCTCGCTGCCACGGCAGCGTCCGCCAGTCCGTTCGGTTGCCGCGAGACAGCGTCGCGGCGGGTCTCCGAGAACGCGGCCGGCGTGACGCGCGTGGTCGTGATCGGCCGGGCCGGGTCGCTCCGCATCGCAGGCCAGCCAGGTGCGACGCAGGTCACGGCCAGCGGCACGGCGTGCTCGTCCGACGCCCGCTTTCTCGAGCAAGTACGTCTCGATCTGCGACGAAACGGCTCGGAGGTCGTGATCGAGGCGGTCATTCCCGAGCGTGTGGCGATCTTCAGCTGGACCGGCGCGAGCCTCGACTTCGAGGTCTCTCTCCCTGCACACCTCCCGCTGGACGTGCGTGACGGCAGCGGCGGGCTCGAGATCAGGAATGTCGGCGAGCTGGAAGTCGTCGACGGCTCCGGCGAGATCGAGATCTACGGCGTGAACGGCAACGCCAGAGTGAAGGACGGCTCCGGCCACCTCACGATCGAAGACGTTTCCGGCAGCGTCGAGATCTCCGACGGCTCGGGCTCGATCGAGGTCCGGAACGTGGGGCGCGACGTCCATGTGAAGGTGGATGGCTCGGGCGGCATCGAAGTCTCCGACGTCCGCGGCAACTTCACGGTGGACCGCAAAGGCAGCGGCGGCATCCATTACGAGCGCGTGGGGGGGAAAGTCAGCATTCCGCGCAGAGACTAGTGGAGAGCGGCCGCGAGGCTCAGCGAAAAGCGCCGCCGGGTCGGCGGCGCTCCACCGCATCGTCTCATTCCAGGATGGCGTCCATCAACGCGCCGAGGTCCTCCGCGCTGTGGAAGAAGTGCCGGGGATTCTCGGCCCGCAGCGTCCCGGCCGGCGTGTTGCCCGATGCGACGGCGATCGTCGTCGCACCGTGCGGCACGCCGCAGCGAACGTCGTAGATCGAGTCGCCGATGATGACGACGTCCCGGCCATGAAACCGGTGCCCGTCGATCTGTGAAGCCCTCTCGACCGCGATGGGCGGCAGCTCCTCGCGTTTCGCGGAGTCGCTGCCGAACGCGCCGAACGGGAAGTAGCGGTTCAGGTCCGCCGGAGCGAGCTTGATGCGCGCACCGCGCTCGAGGTTGCCGGTCAGAAGGGCCAGCGTCACCATCTCGCGGCTCGAAAGCTCTTCGACCAGGGCGGCGATGCCGGGGAGGGGACGGACGCGAGGGGCCGTCGCGGTTCGCTCCAGACCGGCCAGGTATGCGTCCCAGAGCACGGGCAGCTTCGCGGCGATCTCCTCCTCGGTGAACCCGGCGTCCCGCAGGACCATGAACGCGATCTGCGGATCGGTGCGGCCGGAGAAATCGTAGCGCCCCACCTCGCCGCCGTACCCGTACACTTCGGCGAGGGCCGCGGAGAAGGAGTCGCGCGCGGCGCCGCCGTCGGTGATGAGAGTGCCGTCGATGTCAAAGAGGACGAGCCGGCGCATGAGGTGCGCATTGTAGTCAGGTACACTCTCGCCCGCCCGAATGAAGAAGACGTCGCTGCTCGTGCTCTTTCTCACCGTGTTCGTCGACCTCATCGGGTTCGGGATGATCATCCCGTTCCTCCCGTTCTATGCGCGCGAGTACGGCGCGAGCGGCGTGGTGGTCGGCGCCGTGGTGGGCATCTACTCGATCATGCAGTTCTTCTTCGCGCCGGTGTGGGGGCGCCTCTCCGACCGGATCGGCCGCCGTCCCGTCCTCCTCATCAGCCTCACCGCGAGCCTGCTCGGATACCTGCTGTTCGCGTTCGCGCGGAGCCTTCCCATGCTCTTTGCCTCCCGGATCGTGGCCGGGGCCGGCGGGGGGAACATCGGTGTCGCGCAGGCCTACATCACCGACGTGACGACCGACAGGGAGCGAGCACGGGGGATGGGTCTCATCGGCGCGGCCTTCGGCATCGGCTTCATCGTCGGGCCGCCGCTGAGCGGCTTTCTGTCCAGCGCGGGCACGCGCCTGCACTTCCACGGCAATCTGCTTCCGGGACTGGCCGCCGCCGCGCTCTCGCTCACCGCACTGAGCATCGCCATCTTCGTCCTCGGCGAGTCGAGAAAGCCGGGGATGATGCTGCAGAAACGCATTCCCCCGCAGTTCGACGGGCGGCTGTGGCGGCACATGGCGCAGCACTCCGTGCTCGCGGCGGTGATGGGCGGCCTCTTTCTGACGCTGCTGGCGGTGGCGGGGATGGAGACGAGCGTGACGCTGCACGCGCGCGACCGCTTCGAGTTCCGCGCCATCGACATGGCCTGGTTCTTCCTGTTCATGGGAGTGATCGTGGGAGGAATTCAGGGGGCGTTCATCGGGCGGTTCGCGAAGGCGGTGGGCGAGAAGAAGCTGATCATCATCGGCACGTTGTCGTTCACGGCCGGTCTGGCGGCCGTCCCCACGGTCTTCAACGTTCCACTGCTGTACGCGGTGGCGTTCTTCATCGCCATCGGCCAGGCCCTGACGTATCCGTCGATGACGTCGCTGGTCTCCAAGGCCGCGCCGGAGAACGAGCGCGGCAGCATGCTCGGGCTGGCCACGTCCGTCGGATCGCTGGCGCGATTCATCGGCCCTGTCTTCTCGGGGTATCTGTATGACCGCGCCGGAGTGCGCGGCGCGTTCTACGGCGCGGCGATCATGACCAGCGTCGCGTTTCTGATCGCATTCCTGATCCGGCCGCCGGCCGTTCAGCCGGCGGTCCCGAGTGGAGTCGAGCAATGGCCATCCTGAAAGTATCCAGACTCGGACATCCCGTTCTGCGCGAGAAAGCGTCGGACGTGGAGGTGAAGGACATCAAGGGGGGGAAGTTCCGTGCGCTGATCGACGACATGGTCGAGACGATGCACGCCTACGAAGGCGTCGGTCTGGCCGGGCCGCAGATTCATCTGCCGCTGCGGATCTTCGTGTTCGAGGTGCAGGAGCGGGTGGCGAAGCGCCGGGGTGTGAAGTCTCTCGGCGCGGGGGCGATCTTCAACGCCACCTATGAGCCGGTCGGAGACGAGAAGATCGTGGACTGGGAGGGGTGCCTGAGCGTCCCGTTTCTGGGCGGGGAAGTCGGCCGGTACAGTAAGGTGCGGCTGCGCGGGTTCGATCACGACGGGGAGGCGCTCGATCTGGAGGTCGAGGACTTCACGGCGCGCATCTTTCAGCACGAGATCGATCACACTGACGGGCATGTGTATCTCGATCGGATGCCGGACCTGCGGACGCTCGGGTACACGATCGTGTTGTGACTCTGTGAGTTGAAGGCAACCACAGAGTCACAGAGCGGCAGAGCCGCAACCAAACATCGCTGCAATGGAGGCGGCGGTGTCCTCACCGCCGCCCCCGGGGGCGCGGGTGGGGACACCCGCGCCTCCATTCCGTGATGATCAGCCTGCGTGAAATCTCTTCATCCTGAGAAGAATCTACTGGTTAGTAGTACAGAGGACACAAAGTTGCGCAGAGGCCCCCTAACGGCTAACGACTAAGGACTAACCCCTGGCACCTGCCCTGCAGTTATGGGTACAGATCGTTCTGGGAGGTTCCCTTGAGATTCTCAGCCGTAGCGGCAATGGTGTCGCTGTTGGTCGCGTGTGGTGTGAATCGTGGCGGCCAGGAAGTCC
>DATKCA010000061.1:0-4249 GCA_035544675.1 Thermoanaerobaculia bacterium | reverse complement strand
TCGCTGACAGCGGATTCGATCATGCGAGCGCGGACTGCGGCGGTGACGAGCCGGCCGGTTGTCCCCGTGCAGATCAGGTGATGTGGGATCAGCGTCGGATAGTTCCATTCCACCCACTCGATCAGGTCCTGCTTCCGATTGTCATGAGCGACGAGCGCGACTGCCTTGCGGAGGTCCATGCCGGAAGTATCAGCTCCAGGCATGACGTCGATGCAAATCCGAGGTGAATTCAGGGGGCGACATAATGAAGGTCCGCCATGGCTTACGCCATCGAACATGGAGAGAGGCTTTCCGCGGCCATTCCGCGGATCGTGATCGAGCGGATCGATACCGCGCGAGAGCAGTTGCTCGACGAGACGGAGACTCCGGCGGAGCGGATTCACAACGCCCGCAAACGGTTCAAGGAGAGCCGGGCAGTGGTCCGCCTGATCCGCTTCGCGCTGGGCAACCAGTTCGCGGTCGAGAACACCTGGTTCCGTGACGCCGGGCGCGATCTGGCGACGCTGCGTGATGCCGACGCGGTGCTCGAGGCTCTCGCCAAACTCGAGGAAACCGCCGCCGGCTTTCATGAGCGGCGCGTTCTCCGCCGCCTCCGCCGCCGGCTCGCGCACGCACGGCGGCGGACGGCGGCCGCCGATCTCGTGGGCCGGATCGACAGTACCGCTGCGCAGCTGACGGTGGCCAGAGCTCGCGTCACCGTCTGGCCGGCGCTGGGCGACGAGTTCTCGACCATCGGCGCCGGGCTGCGCCGCACCTACCGCGACGGCGCGCGCGCCTTTCAACACGCGGTCATCGAGCGCACGCCCGAGTCATTCCACGAGTTCCGAAAACGCGTGAAGGATCACTGGTACCACGCGCAACTGCTTCGGCACATCTGGCCCGAGTTCATGAGGTCGTACCGCGACCAGCTCGAGCAGCTGTCCGGCGCCCTGGGCGACCGGCACGACCTCGATGTGCTGCGCCAGATCGTGGTCGAGCGGGGTAACTTCGGGACCCCCTTCGACCTGCGCGTGCTGCACGGCATCATCGACGAGCGCGTCGCGGAGCTGAGCGGGCGAGCGGCAACGATCGCCGAGCGCATCTACGCGGAGGCTCCCGATGCGATGCACAACCGCTTCGAGAGTTACTGGACGGTGTGGACGGGGAGGTCTTAGATCGTAGGAGGCCGCTTCGTCTGGATCTGCGATCTACGACCTACGATCGCTTCTTCCTGGTGCCGGACTTCTTCTTTTTCGCCGGCAGCGTTTTCCTGACGTCCTCCGGATCAAACCGTTTGACGGGCCGTCGCGCCGCCTTTTCCTCCGCGTTCTCGGGCAGGCCCTGGGCGGCGGTGATGAGCTCGTCGACCAGGCGGGCCTTCTCGCCCCTGGAGAGCTTGCTCCAGCTGCGAACGACGGCGCGCAAGGGGGTCTCCAGGCCGCGGACGCGGGTCCCCAGGTTGTCGAAAGCTCGGGTGGCGATGTCGTGGACGAAGGCGGCGAACTCAGAGGGGATTGGCTGTTCCATCAGCTCTTTGACTTTTCCTTGTCGCGTTTTCGATGGCGCTTGGCCTTCTTGCGGAACGCTGCCGGTTTGCTGATCGTCTCTTCGTACGGGCCGAGCCGGACCGCCTCCGCGCGCGCCGTCTCGATGAATTTCTCCTGGCTGCGGAGGGGTGGATCGTTGTTCGACCGCTTCTTGTAGGTTCCGTCGGGCTGCAACCTCCACGCCTTCACGTTGTCGGCCAGGCAGATCTTCAGAATCTGTTCCTCGATTCGCACGCGCAGCTTCTCCGAGAGGATCGGAAAACAGAGCTCGATGCGGCGGAAGAAGTTGCGCGGCATCCAGTCGCCGCTGGCGACGTAAACCTCGGTGGCGCCGCCGCTGCGGAACAGCAGGATGCGTGAATGCTCGAGAAAGCGGTCGATGATCGACGTGACCTTGATGTTGTCGCTGAGTCCGCTCACACCGGGAACGAGACAGCAGGTGCCGCGGACGATGAGATCGATTCGCACGCCGGCCTGGCTGGCCTTGTAGAGCGCCTCGATCACGGTCGGATCGACCAGGGCATTCATCTTGGCGATGATGTGGCCGGGCTTCCCGTCCTTCACGGCCCGGGTCTCGCGGTCGATCATCCGCAGAGCCCACTCGTGGTAGTCCATGGGCGCGACCACGATCTGTTTCCAGCTCCATCCGGGCACCTGTTTGTCGAAGATGTCCTGAATGGTGGCGATGCTGTAGCCGGTCAACAGGTTCATGAACTGCGATGCGTCGTCGCCGAAGGCCGGCTCGACGGTGAACAGGTCGATGTCCGTGTAGATGCGGGCCGTGACGGCGTTGTAGTTTCCGGTCGAGAGGTGAACGTACCGCCGCAGCTCGGTCCCCTCCCGGCGGATCACCATACAGATCTTCGAGTGGGTCTTGATGCCGACGAGGCCGTAGACGACCTGCACGCCGGCTTCTTCCAGGCGCCGGGCCCAGGCGATGTTCTTCGATTCGTCGAAGCGCGCCTGCAGCTCGACGATCGCCGTAACCTGTTTGCCGCGTTGCGCGGCCTTCACGAGGGCGTCGATGATGGCCGAGCCGGTGTCCGTCCGGTAGAGCGTCTGCTTGATGGCCAGCACTTCGGGATCCTCGGCGGCGGTCTGGACGAACTCGACGATCGGTGTGAATGAGTCGTAGGGCCGGTGCAGCAGGACGTCGCCGTCGCGAATGATGGCGAAGAGATCATCGGAGCTGGCCAGCTGTGGCGGGATGCGCGGGTTGAAGCCCGGCTCCTTCAGCGATGGCTTGCCGACGTTGCGATAGAGCTCCATGAGGTCGCTGAGCTTGGGCAGGCTGGTCGTGAAGAACACGTCGTCCTGCGTGACGCGCAGGGCAGTGGACAGCAGGCTCAGCATCGACTCGTCCGCGCCGGCCGCCACTTCGATCCACACGACCTCTTTTCGCTCGCGGCGCCGGAGCTCGCTCTCCACCGACTTCAAGAGGTCCTGGACCTCGTCCTCCTGAAGCATGGAGTCGACGTTGCGGATGACGCGGAACGGGATCACCCGTCTGATGACGAGGCCGGGAAAGAATCGCGACAGATGCTGCTCGATGAGCGATTCCACCGGGACGAATCGCGCGCCGCCGTCGGGCACCTGAATGAAGCGGGACAGGAGCGGCGGCACCTTCATCAAGGCCACGTGGGACTCACCCCTGTCGGTCTCCAGGGCCGCGGCGATGGTCAGCGCCCGGCTGGCCAGGAACGGGAAGGGGTGACCGGGATCGACGGCCAGGGGTGTGAGAATCGGGGCGATGTACTTCTCGAAGTGCTCGGTCAGTGCGGCCTGTTCCTTCTTCGAAAGCTCCGTGAACGACTCGATGCTGATCCCGGCCTTCTGCAGCTCCGGGACGATCGTTTCGAGGCAGCGGTACATCTCCACGAGTTGAGCCTTGACGCGCTCACGGATTCCCTTGAGCTGCTGCTTGGGAGTCAGCCCGTCGGGTGAACGATCCTGGACGCCGGCTTCGAGCAGCTCGCGAATCGCCCCCACCCGGACCATGAGGAACTCGTCGAGGTTGCCCGAAGCGATGCTCAGGAACTTCACCCGCTCCAGCAGCGGCACGGTCGGGTCGAGCGCCTCGGCCAGCACGCGGCGGTTGAACTCGATCCATGAAAACTCGCGATTGAAAAGACGAACGGGCTCGGCCGGCACGGCGATCGGCGGTACCTTGATCGTGCCTGCGCTCGTGACCGCCGGCACCGGAGCAACCTCCGGCGCCACCCCTGCAACATTCAGATCAGCCATGAGCGCGTAAGGATATCGCCGATTGGTGTACGCTTTCGAGCCATGCCGTCCCGCCGGAAAACCGATCCGAAAGTCGTCCCCGGGATCACGGACGAGGATCCGATGACCTCGCGGCGCATCACCAGGCAGCCGAAGAAGAAGAATCCAGCCGCGGCGGCACTCAGCAGGCTCAAGTCGCGGGTGAAACGGAAAAAGTGAGCGTGCTTCATGCACGCACTTCCTGCCGTAATGCGAGTCCGCATCGAGCGCTCAGAGCCTGCTCCGGACTAGCGCTTTACGGGGAATTTACATGCGCTACTCGGACCGTCCACCCGCCGCAAGTAGATTCGGCCGATGAAGAGAAACCGCCTCTCCGCTGGAATTGTCTCTGTAACCCTGGTCGCCATGTTCGCCGCGTGTGGGGGCGGCGAGCGGAGAGGAGAGGGGGCCGATTCGGCGGCCCAGGACTCCAAGCCGGTCACGGTCAAAGGCTCCGACAC
>DATKCA010000060.1:0-8476 GCA_035544675.1 Thermoanaerobaculia bacterium | reverse complement strand
GTGATCGAGGTCTGTCGCGACGCCTCCCTGGCCCGCGAGCTCTTCGCCGAATACGGCGGCTCGCTTGGCGTCGACCTCTCCTTTCAGGACTTCGAGCGCGAGCTGGCCACGCTGCCCGGCCACTACGACCCGATCCTCATTGCCAGGATCGACGGCGAGGTCGCCGGCTGCGTGGCGCTGCGAGCGCTCGACCAGACCACGTGCGAGATGAAACGGCTCTACGTCCGGCCGGCGTTTCGCGGGCAGGACGTCGGACGCGCCCTGGCGGAAGCGCTCATCCAGGAGGCGCGGCGGCGTGGATTCGCGCGCATGCGGCTCGACACGCTGCCGGCGATGCGCGAAGCGATGCGGCTGTACGAGTCGCTCGGCTTCCACGACATCGCAGCGTACCGGTTCAATCCCGTCGAAGGGACGCGCTTTCTCGAGCGTGATCTGCGCGCAGATGCTGGGGCGCCGGCGATGCGCGAAGCCCGCGGCGGTCCACATGTCCTTCACATCGCGCTCCTCTTCCTGACCATCACCATCTTCATGGCACTCCGTCTGCCTCTCGTCACGCCCGAGGGTCGTGTGCGCGGCGTGAACAGCGACACGGCGATCCACGGGCTGATGGGCGAGCAGATGAAGGGCGGCGCCTTCCCGATCTTCTTCTGGCGCCAGAACTACCTCGGCCCGCTCACCGCGGCGACCGCGGCCGTCATCAGCCTGGCCGCGGATCGCGTGCTCGCGGTCCGGCTGGCGGGGATGCTGGAGGTGCTCGCCGGAATCATCCTGTACTGGTGGGGACTGCGCCGCATCGACCCGTGGCTCGGGTCGTTCGTCGCGCTGCTCCTGGCCGCCGGCTCGCCGTCGCTCGTGCGCCTGTCGGTTTCGCCGATCGGCGCGGAGATGGCGTTTCTCATGTCCGCCGCAATCTTCGCGCTGGTGATGCGCCAGTCCGCGCCTCTCACCCTCGGGGTCGCGGCCGGCCTGGGCTGGTGGATGAACCAGCAGGTCGTGTTCACGCTCGCCGCCGCGGCCGTGGTCATGTTCTTCCGCTCGCGCGTCTCGTGGCGTGCGGTCGCTCTGTTCGCCGCCGGATTCGCGGTCGCGTACTCGCCGGTGTGGCTGGGAAGGCTTCTCGGCTGGTACGAGCCGGCGCACGGAATCGCGTTCGCGCTGAACGACCCGTCGGGAGTCGTGGAGCAGATCGTGAAGTTCGTTCGCCGCGACCTGTATCTCTGGAGCGGAGTGGACTGGAGCATCCGCGGGTGGATCGTGCTCGCCGTGTCGTTGATTCTGGTGGCGATGCTCCGGCCGCGGGCGTGGGACGGCCGCGCGCTGGTCATGCTGATCGTCGCCGCAAACCTCGGGTTCTATTTCGCGTCGAGGGGTGAGTGGCACTACCTCATCACTTCGGTCGCGCCGCTGATGGCGGTGCTGGTCATGGCCGGCCTCAGCGCATGGCGGCTGCGCGCGTTGCGGCCGGTCATCGTCGTCGCGGCGATCCTGTACGCGTCACTGCTGGTCGAAGGCGCGCTGCGGGAGCGAGAGCGGATTCTGTCCGAGCCCGACCCGCTGTCCGTGACGCGGCGCGCCCGCGCTCTGGACTGCGCCGTGGTCTACGCCGACTTCTGGATCAGCTACCAGCAACGGTTCCTCGGCGATGACTCGATGGCGTGGATCCCGTACCTGAGCCGCGATCGCTCACCGGCCGACACGGCCGCGTTCCGCCGCCGGGCGGGCCGCCGGTGCGTCGTGGACCGCGACGGCGAGGTCACGGAGATCGCCGCCGATCCGCCGCTGCGGTTTCCGCGCAGAGCAGGCTCATGACCGGCACGGGCGAGACCGCCGCCTTCATCGAGACGTGGCTGCCTGCCGGCCGCTCGATCATCGAGGCCGGCTGCGGTGACGGTGAGCTGGCCGCGCTCCTGCTCCGGCGCGGTTACCGCGTGCTGGCGGTCGACGCCGATGAGGCGGCTGTAGAGGCCGCGCGCGAGCGGGGAGTGGAGGCGCGTCATGCGTCGTGGCCGTCGTTCGACCCGCGTCCGGCGGACGCCGTGGTGTTCACGCGGTCGCTTCACCACATCGCGGAGCTGGAGCGGGCGGTGTCCCTGGCCAGCGAGTGCGCGCCGCTTCTGCTGGTCGAGGACTTCGCGTTCCCGGAAGCCGATCCCCGGCTCATCGACTGGATCCGTGCCGAGTTGTCGCGACTCGGCGTTCCCTGGGACGAGACGCCGCACGACATCCACAGCTTCGCTGCGATGCGGGAGGCCATCAGCGCGCACTTCGACATCGTGGCGGCGGAGGAGGTCCCGTACTGCTACCGCTACGCGCCGGCCGAGCACGCGGAGCGCCTCATGGCCGGCGAGAGGGCGCTGGGTGTTCCGTTGCTGGGACGGCGGGTGGTGGGGCGGGCCGGCGAAACGAAACGCCGCCCGGGCGAGCGGCGTTGGTGATCGGGTAATCGCTTCGATTGGTAGACCCCAGCGGACTCGAACCGCTGACCTCTACCGTGTCAAGGTAGCGCTCTAACCAACTGAGCTAGGGGTCTATGTACCGCGTCCTGCCCCTCACCCGGCCGGCTTCGCCGGCCACCCTCTCCCGCGAGCTGAGGGTGATGAGGAGTGTGAATCATATGGATGGTGATCCTACCTTCCGGGACGACCTAACACAACCTCCGGCGATCGTGTTCCCAAGCACTTACCGGATATCGCCGGACAAGCGGAGTCCTCCGCGGGAGGACCGCGCATTGCGCGATCGGATTGATGATGATTGGCGGATACCCGGCGCTGACGAGCTGCCGGTAGCGTGTGACGAGCTGACGGTAGGAATCGATCGTCGACTCCGGTGCGATGCCGCCGATGATCAGGAAGTTTCTCAAAGCGGCACCAGAAGCGCCCCTCTCGCGCCGACGAATCGACTTCATCATATCGCGCAAGCCTGCACTAGAATCTGAGGAGCATTCCAAAGCTGGGGGTCAATGTGGCCGCATCCCAAGTCGTCGCTGCTCGCGCCCTCACGCCGTGGGGTGGTACCGACCGGCGCGATCTGTGGTGGCTCAATCCCCTCGTCACGATGCTGGTTCTGAGCGCGTTCGTCGTGTACGCCACGGCCCGGGCCATCATGAATCGCTTCTACGAGGCCGGAGAGCTCCTCTCTCCCTTCTACTCCCCCAACCTCGAGCATTGGACTCCGCTCCCGCAGTGGCTCTCGCCCGCGGTGCTGATCCTCTGGGCGCCGGGCGGATTTCGACTGACCTGCTACTACTATCGCAAGGCTTACTACCGTTCGTTCACCTCTCATCCGGCCGGCTGCGCCGTGTCGGAAGGGAGGCGACTCGAGTATCGGGGCGAGACGAGTTTCCCGCTGATCCTTCAGAATCTTCACCGCTACCTTCTCTATGCCGCACTGCTGATCCTCGTCTTTCTCTGGTACGACGTCTGGAAGGCGCTCTGGCCGGGAGGGACGTTCGGAATCACCGTCGGGACGATCGTTCTCGCCGTGAACAGCGTGCTGCTGACCTTCTACACCTTCTCCTGTCACTCGCTTCGTCATCTGGTCGGCGGGCAGGTGGATTGTTTCTCGGCCAACGCCGTCTGCCGGGCCCGTTATCGGGCCTGGGGAAAACTCTCATCGCTCAACGAGAACCACATGTTCTGGGCCTGGACCAGTCTGTTCGGCGTCATGGCCGCGGACTTCTACGTCTGGATGGTGGCCAGCGGCACCGTCTCCAACTGGCGAATCGGGTAGCGATGGAAAAGTACGAGCGGCACGAGTTCGATGTGATCGTGGTCGGTGCGGGCGGTGCCGGCCTCCGCGCCGCTATCGAATCCTCGGCCCTGGGCGCGAAGACCGCCCTGGTCTGTAAGAGTCTTCTCGGGAAAGCGCACACGGTGATGGCCGAGGGAGGCATCGCCGCGGCTCTGGCGCACGTCGATCCGCAGGACAACTGGCAGACCCACTTCCGCGACACGATGAAAGGGGGGCAGTTCCTCAACAATTGGCGGATGGTCCAGGTGCACGCGCAGGAGGCGCCCGATCGAGTGCGCGAGCTCGAACGCTGGGGCGCGGTGTTCGATCGCACCACCGATGGGCGGATTCTGCAGCGGGCCTTCGGTGGCCACACCTGGAAGCGCCTGGCTCATGTCGGAGACCGCACCGGACTGGAGATGATCCGCACGCTGCAGCAGCGAGGCGTTCATCAGGGAATCGACGTCTTCATGGAGTGCACCGTGGTTGCTCTTCTGAAGGATGACGGGCGAGTGAGCGGCGCTCTCGCCTACTGGCGCGAGTCGGGGCGTTTTGTCGTATTCCGCGCCAAGGCCGTCGTGCTGGCCACCGGCGGCTACGGCAAAGCCTGGAAGGTCACCTCGAATTCGTGGGAGTACACCGGAGACGGTCACGCGCTCGCCTACGAAGCGGGAGCGGAGCTGATCGACATGGAGTTCTTTCAGTTCCACCCCACGGGCATGATCTGGCCGCCCGGCGTCATGGGCATTCTCGTCACGGAAGGGGTTCGCGGAGAGGGAGGCATTCTCACCAACAACGAAGGCCGGCGCTTCATGTGGTCGTACCTTCCGGAGAGCAAACGAAAAGACTTCGCCGAGACCCCGGAAGAATCGCAGAAGTGGGTGGAAATGACCGTGGCCGGGAAGCAGACCGACGCCCGGCGTCCGCCGGAGCTGTCGACCCGCGACAACGTTGCCCGGGCCATCTATACGGAAGTGAAGGAAGGTCGAGGCACGCCGCACGGAGGGGCGTGGCTTGACATCAGCTTCCAGGATCCCGACCGCGTGCGACGAAAACTTCCCAGCATGTATCACCAGTTCAAAGACCTCGCCGACGTCGACATCACCAGGCAGCCGATGGAAGTCGGACCGACCGCGCATTACGCGATGGGGGGCATTCGCGTCGAACCGGAAACCGGCCAGGCCACTGTGCCCGGTCTGTTCGCGGCCGGCGAATGCAGCGGGGGGATGAACGGCGCGAATCGTCTGGGGGGCAACTCTCTGTCCGATCTGCTCGTGTTCGGGCGGCGAGCGGGCATGGGCGCCGCCGAGTTTGCGCGGCAGAACCGGCAGCCGCCGGCTGTGAACGACGAGGAGATCGAAGGCCACATTCGCCGGACCATGGCGCCGTTCGAGCGCGACGGAGACGATCCGTACACGCTCCATGAGGCGCTTCAGGATGTGATGGGGAAGTATGTCGGCATCTTTCGCGATGAATCCGACCTGGAGGAAGGTCTGCGGCAACTGGCCGCTCTCGGCGAGAGGATCAGGCAGACGCGCGTGACGGGATCGGTGCTCTTCAACCCCGGCTGGCATCTGGCGCGCGATCTGGAGAACCTCCTGATCTGCTCTGAGGCGACGTGCCGCGCCGCGCTCCTTCGACGGGAGAGTCGCGGCGCGCACAGCCGCATCGATCATCCGAAAGAAGATGCGCAACTGCGGATTGTGAACATGTGTGTGAAGAAAGGGGAGGAAGGCATGTCCGTGTTTCCCACTCCCTGTCCGCAGATGCCGCAGGACCTGCGCGCACTATTCGAGGAGAAGTCATGACCGGCGACTGCGTCTTTCGGGTGTTTCGCGGAGATGCCGCCAGCGGCGCGCTGCAGGAATTCAACGTGCCCGTGCAGACTGGAATGGTCGTACTCGATGCCATCCACTGGATCCAGGGGCACGGCGCGCCCGATCTGGCCTGCCGCTGGAACTGCAAGGCCGCGAGGTGCGGCTCCTGCAGCGCCGAAGTCAACGGCCGGCCCAAGCTGATGTGCAATGCGCGCCTCGATGATTTTCCGCAGGGAGAGCCGATCACCGTCCGGCCCATGAAGGCCTTCCCGGTCATCAGGGATCTCGTTACGGACGTGAAGAGCAATTACGACATGGCGCGCAAGATCCCCCCCTTCACGCCGCAGGAGAATGCGCGCTGGGTCTGGTATCAGGAGGACATCGACAGGATCCAGGAGTTCCGCAAGTGCATTCAGTGCTTTCTCTGCCAGGACGTCTGCCACGTCCTTCGGGAACACGACAAACACGACGTGTTCGCCGGACCGGCGTTCTTTGTCGAAGCGGCAGCGCTGGAGATGCACCCTATCGATGGTCTCGACCGCACCCCGCTTCTCCAGCAGACGCTCGGCATCGGCTTTTGCAACATCACCAAGTGCTGCACCGAGGTTTGCCCGGAGAACATTCACATCACCGACAACGCCATCATCCCGCTCAAGGAACGCGTGGTGGATCGGTACTACGATCCTCTCGTTTGGTTGTGGCGTCGCATTCGCGCCCTCCTTGGCAGGGGATAGGGACTTCGCGGCATGCTGGTGGCCTGAGCGGTACTATGATCCTCTGCTGACATTGCCTGGTCGCTGAGCTCGAAAGGAGGCGGTCATGTTGCAGCTCAAACCTCTATCCCGGGAAGCGATCCCCAAAGCGCTGGAGAAAGCGGACCGCTATCGCCTCCTCAATGAACCGGCCGAGGCGGAGAGCATCTGCATGGACGTGCTGGAGGCCGATCCCGAGAACCAGAGCGCTCTGGTCACGCTGATCCTCGCTCTGACAGATCAATTCGGCCAGCACCACTTCCCCATGGGCCAGGATCGCTGCGAGGAGCTGGTGGCGCGGTTGCGCGATCCCTATCAGCGCGCCTACTACAGCGGAGTAGTCTGCGAACGGCGGGCGAAGAATGCCTACCACGGACCGATGGGTGGGTCGGCGGCGTACGAATGGTTCGAGGATGCGATGGGCCACTACGAAAAGGCCGAAGCGATCCGCCCATCCGGGAATGACGATGCCGTGCTTCGATGGAACACTTGTGCGCGAATCATCTCGCACATCTCGGATCTCCAGCCGCAGCCGGAAGAACGCATCGAGCCCTATCTGGAGTAACTCTTCCCTGGGCCAGTGCGCGGCACACGGAGTGAACACTCCGAAGCCTTGCCACCACTTTCAGCTCGCTTTTAGAAGAGGTTTCGGAAGAGAGCGAAGTCGAGACGCGGCCCTGTGGAGATCCACAGCCCGCAGCGCTCCATGACATTTAGTTCCGTAACTGTGATCGGGAATGCACTGCGACCGCGACGCGCACGTCTGTAATACGATGGCAGGTTCATGATCGGTCGCACGATGTCTCACTACCGAGTGACGTCAAAGCTCGGTAGCGGCGGGATGGGCGTTGTTTACGAGGCGGAGGACACCAGCCTCGGCCGCCTTGTGGCACTGAAGTTTCTCCCCCTCGAGTTCGCGCAGGACGCGTCGATGCTGGAGCGCTTCCAGCGGGAGGCGCGCGCCGCATCCGCGCTGAATCATCCCGGGATCTGCACCGTCTACGCCATCGATCACCACGAAGGCCAGCACTTCATCGCCATGGAGCTGCTGGAGGGCGAAACGCTTGCGGAGCGAATCCGCCGCGGCCCCGTCGACCTCCCCCAGTTGCTCGACCTCGGCATCCAGATCGCCGACGCGCTGGAATCGGCGCACGCCAAGGGGATCGTGCATCGCGACATCAAGCCGGCGAACATCTTCATCAACGCGCGCGGCCAGGCGAAGATCCTCGATTTCGGTCTGGCCAAAATCGAGATGCGGCGCTCGGCGACCGGACAATCCGAGGCGACCACCGCGCGCGCCAACGAGCTGACCAAAGCCGGGACAACACTGGGAACCGTGTCCTACATGTCGCCGGAGCAGGCTCGTGGACACCTCACCGACGCCCGCTCCGATCTGTTTTCCCTCGGCGCGGTGCTCTATCAGATGGCCACGGGGATTCTGCCGTTTCAAGGCGATACACAGGCGGTGATCTTCGACGCCATCCTCAACCGCGATCCCGCTCCGATCAGCCAGGTGAGTCCCACCCTTCCCGCGGAGCTCGGCCGCATCATCGGCCGTGCGCTGGAGAAGGATCGCGCGCTCCGCTACCAGAGCGCCACGGACCTCAAGACCGAGCTGCTGCGGCTCAAGCGCGATCTCGATTCCGGTGGACGCCGGGCTGCCGATGCGGGCGACTCGCGCGAAGTCTCTTCAGCCGGACAGCAGCGATCGGTGGCCGTCCTCTACTTCGAGAATCTGAGCGGAGTGAAGGAAGACGAATACTTCCGCGACGGGATCACCGAGGACATCATCGCCGAGCTGTCGAAGATCAAGGGGCTGAAGGTCTTCTCGCGCCCCACGGTGCTGACGTATCGCGACAAGCCGGCCACACCATCGCAGATCGGCCAGCAGCTCGGCGCGGCGTACGTTCTCGCGGGGACGCTGCGCCGGGCAGGGAACCGGCTGCGGATCAGCGCGCAGCTCGTCGACACGCACACCGACTTCCCGCTCTGGATCGAGCGTTATGACCGCGAGATGCGGGACGTCTTCGAGGTGCAGGACGAGATCGCCCGCAAGATCGCCGAAGCGCTCCGGATCACGCTTTCACCGGGCGAGCAGCAGGCCATCGCGGCGAGGCCGACGGAGAATCTGCAGGCCTACGACTTCTTCCTCCGGGGCAGGAGCTACGCGCGGCGGCG
>DATKCA010000059.1:0-4938 GCA_035544675.1 Thermoanaerobaculia bacterium | reverse complement strand
ATCATCTTTCATCTGAAGCCGGACGCGAAGTTCCAGGACGGACGCCCGGTCACCGCCAGCGACTTCAAGTTCACGTTCGACTCGATGATGGCCGAGAGCTTCAACAGCCCGAAGAAGTCGGGTTACGCCAGCGTGGCGTCGTTCGAAGCGCCGGACGCGAAGACGTTCATCATCCGGCTGAAGGAGCCGAACGCGGGAATCTTCGACAACCTCCCCTACATGCTCGTCCCGCAGGGCGCGAATCCTGACGTGTTCGCCAAGGCGCCCGTCCTGGCCGGCGCATACAAAGTCACGGACCTGCGTCCGGACGAGCGCGTGACGCTGGAGGCGTTCCCCGGCTGGGTCAACGGCGCGCCGAACATTTCGCGGATCAACGTCCGCATCATCCCGGACGCGACCACCCGCGTGCTGGAGCTGCGGCGCGGCACCATCAACTTCACGGTGAACAGCGTCCCCTACGACCAGCTCGCGCAGTTCAGGGACAACCCGGACTTCAACGTCGTCACGAGCCATGGGGGCGCGTATCAGTACCTGGCGTTCAACCTCAAGGACCCGATTCTGTCCAAGAAGGCGGTGCGCCAGGCCATCGCCCATGCCATCGACCGCGACCGCATCGTGCGCGATCTGATCAAGGGCTACGGCTCGGTCACAGAGTCGATGTTCCCGGAAGGACACTGGGCGCGCGCGGCGAACCTGACCACGTACGAGCACAATCCGCAGAAGGCCATGCAGCTCCTCGATGCCGCCGGGTATCGCGATCCCGACGGCGCCGGGCCGCGGATGCGATTCCAGATCGCGTTCCGCGGATCGACCGACGACGAGGTGCGCCAGCAGGCCGAGATGATGCAGCAGATGCTGCGCGAGGTCGGCATCGACATGCAGATCCAGACCAGCGAGTTCGGAACGTTCATGGAGGACCTCTCCAAAGGCCGCTTCCAGATGTTCTCCCTCCGCCGCCTCGGCATCTCCGATCCGGACTTCTACTACACGATTTTCCACTCAGACAGCGTTCCCCCGAACGGGCAGAATCGCGGATACTTCGTCAACCGGCGCGTCGACCAGCTCATCGCCCAGGGCCGCTCGACGTTCGATCGCACCAGACGGAAGGCGGCGTACGACGAAATCCAGAAGATCGTGGCCGACGAGCTGCCGTACATCTCGCTCTACCACCGCGACAACGTGGCCGTCATGCGAAAGAACGTGCAGGGCTTCGAGATGTATCCGGCCGGATTCCTGCTGAGCATCCCGAAAATGAAAGTTGCTCCTTAGTCCTTCAGGCCCTCCCGTGGGCCTTAGGCCTTCCCGCAGTCCTTAGTCCTTAGGCCTTAGTCCTTAGAAGAACCGGATCACGGATCTTCTAAAGCCTAACGCCTAAGGACTAAGGCCTAAGGACTAGGTTTACGGTCCGCAGACTGTCTCGACGAGCACGGCCGTCACCTCGTACGGATCCATGTTCGCGGCGGGGCGGCGGTCCTCGAAGTAGCCGTAGCCGAGGTTTGCGGTGGCCATGGGGATGCGAACGGAGGCGCCGCGATCGCTCGTTCCGAAGCGGAACTCGTGAATCGGGGCGGTCTCGTGCAGGCCGGTGAGGCGCTCCTCATTGTGGGCTCCGTAGACCTTGATGTGCTCTTCGTGGCGTTTGGCGAGCTTCTTCATCGCTTCTTCGATGACCTTCATGCCGCCCTTCTCCCGCATGGCCTTGGTCGAGAAGTTCGTATGGGCGCCGGCGCCGTTCCAGTCGCCCTTGACCGGCTTGGGATACAGCGTCGCGCTGACGCCGAACTCCTCACCGATGCGGTACAGCAACCAGCGCGCGAGCCACAGCTCGTCCGACACGTCCAGCGGGCCGACCGCGCCGACCTGGAACTCCCACTGCGCCGGCATGACCTCCGCGTTCGTGCCGACGATGTGGATTCCGGCGCGCACGCACGCATCGGCATGCGCTTCGACCACCTCCCGTCCGAACACCTCGTCGACGCCGACTCCGCAGTAGTAGCCGCCCTGCGGCGCGGGAAAGCCCTTGTCCGGCCACCCCAGAGGCTTGTTGCCCTCGAAGAGCGTGTACTCCTGTTCGATGCCGAACCACGGATCGTGATCCTTGTACTTCTCTGCAACCTGGCGGAGCCGTGCCCGCGTGTTGCTGGGGTGCACGCCGCGGTCCGGCTGCAGGACCTCGCAGAGCACCAGAATGTCGTGCTCGCGGTGCAGCGGATCCGGGACGTGGCGAACCGGATGCAACATCAGGTCGCTGAAGTGACCGGTGGCCTGAAAGGTACTGGATCCGTCGAAGCCCCATTCGGGGATGTCGGCCAGCGACTTCACCGCATGGTCGAGGATCTTGGTCTTCGAGCGCAGCTTCGCCGTCGGTTTCTGCCCGTCGATCCAGATGTATTCAGCCGTGATTTTCGCCAATGCTTCCTCCTATGGAGCGGCGATGTCCGCCGCAATCCGCGCGGGTGAGGAACACCCGTGCATCAATGCTGTTTGCTAGGAACGGACCGACTCACCCGCCCTGGAAACCACGACCTGGTTGCGGCCGAGCGACTTGGCGCGGTACATGGCCGCATCAGCCCGTTTCACCAGGTCATTCTTCTCGTTGTCGTGCGTGCCGGTGGCGTTCGCGTCCGGCAGGTGCTGCGCCACCCCGATCGATGCGGAGATGACTCCGCTGAGGTGGAGGGGCGGCATGTGATAGCCCCACTCTCGCGCCAGGAAGGTGTGCGTGGCGATCGACTCGCGCACATCCTCGCAGACGGCCAGGCCGGCGTCGATGGTCGTGTCGGGAAGAATCATGACGAACTCGTCGCCGCCGTAGCGCGCCACGGTGGCGTCGCCTCGCTGCACGATGCGCTTGAGGATGAAGCCCACTTCGCGCAGAACCTGGCTGCCGGCCAGATGCCCGTGGCAGTCGTTGACGACCTTGAACTGGTCGAGATCAAGGAAGATGAGGACGGCCTCCTTGCCGCTCTGGCGCGCTTCCGTCAGGGTCTCGGTCAGCCGCACGTTGAACCAGCGGTCGTTGTAAAGACCGGTGAGATCGTCCTTCTTGGCCAGCTCCTGGGCGCGCTTGGCGTCCAGCGCGTTCTGCAGCGTGAACGAGGTGTAACCGGCAAAGATCTCCAGCAGCGTCATGTCGCGCTGCGTGAACGTCTTGCCGTCCAGCCGGTTGATCAGCTCCAGCACTCCGCACACGTGTTTGCCGATGTAGACCGGGACGGCCACGAGCGAGTGCGTCTTGTGCCCGATCTTCTTGTCGATCTCGCCGTAGAAGAAATCGTCCTCCTCGACGTCGGGCGAAAGGTACGGCGTGCCGTTCTGGTAGACCTGGCCCACGATGCCGTGCTGCGCGGAGAGACGCTGGCCGATCAGCTCCCGGCTGGAGTCGCCGAACGTGGCGATGAACACCAGCTCGTTCTCGCGGCGGGAGGCCACCTTGCGGAATGGGTCGTCCAGGAGGATCGAGCCCGACTCGGATGGAACGAACTCGTATGCTTTCTGGAGGATCTGCCGGAGAACGAGATCGAGGTCGACGCCGCTGCCGAGGGCAAGCCCGGATTTGTGCCGCTCGAGGAACCGCTCGAGCTGCGGGATCTCCAGAGAGTGAAACTGAATCACTTGGTCGCGCGAATTATACGGTTTCCTCTGCTGCGGCCGCCTCCATCTCGAAGGAGATATTCCGGTAAGCCTCCGGCGAGGACATTCCGCGACGACGCAGCCGGATGTATTCGACCCCGTACGCCCAGTAGAAACGGGCCAGGCCGAGCCTGGCGATCTGGCGGACGTGCGCGAGCTCGTGCCGCAGGAATCGCTCCACCTGCTGCTGGCTCACCCGCGGCGAGAGATAGATGCGACGGCCCAGGGTGATGCCGGCGATCCCCGGAAACAGGAAGGGCCGCAGCCACCAGGGATAGCGGAAGCGGACCTTCGCCCCGGCGCTGGTGATGGCGGACTGGAGGCGATCAGAGAGCTGCATCAGGCTCCATTGCAATCCCTCTCATGCGCAGACTGTTCCCTCTCGCTCTCCTGCTCGCCTCGTCCGCCTTCGGCCAGCCGAACTGGGAGAACGTCGAGATCAAGGCCGAGAAGGTGGCCGGCACGGTGTACATGCTCACCGGCCTGGGTGGCAACATCGGCGTGTCGGCCGGCGAGGACGGCATCGTGATCGTGGACGACCAGTACGCGCCGCTGGCGCCGAAGATTCGCGAGGCGCTGCGGGCCATCATGGACAAGCCGCTGAAGTTCATCATCAACACGCACTATCACGGCGACCACACCGGCGGAAACGCCGCGCTCGGCCGTGAGGCACCGATCCTCGCGCACCACAACACGCGCAAGCGCCTGGCCGCCGGCACACGGCGCGGCACGAGCTCGGTTCCTCCGGCCGCGAAAGAGGTCCTGCCGATCGTCACGTTCGACTCCAGCCTCTCCATTCACGTGAACGGCGAAGAGATCCGGGCCGTCCATTTCCCGAGCGGTCACACCGACGGCGACGTCGTCATCTTCTTCACCAGCGCGAACGTCGTGCACATGGGCGACGACTTCTTCAACGGACGCTTTCCGCTGATCGACTGGGAGAACGGCGGCAGCGTCACCGGTCTCATCGCCAACATCGACAAGATCCTCGGCATGATCCCGGATGACGTGAAGATCATCCCCGGTCACGGCCCGCTCGCCGAGAAGGCGGCACTGCAGCGTTATCTCACGATGCTGCGGGAGACATCCGCGGTGATCGCCGCGGCGAAGAAAGCGGGCAAGACGGTGGAGCAGGCGCGCGAAGAGAAGGTGCTGGCCAGGTGGGAGGAGTGGGGGAAGCAGTCCATCACGACGGACCGGTTCATCGAGATCCTGTACAACGCGCGATGATGCCGGAGCGGCGCGCTCAGAACAGCGGGAAGCTGCGCTCGAAGCGCTCCAGCTCGACGCGAATCCCGGTGGCGT
>DATKCA010000058.1:0-4707 GCA_035544675.1 Thermoanaerobaculia bacterium | reverse complement strand
CATGACCGCACCCGCACGCACCCCCGGACGACGTCCGCCTCCCACCACGACCCGGGCCCGAAAAGCGAGTGACCTCCGGCGCGACGAGGCGTTGCTCAAGACCGGTGCTCTCCAGAACGCCATCCTCAGCAGCGCGAACTTCTCGAGCATCGCTACCGATGAGAAGGGCGTGATCCAGCTCTTCAATGTCGGCGCGGAGCGCATGCTCGGTTACTCCGCGGCGGACGTGATCGACCGGATCACGCCGGCCGACATCTCCGATCCGCAGGAAGTCGTTGCCCGCGCCGCGGCACTGAGCCGGGAGCTGGGCACGGACATCACTCCCGGCTTCGACGCCCTGGCCTTCAAGGCCTCGCGCGGCATCGAAGATATCTACGAGCTCACGTATATCCGCAAGGACGGGAGCCGCTTCCCGGCCATCGTCTCGGTGACCGCGTTGCGCGACCGTCACTCCGCGGTCATCGGCTATCTGCTCATCGGCACCGACAACAGCGCACGCAAACACGTGGAAGAGAAGCTGCGATGGACGGAAGAGAGCTTCCGTCTGATGGTGGAGAGTGTTTCCGATTACGCCATCGTCATGGTCGATCCGATGGGAAACGTGGTGAGCTGGAACACCGGCGCGGAACGGATCAAAGGGTATCGGGCCGAGGAGATCGTGGGCCGCCACTTCTCGCTCTTCTATCCCAGCGGAGAGGTCGCCAGCGGCAGCCCGCAGCGGGACCTCGACGCCGCCGCGGCCAGCGGACGATTCGAAGATGAAGGCTGGCGTCTGCGCAAAGACGGCTCGCTGTTCTGGGCCAACATCGTCATCACCGCCATCCGCGATCAGGCCGGCCATCTGCGCGGTTTCGCCAAGCTGACTCGCGACCTGACGGCCCGGAACAAGGTCGAGGCGTCGTTGCAGAACGCGAAGGCCCTGGCGGAGAAGGCGAGTCTGGCCAAGTCCGAGTTCCTTTCCAGCATGAGTCACGAGCTGCGCTCCCCGCTCAACGCCATTCTGGGGTTCGCCCAGCTCATGGAATCGGATTCACCCCCTCCCACGTCGACCCAGGCGGAAAACATCGGCCAGATCCTGAATGCCGGCTGGTATCTGCTGGAGTTGATCAACGAAATCCTCGATCTCGCCGCGATCGAGTCAGGGAGGCTGTCGATATCGATCGAGCCTGTCTCGCTCAACGCGCTGTTGCTCGAGTGCCAGGCCATGATCGAGCCGCTGGCGCAGAGGCGCAGCGTCCGCATGAGCTTCACCGCAACGGATACCGAGCACTATGTGAATGCCGATCGGACGCGCATCAAACAGGTTCTGATCAACCTTCTCTCGAACGCCGTCAAATACAACACGGTAGGCGGATCGGTCGTGGTCGAGTGCTCCGCCAACGCCACCGCGGGCCGCATCCGGATCACGGTGACGGATACCGGTCCCGGACTCCCCCCCGAAATGCTGACGCAGCTCTTTCAGCCGTTCAACCGGCTCGGCCAGGACGCCGGCGGCGAAGAAGGCACCGGCATCGGACTCGTTGTCAGCAAGCGACTCGTGGAGCTGATGGACGGCATGATCGGTGTGGAGAGCAACGTGGGAACGGGAAGCGTTTTCTGGGTGGAGCTCCTTTCGACAGCACCCCTCACGATCCCCGCACGTGTACAGCCGGTCGATACCGCGGAATCGATTCCCGCCACTCCGGAAGGCATGCGCACCCTCCTCTACGTGGAAGACAATCCCGCCAATTTGACCCTGGTGCAGAGACTCATCAGCCGCCGAACCGACCTGCGCCTCTTGAGCGCCATCGATGGCAACCGCGGCGTCGAGCTGGCACGTACGCGCCTTCCCGACGTGATCCTGATGGACATCAACCTCCCCGGGATCAGCGGCATCGAAGCGTTGAGAATCCTTCGCGAGGACCCGGCCACGGCACACATTCCGGTGATCGCGCTCAGCGCCAACGCCATGCCCCGCGACATTCAGAAAGGGCGGGAGGCGGGGTTTTTCCGCTACCTGACGAAACCGATCAAGGTCAGCGAGTTCATGGATGCGCTGAACATCGCGCTCGAATTCGCCGGGGACCGTCATGTCGCCGTCAAGTGAGGATCCTGCGATCAAGATCCTCATCGTCGACGACACGATCTCGAACGTACGTCTCCTGGAACACACGCTTCGCCGCGGCGGGTACACCGGAGTTTCGTCGACTTCGGATCCGAGAGAAGTCGCGTCGCTGCACCGCGACAACGCCTACGACCTGATCCTGCTCGATCTGCAGATGCCGTGGATGAACGGATTCGACGTGATGAAACAATTGCGTGAGGCCGGCGGAAAGCCTCGGGTTGCAATCCTCATCATCTCGGCCGATCCCGCCATGATGGTGGCAGCGCTCGAAGCGGGAGCGGACAGCTTCCTCAGCAAACCGTTCCTTCTCTCCGAGGTCCTGGCGCGCGTTGGGGCGCTGCTCGAGGCGAGAGCACGCAGTGGCAACGAGAAGCGGACGGCGAGTCTCGCTCAGCGATGAACGGCCCGTCACCTACCGCTTCACGGTGGCGATGATCGACATCCTTCCGCCCGGCTCGACCCTCCGCACGCGCGGGATCCACTCGCGCCGGTCTTCGGGATCCGAAACCGTGTGCAGATACTCGAGCACATACAGAGTGTCGCCCCACGCCGTGACGTCCGTCGGAGACCACGGCGGCTCGGTCCGGAACACCGTCGTGACGACGCCGTCCGGCGCGATTTTGAGCAGCGCGCCGCAACCGCTGGCTGTGACATAGATCGTGCCGTTCGCCATCACGTGAAGGCCCCGCAGATACGCGTTTCCCTCGGATCCAGGGATACGCCGGCAGGGGCGAACCGTCACGTTGCCGGCGATCGTCTCGATGGTTCCCTTCGCCCTGATCCGGCGTACCGCCCTGTCCTCGGTGTAGTAGAGCGACCCGTCCGGTCCGCTGGTCAAGCCGTTGACCCAGCGGACTGCGCCGGGAAGAACGGCCGCAGCGCTCGCCGACCCATCCGGCGCCACCTTCATCAGGCGGCCCTCCCTGGCGAAATGGAGCGCGCCGTCGTGGCCGATGGCGACCGGGAAATCACTGGACATCACGAGCGCCGGGTTGCCCGCCGCCCGGCGGAACTCGGCGTTCGGGATCGACGGCCAGCGTGTCTTTGCGAAACGGCCTTCGCCGTCGAGGGCCATCCAGTGAAATGCCGGTCCGGCCACTGGCGTGACCTTACCGCCACGATCCACGCGATAGATGCCTGAGCCGGTGTCGACGAAATACACCGTCCCGTTCCGGTCGACGACAATGCCTGAGCCTGGATGCCCCGATGCCGTCAGAGCGAAGAAAAGCGACACGCCAAATGCGAAGAGAGCTTTGCGCATGACCTCCAGACGAATCCTCTCGTCCGGATGTTAACGGCGGTGGAACGGATCACCACGCCAGGCAAGGCTAAATAATTGTCGATGGCGGGCGGTTCTGCGGTGCACGATGACCCCTTCGATTCGTGCCGTGATCCTCGCTGCCGCGCTCACCGCTCCTCTGACGGCGTACCCTGCGCCGCGGGAATTCCATGTCGCCGTGGTCGGTGATTCGCTCGCTCAGGGGGCGGGCGATGAATCGGGGCAGGGAATTGCCGGACGGCTCGAGCCGGAGTTGCGCAGCCGCGGCGTCGATTCCGTCGTGACGGTGAACTTCGGCGCAAACGGAGCGACCACCAGCGACATCGCGGCAAGGCTGCGCCAGCCCGCCACGCGGGTCGCGCTGGCCCGGGCCAATGCCATCGTGCTCTCCGCCGGCGCGAACGATCTTCGGCGGTCGGTCACCGGCGAGCAGCCGCTGCGCTCGCCGCTGGTCATCGTCGATCAGGTTCTCCGCAACATTGCCGGGATCGTCGCCGAGCTGCATCGCATCAATCCCGAGGCGCACATCCTGATTCTGGGTGCGTACAACCCCGTGCCGCACCAGCGGGCCGCTGCCGTACTCCAGCCCCTCATTACCATCTGGGACGTGGCTCTGGTGGTGCAGTTTGCCGATGACCCGCTCGTCTCCATCGTCCGGTTGTCGGACATCGTCGATCGTCCCGAGCGGCTCAGCACCCTCGACTCGTTTCATCCCGGAGGGGAGGCCTACCAGGAGACGGCCCGGAGAATCGCCGAGCTGCTCGGGTACGGCTCCAGCATCGGCAGCGCCGCGCCAGCGTCACCCCTTCTTCCCGAGCCAGCGCGCCAGCCCTGAGGGCGGCGGAGCTTCCGGCTCGTCGTAGTCGACGAAGCGGCGGATCACTTCCGACTCCGCGCTGAACGTGAAGCGGTAGATGAACGGTGAGGGGATTCGCGTCAGCGGCGCGGCCGCGATCAGTTCTCGGCGGGGGCCTGGATCGTCCGCGCGTAGCGGTGTGTGTATGCGCCCGGCGAGGCCGTGTGGATCATCTCGGTGAGCGCGCTGGCCGCCATCGGCCTGCTGAACAGGTATCCCTGGAACTCGTGGCAGCCGTGCTCCTGGAGGAACTTGAGCTGCTCCGGGGTTTCAACCCCCTCGGCGATCACACGGATGCTCAGGGCCCTGCCCATGGCGATCACGGCGGACACGATCGCTCCGTCGCTGCCTCCGCGGGCGATGTCCCGGACGAACGACTGATCGATCTTCAGCGTGTCGATCGGGAACCGTTTCAGGTACTTGAGCGAGGACTGGCCGACGCCGAAATCGTCGATGCCCACGCTCACG
>DATKCA010000057.1:0-17486 GCA_035544675.1 Thermoanaerobaculia bacterium | reverse complement strand
GAAGATCCTCTTCACGTCCACACGCGACGGCGATCTCGACCTCTACGACATGGATGCGGACGGCGGCAACGTCAGGCGGCTCACCAGCTCTCCCGGCTACGACGGCGGCGCGTTCTACAACGCCGACTGCACGGAGATCGTGTGGCGGGCCAGCCGTCCCGAAGGGGACGCCCTCGCTGAGTATCGCGGGCTGCTGGCGAAGGGACTGGTCAGGCCGACGCTGATGGAGCTATGGGTGGCCAGGTCGGATGGCACGAACGCGCGCCAGATCACGAACAACCGCGCCGCGAACTTCTGCCCGTACTTTCATCCCGACGGAAAGCGGATCATCTACGCCTCGAACGCGGGCGATCCTCGCGGCCGGGAATTCGACATGTATCTGATCTCGAAGGAGGGCGGTGAGCCGGAGCGCGTCACGACCGCTCCTGGATTCGACGGTTTTCCCATGTTCAGTCCCGACGGGCAATGGCTCGTCTGGGCGTCGAACCGGGCCGATCCGACGGCTCCGGACACGAATCTGTTCCTGGCCAGGTGGGTCGATTAGTTCTGCCGCCACGCCGCCGGGAATGGCGGCGCTCCACGTCATCGCCATCGATGGCCGGCCACCACCAGAGCGATCGTGGCCACGCCGTACCCGACCTCCCGCCAGCCGATCGTCTGCGCGCGTGGCGGCACGTGCGTGAGACCCCAGATCGCGCGCACGAGCAGCATGGCCATGGCAAGCGTCACGAGTGGCGGGGCGAACAGCGACACCGTGACCACCGCAGCGCCGTGGAGCAGGAGCACCGGCCATGACGACGCGGCCCGGCCGTGCGCGCGCCGCAGCAGCGTGCGTACGTAGACGACCGAAGGAATGGCCCTGGCCAGGACGATGGCCGACAGCGCCAGCGCCGGGACCACGCGCATCCCTCCGGCAATCGCGACGGCCGCGGCGCTGCTCGACATCGCGACGGTACCGCACAGCTCGGGCAGCAGGTCGCGGCTTCGGTGGTTCGCATCGAAGAGGATCGTCGTCAGCGCCAGCGGGATGACCAGTCCGACCGGGATGAGAAGGGTGGTACCGGCGAGCTTCACCGCGGCGCCGAGCGCGATCGCGGCCGCCACCAGGTACATGGCCGCGAACAGCCGGCAGTAGCGCGTCCGGGCGGAGGAGCGGCCGCGCAGCGAGTCCTGAAGGGCCAGCTTGAGCGGCTGTCTCGCCAGAAATGCGAATATGGTTGCGCCTGCCAGCAACGCTCCCGCTGCCGACGGCCGGATCGCCAGCGCGATCACGAGGGGCTCGAACAGAAGTCCCCATCCGCCGTGCTCGGTGGGAAGCGCGATGGGCCGCAGCTTCGGATGAGGGACATTCAGGGCCACCGTGGTCACGATCGTGATCTTTCCGCCGGCGCGATCAGAGCCCGGTGACGTTGATCACCCCCAGGCGTGAGGGTGGCACTGGAGTCGCTACGCCGCCACGCGCATCGTTGGCCCGCATGCTCCTCTCCCCGATCAGCGCCGCCTTCGAGGCCCTCGGCAGGGCTGTCGTGTTTCTCGATGGCGATCTGCAGATCGTCGAGGCCTCGCCGTCCGGACGTGGAATCTTCGCGATGCCCGACCTGGGCGGACAACCGCTGCTCGATCTCCTGGAGGGGGAGAACCTCGCCGATGCGATCCGCAGAGGCGACGCATCGCCGGCTACGTGCGATCTGGTCCGCTCACCCGGGAGATTCGTCGTCGTCCGCAGCGGGAAACTCTCCGACGGTCTGTTTTCACCATCTGTCCGCTACATCCTCGAATTCGACCTGAGTGCCACGGCCGGAAGAGCGGACGATGCGGGCGAGGCGCAGAGGATCAGACGCGCGCTCGAGGCGCATCGCTGGCGCAGGACGGCCGCGGCGCGCGCCCTCGGGATCAGCAGGGCGACTCTCTGGCGCCGCATGCGCGCGCACGGAATACTCTGACAGTCCTCCTCACCCGCGCCGCACTGTCACTGTCGTTCCGGCCGTAGCAGCTATGCCCTGATCGTCCCGGCCCTCGACGCGGATTTCGGCGGAGACGCTGCCGAAAAGGCGGTCGTCGCCGACGGAGCGGCGAGGATTGAAGCGATAGCGCAGCTCGCCGTAGGGCGCGACCGTCGTGCTGTATCCGAGCGATGCGATCTTCGTCGCGTCGTAGCTCTCGCTTCCGACGCGAATGCCTCCCAGAGCCCGAACGTCGGCACTGACGCGGTTGATGGTGACGGGCCGCCCGCCGGTCTCCCGTATGACGACTTCGAACGGGAAATCGTAGGTCTCGCCGCCGACTCTCGTCGCCAGGATGGGGTTGGGCGCGATCTGAATCTGGATGGCGCCCTGGCCGGGAACGGCCGGGCCCTGGGTCGGGCCGCGGCTCGCGCAGAACGTCAGAAACAGCAGCGAGACGATCGCGGCGCGCCTCATTGCCTGTTCAGCGCCACGCCGCAGGAGATCCTTCCGCCGGCGTTGCCCGTGGGCTGCGTCGTGAGGTCGTCCGGATTCACGTGAAGGATGACGGCGCGTCCGACGACAGAGCTCGAGCCGGGCGAAACGGTGATCGACCGCGTGGTGAAGGACGTGCGCACGCGTCCATTCGCGTCGGCGGTGACGTTGCCGAAGTCGCCGGCGTGGCGCGATGACGCGTCCGGTCCGGCATGGGGGTGATTCATGGGGTTGAAGTGCCCGCCGGCCGCGTTCCCGTTGTCGCCGCAGTCGCCTTTCTCGTGGACATGGAAGCCGTGGACTCCCGGCGCCACGCCGCTGAGGTCGACCTGCACCTCGACGCTGCCGTTGCCGAGCTCCTGAAAGTGGACCGTGCCCTGCGCTGTCTGTCCGCTCGTCGGCTGCAGTGTGGCCATGGCCATCGGTCCGCTCGGCGCATGGGCGCAGGCGGCAAGCACGAGGAGCGTCGCAGAAGTGATGATCAGGTGTTTCACAATGCCTCCGTTCTTACCCTGAAGATGATGCTCACCGCCGTTCCGGCGGGCGGCAGACGTTGTGCCTGCGAAGAATAGACCACGCCGTCCCGAACGTAGTCGCGGATGGGATGAGCATGGTTTCCAATGGCGCCGCCGGGACACGAATAGAGACAGACGATGCATCCGGATTTGAAGTCCTCCTGAAACCGCTGGTTGCCCCCGTAGCGGAAGTCGAGAGCCGGCCGTGCCCGGCCCGCTTCCACGAGAAGCTCGGCAAGCGGAATCCTTCTTCCGGAGCCCTTCCACTCGACGAAGACGTCGATCGGAGTTCCGGCCACACGCTTGTCCGGCTCGGGGTTGGAGCGATCGTCGCGGGCGTTCCATGAATCGGGAGTCAGATTCTCGCCCGGTCGCGCGCCCACCGATTCGAGGGCTCTGCGCACGTCGCGATCGCTCGTCGTGCTCGCGAATAGTGCGCAGCGGTAAGCCCTTCCGCCCTCCCAGACGATGGCGTGATGGCCTTTGACTCCGCCGATCCAGCAGTCCAGCGCGTCAGGTTGCACCCGCGCGACGATGCGCACTTCCCGGGCTTGTCGATTCACCTGAGCGGGAGACGCCTGAGACGCGCTGTTACAGAAGACCGTGCACGTGAGCATCACGACTGCACAGGCGAGGCGCACGACCATCCATCTGACCATATCACGTGACTTCGCATGGGGATCCGCGGCGAGCCTCTCCGCGAACGCGCCGCCACTCAGGAATGGTGGCGCTCCACTACTGCGACCAGGCGGCGATTCTCTTGCCCAGCGAGCCAACCCAGCTCGAGCTCAGGTTCTGGTAGTGCATGGCCGCCGCTTTCTGCAATGCATCGGGCAGTGACGGGTAGGCCGAGACCAGCTGGGCGATCTCGCCGATCGACGCGTTCTTCTTCCTGGCCAGCACGACCTGCTCGATCAGCGCCGAGGCCTGGGTACTCAGGATGTGGCCGCCGAGGATCTTTCCCTTCTTGTCGACGACGAACTTCACGAATCCCTTCGTCGTGCGATCGGTGACCGCGCGATCGACTTCGGCCATCTCCACTTTGTACGTGCGAACGTCGTCGCCGTACGCCGCGCGCGCTTCCTCTTCCGTCATCCCCACGTGACCGACCTCGGGGTCGGTGTACAGGCCCCAGGGAACGTTGTCATAGGAGACCGCGGACTTCCCGGGGAAGAGCATGTTGCGCACGAGCTTCACCGCTTCGTAAGCGGCCACATGCGTGAAGGCCGGCCCGCCGTGAATGTCGCCGCACGCCCAGATGCGCGGGACGCTGGTCTGGAGGTATTTATCGACGACGACCCACGACTTGTGCGTCTTCACCCCCGCTTCCTCGAGCCCGATGTTCTCGATGTTGCCGCGACGACCCGAGGCCACGAAGATCTCGTCGACCGAGATCTCCTCGGCCTGTCCGCTCTTGTTCTCGATCCGGGCGATCTTCCTGCCATTCTCCGCGCGCACCTTCTTCACGGTCCAACCGGTTCGGACGACGATTCCCTCTTCGGCGAGGTACTGGCCGACCCGGGAGATGACGTCGCGGTCTTCCTTGTTGATGATGTCGTCGAGCATCTCCACGACCGTCACTTCGACGCCGAACCGGCGGAAGACCTGAGCGAACTCGACGCCGATGTAGCCGCCGCCGAGGACCATGAGGCTCTTCGGGAACTCGTTCTGTTCGAGGAACGAGACGTGATCGAGGAAGCCTGCCTCCTTCAATCCTTCCACCGGAGGCACCGACGTGCGCGAGCCGGTGGCGATGACGATGTCCTTGGCTTCCAGCCGGCGGCCGGCCACTTCCACGGCATCCCTGGCCACGAGGCGCGCATTCCCCTCGATGACGTCGATGCCGAGCTTGCGGAACTTCTCGGGATCGTCGTGTTTCGAGGTGATGCGGATGGCCTCGCGCATCGAATCCATGATCGACCGCGGTGTGATGCGCGGCGTGACCGCCTCCAGGCCCCAGTCGTTGGCGTGGCGCATCTGATGGGCGAGCTTCGCCGACGCCACCAGCGACTTCGTCGGCACGCATCCGGTCCAGAGACAATCGCCTCCCAGCTTTTCCTTCTCGATCATGGCGACACGGCGTCCGAGACGCGCGCAACCCGAGGCGGTGACGAGTCCGGCAGTACCGCCGCCGATGACGACCACATCAAATTTTTCTGGCATGGCGTAACGGTTATGCGGAGGCGGTGTCGCTGTCAAGAGCGGGTCGCACTAAAATTGCAGGGTCATGCGCCAAATCTGCCGCCTTCTCCTGGCCATCCTTCTGCTGCCGCTCTCTCTTTCCGCCCAGACCTACGACGTCATCATCCGGAACGCCCGCATCGTCGACGGTACCGGTGCGCCGTGGTTCCGCGGGGAAATCGCGGTCCGGGGTGATGAGATCGTCGCGGTCAGCCGCCGGATCGAGGGAACCGCGACCCGTGTGATCGACGCCCGCGACACCGTCGTCGCGCCCGGCTTCATCGACCTGCACACGCATGCGCGGCGCGGCATCTTCGAGACGCCGAGCGCCGACAACTACATCCTCCAGGGGGTCACCACTCTCTTCGAAGGACATGATGGCGGCTCCCCCGTGCCTCTCGGCGAATTCTTCGACCGCATTGCGGCGGCGAAGACGTCGCCGAACATGGCCGCGTTCATCGGGCAGGGGAGCGTGCGGCAGCGCGTAGTCGGCTCCGCCGACCGGAAAGCCACCCCGGAAGAGATCGAGAGGATGAAGGGCATCGTGCGACAGGCCATGCGCGAGGGCGCGTTCGGTCTGAGCACCGGTCTGTTCTACGTCCCCGGCACGTTCACACCGACCGAGGAGATCGTGGAGCTGGCGCGGGTGGCCGGGGAGATGGGCGGAATCCACACCTCACACATGCGCAACGAAGCCGCGCAGGTCGTAGACAGCGTGCGGGAGACGATTCGCATCGGTGAAGAAGGCGGTCTCCCCACGATGATCACGCACCACAAGGTCGCCGGCGTGAGGAACTGGGGCCTGAGCGCCGAGACGCTGAAACTGGTCGACGAGGCGCGCGCGCGAGGCGTGGACGTGGGCAGCGATCAGTATCCTTACACGGCGTCGCAGACCAGCCTCACGGCGCTGCTGCCGCGCTGGGCGCTCGAGGGCGGCCGCAACGAGATGCTGCGGCGCTTCGAGGATCCGGCGGCGCGCACGCGCATCCGTGAGGCGATCATCGAGAACATCCGCTTCGACCGCGGCGGCGGCGAGCCGAAGAACGTGCAGATTGCCTGGGCCGAAGCCGAGCCGGCGCTGGCGGGGAAGACGCTCGCCGATGTCGTGCGCATGCGCGGGAAGGACGTGACGGTGGAGAGCGCCGCGGATGTCGTGATCGCGCTGCTCGAAGCCGGACAGGTCCGCGGCATCTACCACACCATGAGCGAGGACGACGTCGTACGCATCCTCAGGCATCCGGCAACGATGGTCGCCTCGGACGGCGAGGTGCCCGTGTTCGGCAAGAACTCTCCGCATCCCCGAAGCTACGGCACGTTCGCGCGCGTCCTCGGCCGTTACGTGCGCGAGCAGAAGGTGCTCACCCTCGAGGAGGCCGTGCGCAAGATGACTTCGATGCCGGCCGGGCGCGTCGGGATCCACGACCGCGGACTCGTCCGTCCCGGCATGAAGGCCGACCTGGCCGTCTTCGATCCGAAGATCGTCGCCGATCGCGCCACGTTCGAGAAGCCGCATCAATATGCGGTCGGCGTGTCGCACGTGCTCGTGAACGGAGTGCTGGTCGTGGACGAAGGCAGGGTGACTGCGGCGCGGCCGGGGATCGTCTTGCGTGGAGCGGCGGCCGTGCCGGCCGCCGTCCGCCGGTGAGGACACCGGGCCGTTACACGACGTACACCGTGATCTTCCGCTCCCGCGGCCCGTCGAGCTCGACGAAGTAGATGCCCTGCCAGGTCCCGAGGATCAGTTTTCCCTGGCGATACGGCCACGACAGGGAGGTTCCGATGATCATGGAAAGCAGGTGAGCATCAGAGTTCCCCTCGCCGTGCCGGAAGGAAACGGCCGGGATCATGGCCCGGAGGGCGCTGGTCAGGTCGGTGGGGACGTCCGGATCGGCGTTCTCGTTGACGGAGAGGGCGCAGGTGGTGTGGGGTGTGACGAGGGTGCAGACTCCATCTCCCGCGCTGAGGCCGGCCAGAGCGCTTTGAACCTGTGGGGTCACGAGGAGGATCTGCTCGCGGTCGGTGGACCTAATAAAAATGGTTTTCTCTCGCACAACGGCAGCATATAATTTGCGGCGCTAGGTCCCCAACCAACTCCATATCATGGCCTTCTACTGCATTCATTGCAGATCGGAGATCGCGCCCTCATACAAGGCGTGTCCTTTCTGCGGCGAACCGATCACGGATTTCCTCCGCAAATACCTGGAGGTTCCGATCGATGGCAAATACCAGATCCTGTCCCGCCTCGGCGTGGGCGGGATGGGCGAGGTTTTCAAGGTCGTCCACATCCACCTGAACGCCGTGCGCGTGGTGAAGCTGATGCGCGCGAACGTGGCCAGCGACCCGACCGCGCACGATCGCTTCCTGCGCGAGGCCAGGCTGGCGACCCGGATCAATCATCCCAACGTCGCCACGCTGTTCGATTTCTCGACGCTCGAAGCCGACTCGCGCTACATGGTGTGGGAGTACATCGAGGGCATCAACCTGCACGAGCTGCTCGAGCAGCGCGGCCCGCTATCGGCGCGTTATGCGGCGAAGATCGCGGTTCAGGCTCTGCTCGGTCTCGACGCGATTCATCGCGCCGGCATCGTGCACCGCGACATCAGCCCCGAGAACCTGATGATCACCCGCGACAACGATGGTGAGGAGCGCGTCAAGATCATCGATCTGGGCATCGCCAAGCAGTGGGGCGATGAGACCGACGAGAAGACGAAGACCGGTATGTTCGTCGGCAAGTGGAAGTACTGCTCGCCCGAGCACCTGGGGATGCTGGCAGAAGGGGAGCGGATCGACGGCCGCGCCGATCTCTACTCGTTCGGGATCGTGCTCTTCGAGATGCTCACCGGTGTGGCGCCGTTCCAGGCCGAGACGCCGCACGGGTATCTGCTCATGCACGCTTCGGAGCGCCCGCGGGCATTGCGGGAGGTCAACCCGAACGTGACGGCGTCGCCGGAGATGGAGTTCCTGATCCGGCGCTCGCTGGAAAAGGATCGCAGCAAGCGATTTCCGACTGCGCGCAACTTCGCGCAGGCGCTCGAGACGCTCATTCCTTCTCTCGACGAGAAGAGCGGCGCGGCGCTGCCAGGCAAGGCCACGCTGACGCAGCCCGAGGAAGCGACGGTGCGCGCGATCGAAGTCGATCCGAATGCCCCGACGGCGGTGACGCCGCTGGACGGCGACGAGTCGACGGTCCTGACGGAATCAGCCGAGCTGGAGGCCGAGACGGTGCTGACTGCGGCCGGGCCCGTGCCGGTCATCCAGCGATTCAAAGTGCGCATGACGATCGGCGCGATCGCGGCCACCGTCGCCCTGGTCGCCGGAACGGCGCTCATGCTGCAGCGCGACGAAGTGCCGGCGCCGGTGGTGAAGAAGGACCGTCCGGCCATTTCACAAGCGTCCATCATCGCGCAGCCGACGGGCCGGTTGGCCATCCACGCGTTTCCGTGGGCGAACGTGACGAGCATTCGTGACCTGAACAGCGGGAAGAGCATGGAGATCGAGCTGGTGACGCCCGCGCCGGTCGACCTCGCACCCGGTCGATACGAGGTCACGCTGTCCAATCCGAATTTCCGAAAGCCGATCACGCGCACCGTCGATGTCGCCGCCGGTCGTGACGCGATGCTGAACGTCCAGTTCACGAGCGCGGAGTCGGCGCCGCTGCCAGTGTTCGGAGGACAGCGGTGAGGCAGGTCGCGCTCGCGCTGTGCCTCGTGGCCATGCCGCTGTCGGCGGCGCCGGAGAAGTGGTGGGACTCGTATAACCGCGGCGTCAAAGCGGTGAACGCGTCGAACTACGCGGAGGCCATCCCGGCCCTGCAGAAGGCGCTCGCCGAAATGCCGACCGAGAGCACGGCCGTGCGGGCCAAGAATCAGATCATCACCTACGTGCCGCACTTCTGGCTGGGCATCGCGAAGTTCAACTCCGGCGATGTCGATGGCGCGTTGCGCGAGTGGAAAACCTCGGAAGATCAGGGCGCCATCTCCAGGACCGAGTACTACCCGAAACTTCGGGACTGGGTCGCGCGAGCGCAGACGGAGAAGGTTCGCAACGCCAGGGCCGCGGCCGCCGATTCGAAGAAGGCTGCCGATTCGGCGCTGAACCAGGCGCTGTCCGGGCAGGCTCAGGCGCTGTCGGACGGTGGAGACCGCAGCGAGTCGTATCGCGCCGCCCAGAGGAAGCTGCAGGAGGCACTGGGCGTATTCAATTCCGCTGGATCGGACATCCGCGCCTACAACAACGCCGCGGAGATCGCCGGGCAGGCTCGCGATCTGTTTGCCAGGGCGGCCGATGATGCGAAGAAGCGGAGGCTGGCCCGGCCCGCGGCGTCGAAGCCGGCCATCAAGGCGGCCCAGATCACACCGTCGCCGGTGATCGTCGACGCGCCGCCCCTCGTCGCGACGCCCCTCGTCGCGACGCCTCCGCCCGCAGCGGCTGAAACGGTCGTTGCCGAAGCGGTCATGGCCGAAACGGTGAGGCCGCAGCTCACCGAGCCAACCGTCGAGACTCTGAGCGCGACCAGGTCCTTGACGGAGATCATCACCGATCCGAAAGTGAGCGTTCGCTCTCAGCTCGAGTCCGCGTATCGCGCCTACGCGAGCGGCCGGTTCGAAGTCTCCGAGCGCGCCCTCACGTCGATCCTGGACACGAGTGCGTCGGGCGAGGCGTACCTGCTGCGCGGATGCACTCGCTACACGCGGGCCATGCTCTCTCGCGACTCCGGCGCGCTGCTCAGCGAGGCCAGGAGCGACTTCGAGGCGGCGCTGAAGATCAACCGGAGGCTGCGCCTGGACCAGCGCGCGTTCTCTCCCAAGCTGATCGCGTTCTTCGACGAGGTGAAGGCCGGCCTGTAAGCGTCCGAGGCCCGCGGCCTCAGAGGCCGATGTCCTCGTTCCACAGCTCCGGGTTCGCCTTGATGAAGTCCGTCATCAGGCGGATGCAGGTGGCGTCCTGCACGACTTCGACGGCGACCCCGCGCTGGCGGAGCAGCTCTTCCTCGCCCATGAACGTCCTGTTCTCGCCGACGACCACGCGGGGGATGCGGTACAGCAGGATGGCTCCGCTGCACATCGCGCACGGGGAGAGGGTCGTGTACATGACGCTCTCGCGGTAGACGCGTGCCGGAAGGCGGCCGGCGTTCTCGAGCGCGTCGGTCTCGCCGTGAAGAGTGGCACTGCCGCGCTGGATCCGGCGATTGTGGCCGCGACCGATGATCCTGCCCTCGTGGACCAGCACAGCGCCGATGGGGACGCCTCCTTCGCGGAGACCCAGCTCGGCCTCGGCGATCGCGGCGTCGAGGAAGTTCAAGAGCCTACCTTCGCAGCTCGACGCCGCTGGCCACGAACGAGACCTCGTTCGCCGTTCCATCGGCGTTGCGCGAGAGCTTCGCCCCTTCACCCTCCAGGTGGTCGGCATCCTTCTTCGAGAGCTTCTTGAGCGACGCCACGCCTTCGGCTCGCGCCTGCACGCCCTTCGAGTCGATGGGCACGAAGAAGCCGTAGTCCTTGAAGGTCACTCGCACGCCGTCCTGACCGGCCTCAGGCGCGAGCTGCATCCAGCAGCCTTTGTTCGAGCAGGCCTTCGTGATGACGCCGTCGACGACGACCGGCGCTTCCATGTACGCGTCCGGCTTCTGCAGGACATCTTCCAGGGGAACGACTCTGGTGTTCGGGTCGATGGCCATGCCCCGCTTGATGATCTCGCCGGCCAGGGAGGCCGCCGGGATCATCAGTGCGAGCGCGATGGAGGTGAGTGTTTTCATGGTTGCCTCAGTGCGCGGCGGCGTGAGCCTGCGCATCGCCGGTCTCGGTGCCGATGCGCATTCCGTAGAACGAACGATAGACGAAGATCGTGGAGACGATGAAGAAGACAGCGGCCAGGATCTGCGTCAGCCCGCCCTGTCCGGCGCGCGTCATCTCCACGGCCAGCTCGACCGCCAGCAGGCCGAACAGAGTGGTGAATTTGATGACCGGATTCATGGCCACCGAGGAGGTGTCCTTGAACGGATCGCCAACGGTGTCGCCGACGACCACGGCCGCGTGGAGGGGAGTCCCCTTGGCCTTCAGTTCCACTTCCACGATTTTCTTGGCGTTGTCCCACGCCCCGCCGGCGTTGGCCATGAAGATGGCCTGGAACAGCCCGAAAAGCGCGATGGAGATCAGGTATCCGATGAAGAAGAACGGCTCGAAGCACGCAAAGGCGAGCGTCGAGAAGAAGATGGTCATGAAGATGTTGAACATGCCCTTCTGCGCATACTGGGTGCAGATCTCCACGACCTTTTTGGAGTCTTCGACCGAGGCTTTGGTGGCCCCGGCGGCGAGGTTGATGTTCTTCTTGATGAACTCCACGGCGCGATATGCGCCCGTCGACACCGCCTGCGTGGCGGCGCCGGTGAACCAGTAGATGACCGAGCCGCCGACAATCAACCCGAGAAGGAACTGGGGATGGAGCAGCGACAGCTTGTCGATGTCGATGGTCAGACCGTTCGTCAGCATGACGATGATCGCGAAGATCATGGTCGTGGCGCCGACCACCGCCGTGCCGATCAGCACGGGCTTGGCCGTGGCCTTGAACGTGTTGCCCGCTCCGTCGTTCTCCTCGAGAAAGTCCTTGCCCTTCTGCCAGGCCGGAGTGAACCCGAAGTCGCGCTCCACTTCAGCATCGATCCCCGGGAGCGTCTCGATCGTGGACAGCTCGAAGACCGACTGGGCGTTGTCCGTGACCGGGCCGTACGAGTCGACGGCGATCGTCACCGGTCCCATGCCCAGGAAGCCGAAGGCGACCAGTCCGAACGCGAAGATGGCCGGAGCGATCATGAGGGCCTGCTCGCCGCCGGGAAATGTCCCGGCCACCCACGCAGCGATGCCCATCAGGCCGGTGATGGCCAGACCCATCCAGTACGCGGAGAAGTTCCCGGCCACGAACCCCGACAGGATGTTCAGCGAGGCGCCGCCCTCGCGGGATGCCGTGACGATCTCGCGAACGTGGCGTGACTCGGTGGAGGTGAAGACCTTGACCAGCTCCGGAATGATCGCGCCGGCCAGCGTTCCGCAGGTGATGATGGCGGATAGCTTCCACCACATCGAGGTATCGCCGCCCAGGGTGGGGATGAGCATCTTCGACACGATGAATGTGACCGCAACCGAGAGAATCGACGTCAGCCACACCAGCGACGTGAGGGGGGCCTCGAAGTTCATCTTGTCCGCGTGGCCATACCGTGCCCTGGCGAAGGCTTCGTTGAGAAAGTAGGACACGCCGGACGTGATGATCATCAGGATGCGCATCGCGAAGATCCAGACCAGGAGCTGGACCTGCACGGTCGGATCGGTCACGGCCAGCAGGATGAACGTGATCAGAGCGACTCCTGTCACGCCGTAGGTCTCGAAGCCGTCGGCGGTCGGCCCCACCGAGTCGCCGGCGTTGTCTCCAACGCAGTCCGCGATCACGCCCGGATTGCGGGCATCGTCTTCCTTGATGTCGAAGACGATCTTCATCAGGTCCGAGCCGATGTCGGCGATCTTCGTGAAGATGCCGCCGGCGATTCGCAGCGCGGCAGCGCCCAGCGACTCGCCGATGGCGAAGCCGATGAAGACCGGCCCCGCGTAATCGCCGGGCACGAACAGAAGGATGGCCAGCATGATCAGGAGCTCGGTCGAGATCAGCAGCATGCCGATCGACATGCCGGCCTTGAGCGGGATCGAGTAGGTCGGGAACGGCTTCCCGCGCAGCGACGCAAACGCGGAGCGCGAGTTCGCGAACGTGTTGATCCGGATGCCGAACCACGCCACCCCGTAGCTGCCGGCAATACCGACGAGGCTGGCCGCGAGAATGATGACCACGCGCACGGCGTCGAAATGGCGCAGGAATCCGAAGTACACCACCATGATCGTGCCGATGAACACCTCGAGGAGCAGGATGAACTTGCCCTGCGTCACGAGATACGTCTTGCACGTCTCGTAGATCAGCTCCGAGATCTCGCGCATCGACCGGTGCACCGGCAAAGCTTTGAGCTGCGTGTACATCATCACGCCGAAAAGCAGGCCGAGAATGCAGACCACCAGGCCGCCGAGCAGAAGCTTGTCTCCCGGAATGCCCATAAACGTCACGCTGCCCAGGTCGGGCAGGATGAGGTCCGCCTCGCTTCGCGCTTTCATGGGCTGGGCCGCCGGCTGCGATTCCTGCGCGGCGATGTTCGGGTTCGACGTGGGGTGTGACTCCTGCGCCATTGCAACAGTGCCGGTCGCGAGAACCGTAACCATCGCGAGCAGCAGAGCGCGCATGATCCAGGACTTCATGATTCCTCCGTGATGGGCTGGCGAGTGGCAGGACACCACTCTTAAGGGGCGCGCGGATTCTAGCCGAGGATCTCAACCGGTGCAAAGGGGAAGAGCGCGGGTGTCCTCACCCGCGCTCCCCGCAAGGCGCGCGATCCCAACACGGAGGCACAGGGCGTCATCACCCGCGCCTCGGTTGCGGCGGTGAGGCCACCGCCGCCACCACTACTCTGACTTACGACTGTTCCCGCGCCAGAACGTGAATCTCCACGCGGCGGTTCAGTTGACGTCCGCTGGCCGTGGCGTTGCTGACCTTCGGACGCATCTCACCGTATCCACGAGCCACGATCCGCGTGCTCGACACGCCCTGATCGACAAGGTAGCCGCGCACCGAAGCAGCCCGGCGCTCCGACAGGTCCTGGTTGTAGCTTTCGGTACCCGTCGAGTCCGTGTGACCCTCGACCTCGATGTAGTTGATGTCCGCATAGCGGCCGAACGTCGAGGCCAGCTCACGCAACGTATCTCGCGACGTCGAACGGAGTGACGACGAATCGACGTCGAAAAGGATGTCACTCGTCAGGCGCACTTCGATCTCGCCCTCGGACGGCCGCGTCACCTCGACCCCTTCGATCTGGCGCAGCTCACGCTCCTGCTGGTCCATGCGCCGTCCGATTGCGGCTCCGATCGCCGCACCGGCCACTCCGCCCACGACCGCTCCGGTCCGGTTGCTTCCGGACTGGTTACCGATGACCCCGCCAACCACCGCTCCGGTGGCAGCACCCGTGGCCGCGCCCTGCTTGGTCCGGCGGTTCGGATCGTCAGCCGACACGCACGCAAATGTGAACCCGACGATCAATAAGAGAATTAGGCTTTTGCGAATCATTCTGACTCCTCCAAGTAAGAAAAAAGACTGCTGTTCACCGGGACGCAACGCCGGCGCTCCGGCTGTGCCCGGCATGGGCTCCAAAAGAAAAGGACGCTCTGCCGAGCGTCCTTCTCCAGTTCACGTTTGATACCCGCTCAGGCGTTGGCCCTCACATGGAGCTCCACCCGGCGGTTCTGCTGCCGTCCGCTGGCGGTGTTGTTCGTAGCGCGAGGCTGTGACTCCCCGTAGCCGACCGTATCGATCCGCGAGCCGCGGACGCCGAGGTCTTCCAGGTAGCGCGAGACCGAGTCCGCGCGCCGCTCGGAGAGACGCTGGTTGTAAGCCGCCGATCCGGTCGAGTCCGCATGGCCAGCCACGACGATCGTCGTGTCCCGGTAACGGTCGAACACTTCCGCCATCTCGCGAAGCGCACTGCGCGAGGCCGGACGAAGGGCCGTCGAGTTGTAGTCGAACAGGACCTCGTTCCTCACCGTGACCTTCAGCTCGTCATCGTCGATGCGGGTCACGTCGACGCCTTCGATCTGCCGGAGCTCGCGCTCCTGCCGGTCCATCATGGCCCCGACGATGGCACCCGTTGCCGCGCCCACCACGCCTCCGATCGCCACGCCGCGCTTGGCGTTGCCGCTCCCGCGGTTGTTGCCGAGAACGCCGCCGACGATCGCCCCGGCCACACCACCGATGGCAGCGCCCTTCCGGGTCTTGTCTCGTTCCGTGGCGACGTCCGCGAAGGCGGGGGTCACCGCGAGAGCCACAATCAGCATTGCCGCGAAAAACCTGTTCATGTTGCCTCCTTGAACCTTATCGGCGAGTCCGAGCTCGCCGCCCAACGTTCTTGCCCTCATCATCGCAACCGGGGTGCCACGATACGAATAACTATGGAAGGAGGGCTCACAGCCGACTCGGATGGCCTCCCCCGGTTGGTGTTCGGCTGTAAGATGTCTCCACCGTGGCCGAACCCGCAGGGGCGCTCCAAGGTATCCGTAAACTATTGCAATACGGAGACTTGTCGTTCCATGACTTCATGGAGTTGGCGCTTTATCATCCCGACTTCGGCTACTACGCGAGCGCTTTCAGTCCGATTGGGAAGGGGGGTGACTACGTCACCAGCCCCCTGATCAGCCCGGTATTCGGGTTCGCACTGAACCGCCTGGTGACCGAATTTGTGCGCCGAGCCGGCGACGAGATGTCCACAGTTGTGGACATTGGCTGCGGCGACGGAACCCTCATCAATACTCTATGCAAGGCGAGCGCAACCGCCTCTGGTCCGGGCCCTCGGTTTTATGGCGTAGACCGGGCGCCGCAGCGGGTCACCGGTCGCTGCGCGACGATCGTCCGGACGCTGCACGAGATCGAGTTTGGAGGGGCGAACCTGGTGTTGAGCAACGAGTTGTTCGACGCCTTTCCGTTTGCGCGGCTCGTTCAGCGTGAAGATCGGTTGCACGAGCTCCGGGTCATGGACGCCGGAGGCGAGCTCGATTGGACCGAGGGTGAGGCTGCCGCACCCTATCAGGATTACTTCGCCGCGCGCGGCATCGCGCTGGTGGAAGGACAGTTCGCCGACATCTCGCTTGAATGGGAGGCGTTCTACCGGGAACTGTGCGAAAGAGCACGAACCGGCATGATCGTCACATTCGATTACGGCTATCCCGAGGATCGGCTGTTTCGCTTTCGCCGGTTCGGGACCGCGGCCGCCTACGGCAGTCATCGGGTCACTCGCGATCTGCTTGCAAATCCGGGGCGGCAGGACCTGACGGCGCACATCAATTTCACCGATCTGGTGAGAGCGGGGGAGCGGGCGGGCTACCGCACGCTCTTCTTCGATCGGCAGGCCAGGTTCCTGCTGGCTCTCGGAGCGGCTGAGCATCCACATCTTCAGCCCCAGGGCGGCGAGGTGGGGTCACTGGAGGAAGCGGTCGATGTTCTTCAGCAGCGGCAGGAGGCGAAGCGCCTGATCCTCCCGGACGACATCGGCAACGACATCCGCGTTCTGGTTCAGGCCAAAGGCATTGCTCTCGATGAATGGAGCTTTCAACGCGCGCTCTTTTGAACCTTTGACTCTGCCCAAGCGCCGTTTACAATACCGACCGTCTCGTCCGAGGAACGAATGGCCAATTACGCAGTCTTGCTGGTCGCGGCGCTCATCGTGATCTCTCTGCCCGTGTTCACTCTTTTCATCCTCACGCCGCTCATCCGGGCGTCGCGGCCGAACAAGGTGAAACTCGAGCCGTACGAGTGCGGCGTGCCGGCGACCTCGCTGGCGTTCGATCATCGTTTTTCGGTGCGGTACTTCCTTGTCGCCGTTCTCTTCATCATTTTCGACGTTGAAACGGTCTTCCTCTTCCCGTGGGCGATCCGGTTCAAACAGCTCGGCTGGTTCGGCGCGATCGAGATGGCAATCTTTCTCGCGATTCTGCTGATCGGTTACTTCTACGCCTGGAAGCGGAAGGTCCTTACATGGGTCTGATCGAGAATCGTTTCGACTCGAACGTCCTGACCACCACCGTAGACAAATTCTTCAACTGGGCCCGCAAGTCATCGCTGTGGCCGATGCAGTTCGGGCTGGCCTGCTGCGCCATCGAGATGATGGCCGTCCTCGATCCGCGCCACGACATGGCGCGTTTCGGCGCTGAAGTCTTCCGGGCCACACCGCGACAGGCCGATCTGATGATCGTGTCCGGCACCGTCACTGAGAAGATGGCGCCGATCGTCCGTCGCCTGTGGGACCAGATGCCCGAGCCGAAGTGGGTGATCGCCATGGGCTCCTGCGCCACCTGCGGCGGCCCTTACGACACCTATGCCGTCACGCAGGGTGTGGACCGCCTCATCCCTGTCGACGTCTACGTTCCCGGCTGCCCGCCGAGACCGGAGGCGTTGATCTGGGGCCTGATGGAGCTGCAGAAGAAGATCGACAAGATGCACGTGCTCCGAAAAGGCGGCGAGGCATACGACTTCGCGCGCGCCGCCGTGCGCGATTCGATCCGCCCCGGGCACGAAGGTCCGGCCCTTCGTGCCGAGCAGGCCGCGCAGCTTCGCCCCGCGCCCATCTCGGGCGTGAAGCGGGAGCCCGCTCCACCGAAGCCGGCCGCTGCTCCCACGCCTGCTGGAGCGCCGGTGTCCTCACCAGCCCCGGCTGTCGTCGCCGAGGACAGCGGCGCCGCACCCGTTCCGCAGGCTGAGATTCAGCAGGCGGCGGCGCCCG
>DATKCA010000056.1:0-6557 GCA_035544675.1 Thermoanaerobaculia bacterium | reverse complement strand
AATGCCGTCAACGTGTTCATCGACGGTGTCAGCTTCAAGAACGACGTCCTGGTGGGCGGAGTGATCGGACAGGACTCCAGCCGCGGCAACCCATTCCCGCAGAATGCCGTACAGGAGTTCCGTGTCCTGACACAGAACTACAGCGCGGAGTTCCAGAAGTCATCCAGCGCGGTGATCACCGCCGTCACAAAATCAGGCTCCAATGAGCTCATGGGTGACGTGTTCGGCTACTATCAGGACAAGGCGCTGGTGGACGCCCGAAATCCACTGGCCACGAATCCCGGAGAGAAGCCCGAGTACGAACGGCTTCAACTGGGTGCCAGCATCGGCGGTCCGATCATCCGCGATCGCATGCACTTCTTCCTTTCCTACGAGTCGAATGACGAGGACCGTGAGAACAATGTCGCCTTCGGCGGAACCACCGGAGCAGCGGCGGACGCTCTCCGGCAGCAGTTCGCATCCCGGCCCGGCTTCTACACGAGCCCGTTTGAGCTTCGTCTGATTTTCGGAAAGCTGAGCTTCCAGCCGGCAGCCGCCCATCTGTTCGACCTGAGCGGGTACATCCGGGAAGAGACCGACGTGCGAGGCTTCGGTGGGGCTACCTCTTTCGAGTCGGCGGAGAACGTGGCACAGGACATCTGGCAGGTCGCTCTGCGCCATCAGCTCACCGGCTCTTCATGGCTCAACGAAGCGACGCTCAGCTATCAGGACTACCAGTGGAATCCGCAGCCGCTGAGCGGCACATCCATTGGTCTCAACTACCAGGGGGTCCTTCGAGTGGGCGGGCGCAGCACCGAGCAGAACTTCAATCAGAAACGGCTTGGCCTCCGCGACGACGTGACATTCACCGGCTTCCGCTGGCACGGCGATCACTCCGTGAAGGTGGGCGGCAATGTCGACCTCCTCGACTATGAGGTCTTCAAGCGATTCACAGGCAATCCGGAGTTCCAGTTTCGCTCCAGTGAAAACTACGAGTTCCCTTTCGAGGCCAGGTATGGTCTTGGAAATCCGAACCTGTCCGGTGACAACACTCAGATCGGCCTGTTCGTGCAGGACGACTGGCACTTGACCGATCGGGCCACGTTGAATCTCGGCGTTCGCTGGGACTACGAGTCGGACATGTTTGGAACCGATTACGTCACTCCGCAGAACGTCCGCAACGCGATCGCGTTCCTCAACGTTCCTTCGAACTTCCTCACAGACGGCAACGACCGCAGCGCCATCGACGACATGATCGCTCCCCGTCTCGGCGCGACCTACGACCTCTTCGGCACCGCCAGGAGCATCGTGTTCGGCGGCTGGGGCCGGTACTACGACCGCATCCTCTACAACAACACGCTCGACGAGCGGTTCCGCCTCCAGTACTCGGTCGGCCTGTTCCGCTTCTCACGGGACGGCGCTCCGCGCGACGGCCAGCCCACGGTGGCCTGGGATCCCCGCTACCTGACTGAAGCCGGTCTGCAGGAAGTTCTCGCTACCGGCGTCACGGGCAATCCCGAGATCTTCCTCATCGAGAACGACACCAGATCACCGCACTCCGATCAGTGGAACATCGGACTGCGCCAGCAGTTGGGCTCGTTCGTCGGCGAGATCAGCTACGCGAACGTCCGCAGCAAAAACGGCTTCACATTCATCCGCGGCAATCGCCGGCCGGACGGCACGTGCTGCATCGCCATCCCGGGCTTTTCTGGCCTCATCGTTTCGGCTGACGACGTGAGGACGTGGTACGACGCCATCTACCTGAAGCTCGATCGTCCGTTCACCAGCTCTTCGAACTGGAGCGCCGGCCTCGCCTACACCTACAGCGACGCCACCCAGATCGGCGGCGATCTCTTCAGCCTCGACTTCCCGCGCGTCGCGGACTACCCGCGGTATCCGACGCAGGCCGTCCCCGATCACCAGGCCACCCTGAACGTCCTCTACCGCCTGCCGTGGGACGTCAGCGTCGGCTCGCTGCTGCGGTACAACTCCGGCGTCAAGTACAACATCGACGACCAGTCGCGCGGCGGCGGACCGAACGAGCGCCGCTTCATGCGCGGTGCGGGTGAAGAGGATGCCGACACGATCCTCGACCTCCGCCTGGAGAAGACGTTCCGCGTCGGCGGCATCGGCCTCGGCCTGATCGGCGAAGTCTTCAACGTCTTCGACGACAAGCTGTTCGTCGGCTACAGCGGCTTCATCCCCACGCTGCCCAACACGAACGCGAACTTCGGCAAACCGAGCGGCGTACAGTTCGGCTCCGGACGCCGCTTCCAGTACGGTGCCCGCATCACGTTCTGATCCATGACAGCAACCCGTTTTGGGAGAGTGGCGCTCGCCACTCTCCTTTTTTTCTCATGCGCAAATGGAGCGCGGGTGTCCTCACCCGCGCGTCGTCACGCTGTTCTTCCCACAGCCTCCCTCATCGTCGACGACCTGCAGCGCCGCACGTTCCAGTGGTTCTGGGACACGACCAACCCGGCCAACGGCCTCGTCCCCGACCGCTGGCCGACCCAGTCGTTCAGCAGCGTGGCCGCGGTCGGATTCGGACTGACCGCGTACCCGATCGGCGTCGAGCGCGGCTGGGTCTCGCGCGACCAGGCCCGAGACCGCACGCTGACCACGCTTCGCTTTTTCTACAACGCTCCGCAAGGCGACCAACCGTCGGGCGTCGCCGGATACCGCGGCTTCTACTACCACTTCCTCGACATGAACAGCGGACACCGTTTCGAGACGGTGGAGCTGTCGTCGATCGACACCGCGCTGCTCGTGGCCGGCGCGCTGTTCGCGCAGTCGTATTTCGACCGCGACGATCCCGCCGAACGCGAGATCCGCGACCTCGCCGAGAAGATCTACACGCGCGTGGAGTGGAGCTGGTACCAGCAGCACACGCCCGCCGTCGTGATGTCGTGGAAGCCCGAAGAGAAGTTCGGCCGCTGGGAGTACCGCGGCTACAACGAGGCCATGCTCCTCTACATCCTCGGCCTCGGCTCTCCGACGCACCCGCTGTCGTCCGAGGCGTGGAACGAGTACACGAAGACGTACAAGTGGGGGACGTTCTACGGATACGACCAGCTGAACTTCGCGCCGCTCTTCGGCCATCAGTACTCGCACGTCTGGATCGATTTCCGCGGGATCCAGGACGCGTACATGCGCGGGAAGGGCATCGACTACTTCGAGAACTCGCGCCGCGCCGCGCTCTCTCAGCGCGCCTACGCCATCGACAACCCGTCGGACTTCGCGGACTACGGCCAGAACATCTGGGGCCTCACCGCGTGTGACGGCCCGCTCGACATGACGCTGCAGATCAACGGCCGCGGCGTCGTGTTCCACACGTATTGGGCGCGCGGCGCGGCCCGCGGAGAGATCCTCGACGACGGCACGATCGCCCCCACCGCCGCCGCCGCGTCGATCGCCTTCGCGCCCGAAGTCGCGATTCCCGCCATCGAGGAGATGTCGCGGCGCTACGGCGATCGCCTGTACACGAAGTACGGATTCCTCGACGCGTTCAATCCCACGCTGAAGAACACCGAGGTGACGCTGCAGCACGGCCGTGTCGATCCGCAGTTCGGCTGGTTCGACAGCGACTACCTCGGCATCGACCAGGGTCCCATCGTGGCCATGATCGAGAACTATCGCAGCGGCTTCGTCTGGAACGTCATGCGCAGGAATCCGCACGTGATTCGCGGATTGAAACGTGCTGGATTCACAGGTGGCTGGCTGAATGGAGCGCCGGTGTCCTCACCGGCGCCTGACGGGGGGCGCGGGTGAGGACACCCGCGCTCCATCTGCTTCTGATTCTGCTCCTCACGTCCTGCACGCGCACCGACGACCGCACGCACATCGAGTTCTGGGCCCTCGGCCGGGAAGGTGAGGTCGTGGTGGAACTCACCCGCGAGTTCGAGCGCCGGAATCCCGACATCCGCGTCGACGTCCAGCAGATGCCGTGGACCGCGGCCCACGAGAAGCTGCTCACCGCATTCGTCGGCGACTCCACGCCCGACCTCGCGCTCATCGGCAACAGCTGGATCCCCGAGTTCGAGGCCATCGGCGCGGTTGCGGACCTCACGGCGCTGGCCGCGCAGTCGAGCGCCGTCGACCAGCGCGACTACTTCGCAGGCATCTGGGCCACGAACCTGGTCGACGAAAAGCTGTACGGCATCCCCTGGTACGTCGACACGCGGGTGATCTTCTATCGCACCGACATCCTGCGCGCGGCCGGCTTCCCGGAGGCGCCGAAAACCTGGAGCGAGTGGGTCCGCGCCACCGCCGCCATCCGGAAGCTCGGCAACGAATACGCCATCCTCCTGCCTACGAACGAGTGGACGCAGCCCATCGCCCTGGGGCTCCAGGTCGACGCGCCGCTCCTCCGCCAGGGCGGGCGCTTCGGCGCGTTCTCCGAGCCTCGATTCCGCCGCGCCTTCGAGTTCTACCTCGACTTCTTCCGGCGCGGTGACGCCCCGGTCCTCAGCAACAGCCAGGTCGCGAACGTCTACCAGCAGTTCGCCGAGGGGGAGTTCGCCATGTACATCACGGGGCCGTGGCAGATCGGGGAGTTCCGCCGGCGGCTTCCCGCCTCGATGCAGGACAAGTGGATGACCGCGCCGCTTCCGGCGCCCGATGAGAAGGAGTGGCCGGGAGCGTCGCTGGCAGGAGGTGGCAGCCTGGCCATCTTCGAGCAGTCCGAGAAGAAGGAAGCGGCCTGGAAGCTGATCGAGTTTCTCTCCGGGCCCGAGCAGCAGGTGCGCTTCTTCGAGCTGTGCGGCGATCTGCCGGCGCGACGAAGCGCGTGGTCGGATCCCGACCTCGCCAACGACAGGCATCTGGCCGCGTTCCGCACGCAGCTCGAGAACGTGAAGCCGACGCCGGCCGTGCCGCAGTGGGAGCAGATCGCCACGACGGTCTTCGACTACGCGGAGGCGGCCATCCGCGGCCGGTACACAGCCGAGGGCGCGCTGGCTGTTCTCGACGCGAAGACCGACGCGATCCTGGAGAAGCGGCGCTGGATGCTGGCGCGGCGCGACGAATGACCGCCGAGACGCGCGCCGCCGCCCTCTTCCTGGCCCCGGCGCTCACCGTCATCCTCGTCTTCTTCCTCCTCCCCGTCGCCGCCGGCTTCGTCCTCAGCCTCACCGACTTCGACATCTACGGAGTTGCCGACACGGACAACATCCGCTTCGTCGGCTTCGGCCAGTACGCGAACCTGGCCAGGAGTCCCGTGTTCTGGCAGGCGCTGCGGAACACGCTGGTCTTCGCCATCGTGGCCGGACCGCTGACCGTGGCGGTATCGCTGGGCGCGGCGCTTCTGCTCAACGCGAAACTGGCGAAGTTCAAGCCGCTGTTCCGCACGATCTACTTCGCCCCGGTCGTCACCACGCTCGTGGCCGTGGCCATCGTGTGGCGCTACATGTTCCATCCCCGCTTCGGCCTGCTCAACACGGTGATGGGATGGTTCGGCATCGGCTCGATCGACTGGCTGGGCAGTCCGCGGTTCGCGCTGTCGGCGATCATCATCCTGGCCATCTGGAAGAACTTCGGCTACAACATGATCATCTTCGTGGCCGGACTGCAGAGCGTTCCGGAAGAGCTCTACGAAGCGGCGCGCATCGACGGCGCCGGGGCCTGGCGGCAGTTCCGCCACATCACCATTCCGATGCTCGCGCCGACGTTCGTCTTCGTCGGTGTGATCACGGCCATCGGCTACCTGCAGCTCTTCGCCGAGCCGTACGTCATGACGCCGGACGGCGGGCCGCTCAACAGCACGCTGTCCGTGGTGATGCTCATGTACCGCGAGGGATTCCGGTGGTGGAGCATGGGTTACGCGGCGGCCATCGCGTTCGTGCTGTTCGTCATCATCATGGCCACCAGTCTGGTGCAGCTGCGGTTGCGCCGCGGGGCGGTGGGATCGTGAAGCGCGGCCTCCTGCACATCGCCCTGATCATCGGCGCGATGGCCACCGCCGCGCCGCTCATCTGGATGTTCTCGGCGTCCTTCATGCCGACCGGCGAGGCCACCATGGTCCCGCCGCGGTTCATCCCCTCGCAGATCACTCTCGAGCACTATCGCGACCTGTTTACCCGCCTGAACCTGGGGCGCTCTTTCGCCAACAGCATGTTCCTGGCGCTGACCATCACACTGATCTCGCTGCTGTTCAACTCCATGGCCGGATACGCGTTCGCGAAGATGCGCTTCGGCGGGCGCGACCGCCTGTTCGCGGGCCTCATCGCAGCGCTGGCCATCCCGGTGCAGATCTCCATGCTGCCGCTGTTTCTGCTGCTGAAGTGGCTCGGCCTGGTCAACACCTACTGGGGCGTGATCATCCCCGGGATGGCCAGCATCCTCGGCATCTTCCTGGTGCGGCAGTTCATGCTGTCGATTCCGCAGGACCTGCTCGACGCCGCGCGCATCGACGGCGCGGGCGAATTCCGCATCTACTGGTCGATCGTGCTCCCGCTGGCCAGGCCGGTGCTCGTGACGCTGGCCCTGTTCACGTTCATGAACATGTGGAACGACTTCATGTGGCCTCTCATCGTGCTCACCGACAGCGACAAGCACACCCTGCCGGTGGCCATCGCCAA
>DATKCA010000055.1:0-31937 GCA_035544675.1 Thermoanaerobaculia bacterium | reverse complement strand
CTACGTCCAGGACCTGATCGACCGCGAGGGGCTGCCCTGCCGGGTGCTCCGCCGCCACTTCCTCGAGCACCGCGAGGAGGAGCCCTACGACGCGATCGTCAACCTCGGCGTGACCGAGCACCTGCCGGACTACGCCGCCAGCCTCGAGCAGTACCGCCGCCTGCTCAAGCCCGGCGCCCGGCTCTACCTCGACGCCTGCGCCTCGCGGGTCAAGTTCCCGTTCTCGTCGTTCATCTACCGCTTCATCTTCCCGGGCAACGCCACGCCGCTCTGCCTCCACGACTACCTGGCCGAGGTGGCGAAGACGCCCTTCGAGGTGCTCGCCGTCCACAACGACCGCGAGAGCTACCGGCTCACCTGCCAGCGCTGGGCCGAGAACCTCGAGCGCCACCGCACGGAGATCGCCCGCCGCTGGGGCGAGCGCCTCTTCCGGCGCTTCCAGCTCTACCTCTGGGGGTGTGTCGACGCCATGGCGCGCGACGACATTGGCGCCTACCGGCTGGTGCTCCGGCTCCGGGGGTAGACCCGACAAGCATGGCGGTCAAGACGCCTCGGCGGCTTCGCGGAGCCGAGCGTCGCCGCTGCGGCAGACGATGGGCCGCATGAACCTGATGGGGCTGCTCTTCGGCCAGCTCCAGGATGCGATCACGGTGGTCGCCTTCGCCGTCGGCCTGCTGGTCTATGCGCCCTGGCTGATCGTGCTCTTGGCGGTAGCTCTGGTCCCCGCCTTCGTCGGCGAATCGCATTTCACCTCGCTCGGCTACACGCTCAACTTCTCCTGGACGCCCGAGCGCCGGCAGCTCGAGTACGTGCGTCAGATGGGCGCCAGCGTCGAGACGGCAAAGGAGGTCAAGATCTTCGACCTCCACCGCTTCCTGATTGCGCGCTACCGGGAGCTGGCCGACCGCTACTTCCGCGCCAACCGGGCGCTCGCCCGCCGGCGCGCCGTCTGGGGCCTCCTCCTCGCCGCCCTCGGCACCCTCGGTTACTACGCGGCGTACGGCTACATCGCCTGGCGCACGGTCCGGGGCGACTTCACGATCGGCGACCTGACCTTCCTCGCCGGCAGCTTCCGCCGCCTGCGTCAGCTCCTCGAAGGGCTGCTGGTCGGCTTCTCGCAGGTCGCCGGGCAGGCGCTTTATCTCGACGACCTGTTCTCGTTCTTCGAGATCGAGCCGGAGATCGTGTCGCCGGAAGGGGCACTCCCGTTTCCCGCGCCGATCCGCGAAGGCTTTACGTTCGAAGACGCGGGCTTCCGCTATCCGGGAGCCGAGCGCTGGGCGGTGCGCCATCTCTCGTTCACGTTGAAGACCGGCGAAGTGCTGGCGCTGGTGGGCGAGAACGGTGCGGGGAAAACGACGCTCGTGAAGCTGCTGGCCAGACTGTACGACCCGGACGAAGGTCGCATCCTGCTCGACGGCCATGACCTCAAGGAGTACGACCTCGGGCAGCTCCGCGCCAACATCGGAGTCATCTTCCAGGACTTCGTCCGCTATCACCTCACCGCGGCGGAGAACATCGCCGTGGGCCGCATCGAGGCGCGGGAGGACCGGCAGCGGATCGAGGACGCGGCGCGGAGAAGTCTCGCCGACGAGGTCATCCGCACGCTGCCGCGCGGCTACGACCAGATCATCGGAAAGAAGTTCCGCACCGGGATCGACCTGTCAGGGGGCGAGTGGCAGAAGGTGGCCATCGCGCGCGCATACATGCGCGAGGCGCAGCTCCTCATTCTGGACGAGCCGACCGCCTCGCTGGACGCCCGCTCGGAGTTCGGAGTCTTCCAGCGATTCAAGGAGCTGAGCGAGGGGAAGACGACGGTGCTCATCTCCCATCGCTTTTCGAGCGTGCGGATGGCCGACCGCATTCTGGTGATGGGCGAGGGAGAGATCGAGGCCGTGGGGACGCACGAGGAACTGCTGGAGCAACGCGGCCGCTACGCCGAGCTTTTCGAGCTTCAGGCGGCCGGCTACCGATGACGGGTCAGGCTTCCGAGATTTCTGAGGCCTCCACAGACTCGGAGATCTCGGAAGAGTCGGCCGTCTCGGGTTCCTCGGTCTTGCGCTGGGCCCGGCGATCGGCCTTCGCGGCTTTCTTGTCGCGTTTGGCCTGCTCGCGCTGCCGTTTCATCATGGATGGACGTGGTTTGGGCATCGGTGCTCCTGGAAAAAAGTAAGGGGCAGGAGTGCGCTCCTGCCCCTTGTATTGAGCCGCTCTCGAGAGGCGACTGTATCAGACTGCGGTGACGTTCGCAGCCTGCATGCCTTTCGGCCCGCGGACTGCATCGAACTCGACCGCCGCGCCCTCGGGAAGCGACTTGAAGCCGGCCCCCTGGATCGCGCTGAAGTGAACGAAGAGGTCAGTGCCGTCCTCCGACGTGATGAAGCCGAAGCCCTTCGCGTCGTTGAACCATTTGACCGTACCGGTTTGTCTCATGCGTGAATCTCCTTTCTGTGATCAGCCGCTGGAGATTCTGATTCGCACTTCTTCGTCTCTGTTGCAGTCACTGGATGCACAATCGACAACCGGAGAGGGGGCAAACGCATTCCTTTGAAGGCGATTCTGGCACTCGATCAGGGCACCACGAGCTCCCGGGCCATCGTTTTCGACCAGGCCGGGTCGGTCGCGGCCATCGCCCAGCGGGAGTTCCGGCAGATCTATCCGCAGCCGGGATGGGTGGAGCACGACCCGCTCGAGATCGCCTCGACGCAGCAGGCGGTGGCATCCGAGGCGGGGGCGGGGTACGAGGTCGAGGCGATCGGGATCACGAACCAGCGGGAGACCACGATGCTGTGGGACCGGTCGACCGGAGAGCCGATTTACAACGCCATCGTCTGGCAGGACCGGCGCACGGCCCCTTTGTGCGACGAGCTGAGGGAGTACGAGCCGCTGTTCCGGGAGCGCACCGGCCTGGTCCTCGATCCCTACTTCTCGGGGACGAAAATCCGCTGGCTCCTCGACAACGTGGGCGGGCGCAACCTGGCGTTCGGGACCGTGGACACGTGGCTGATCTGGAGGATGACGGGCGGACGCGTCCACGTCACCGACGAGACGAACGCGTCGCGGACGCTGCTCTTCGACATCCGCCGGCGGGAGTGGGACGACGAGCTGTTGTCGATCCTCCGGATCCCGCCCGAGATCCTGCCGCGAGTGGTCTCGTCGAGCGAAGTGGTCGGCGAGACGGACGACGGGATCCCCATCGCCGGGATCGCCGGCGACCAGCAGGCGGCGCTGTTCGGGCAACGCTGCATCCGTCCCGGAATGGCGAAGAACACGTACGGGACAGGCTGTTTCATCGTGATGAACAGCGGGGAGAAGAAGGTCGCGTCGGAGCACGGTCTGCTGGCTACGCTGACCGCGGACCGCCAGTTCGCGCTGGAGGGATCGATCTTCGTGGCCGGCGCGGCCATCCAGTGGCTCCGCGACAACCTGCGGATCATCGAGTCGGCGCCGGAGGTGGAGGCGCTGGCCGGTTCGGTGGAGGACAGCGGCGGCGTCACCTTCGTGCCCGCGTTCACCGGCCTCGGCGCGCCGCACTGGGACCCGCACGCGCGCGGCGCGATCCTCGGCCTCACGCGCGGGACGACGGCCGCGCACATCGCGCGCGCCGCTCTGGACGCCATCGCGCTGCAGACCGCCGACGTCCTCGACGCGATGCGCGCCGACTCGGGCCTCGACCTGGTCGAGCTGCGCGTCGACGGGGCGGCGTCGACGAACAATCTATTGATGCAGACTCAGGCCGATGTGGCCAACGTGCGGGTGGTGCGGCCGGCGGTCACGGAGACGACGGCCCTGGGCGCCGCGTACCTGGCCGGCCTGGCGTCCGGCTTCTGGCGCGCGGAGGAGATCGACGGGCAGTGGAAAGCGGAGCGTGTGTTCGAGCCGCGGGAAGTGCGGAGCGAGCTGCGGGAGCGGTGGCGGGAGGCGATCAGCCGCGTGAAAGCGTCTCCCCGTCCCGCATGAAGCGGAGCGTTGCCGGGGGAGAGGAGTGTTGACATTGCCGGCGATCGGCGACACAATAGGTTGGCTATTTGAGACTGAGTCTCAGTATTAGCAGGAGAGTCTGATGCCTCGCGTTCTTCCTCTCATTCTCGTTCTTGTCCTGGCCGCGACCCTCTTTGCCCAGAACCCTCCCGCCGCCTCAGCTGGTTCTGCCGCTGCGGCTCCGGCCGTGGATGAGAGTGAAAAGGCAACGGCCGTGGCCGCTCCGCCGCCGCCCATCGTCTTCGACCGCCTCACCGTTACCGGCGGGCCGGACCGCGTGCAGAAGATCCCCGGCTCGGCGACCTACATCGGTCAGGCCGCACTCGATCAGCAGAAATACACCGACATCCATCGCATCCTCCGCCAGGTTCCCGGCGTCAACATCCAGGAAGAAGACGGCTACGGCCTTCGCCCGAACATCGGCATGCGCGGTACCGGCGTCGAGCGGAGCGGCAAGATCACCATCCTCGAGGACGGCGTGCTCATCGCTCCCGCTCCCTATGCCGCACCCGCGGCGTACTACTTTCCCACCGTCGGCCGCATGGTTGGAATCGAGGTCCGCAAAGGATCGACGGCGGTCCGCCAGGGCCCGTACACGACCGGCGGCGCGCTCAACCTTCTTTCCTCCAGCATTCCGTCCGACTTCGGCGGGCGCATCGACTTCGCCTATGGCGACAACGCCATGACGCGCGGCCGCATCGTGGTGGGAGACACGGTCGGCCGGCTGGGCTGGCTCTTCGAAACGTTCCAGCAGTCGACAGACGGATTCAAGCGCCTCGACGGCGGCGGCCCCACCGGCTTCGACCTCAGCGACTATCTCGGCAAACTCCGCTGGAACAGCGCGGCCGGAAGCCGGTTCTCGCAGGCGCTGGAGCTGAAGGTGGGCCGCACCAGTCAGAAGGGCGACGAGACCTACCTGGGCCTCACCGAATCCGATTTCCAGACCACGCCGTTCCGCCGCTACGCGGCTTCGCAGATGGATGTCATCGACGCGGAGCACGAACAGATTCAGCTGACGCATTTCTTCGCTCCGGGCGCGGCCTGGGACGTGACGACGACCGTCTACCGCAACGACTTCTTCCGTAACTGGCACAAGCTCGACTCGGTGGCCGGCGTCGGCATCGGCGCGGCCCTCGAGTCGCCCGGCCAGCATGCCGGTGTCATGGCCATCATCCGCGGGGAAGCGGACGACGCCGGCACACTGCGCGTCCGCAACAACCGTCGCGACTACTACGGCCAGGGAGTGCAATCGGTCTTCGCAACGCGCTTCAGCGCCGCGTCTGCGTCGCACCAGCTCGAAGTCGGTGTCAGATATCACCAGGACGGTGAAGACCGCTTCCAGGAAGACGAGCGTTACGGCATGAACGGCGGCCGGATGTTCCTGGCCCGCACCGATGTCGCGGGAAGCAACGCCAACCGCCTGACCGAAGCGAAGGCCGCCGCGTTTTTCGTTCAGGACGAGATTCGCTTCGGACGCTGGCGCGTGACGCCCGGCCTCCGCTTCGAATCGATCGACTTCGAGGTCCGCAATTTCGGCAATGCCGATCCCGATCGCAACGGAGCCGCGCTCCGCACCACCAGGAACAGCGTCGAAGCCCTCGTGCCGGGAGTAGGTGTTGCCTATGCCGTCTCACCGTCACTGGACGTGTTCGCCGGTGTCCACCGCGGCTTCGCACCGCCGGGCGCGGGCGTGAATGAAGACACCGCCGCCGAGGAGAGCATCAACTACGAGGCGGGCTTTCGCCTGAATGGAGGGCCCGTCAACGCGGAAGTGGTCGGATTCTTCAACGACTACCGCAACCTCCTGGGGCGTGACACGCTCTCCACGGGCGGGACCGGCAGCGGCGATCTCTTCAATGGAGGCGCCGTCCAGGTCCGCGGTCTCGAGCTGGCCATGGATCGCGAGATGCGCCGCGGTGCCCTGTCCATGCCGTTCCGTCTGGCCTACACGTGGACGGAGGCCGAGTTCATGAGCAGCTTCACGACCTCGTTCGAAGACTGGGCGCCCGAGGTGCACGCCGGAGATGAGGTGCCGTACATCCCCGGGCACCAGCTGACGCTCACCGCCGGAATGTCGAGAGGCCGCTGGAACGGCGATGCGCAGTTCTCCTGGAACGGTGCCATGCGCACGGCTCCGGGCCGCGGTGCCATCCCTGCCGGGTCCGGTACTGACAGCTATTTCACGACCGATCTCACCGTCGGATACGGCCTGTTGTCTGGGCTCGAGCTCTTCGTGCAGGGTCGCAACCTGACCGACGAGAGGTACATCGCGGCGCGCCGCCCGGCCGGTCTGCGCCCCGGGCTGCCGCGCACGCTCCTGACCGGCGTGACCTGGAAATTCTGAAAGACCGCCCCTGGTCCGGATGGAGCGGCGCCCCGAGTAGGCCTAAGGACTAAGGACTAAGTCCGTGAGGTAGCAGCGTTATTGCAACAGCGTTACGGCAGATGCGCCGTCTCGCTCTGGCTCTGATGCTCCTCGCGGGCCTCTCCGCACACGGCCGCGGCCGGTCCACGCGCCTGCCTGAGGTGTGGCGGACGCCGGTGTGTGATGCGTGGCGGGTGGGTGCGTCGTTCTGGTACGTCATCGACAACAGGGCGGCCGGTCTCGTGCAATCGAACGCCGCGCTCGATGGCGCGCCGCGCGAGATTGAGGTCAGCGACGTCCCGAACCTCGTCTTCGCGATCTTCGACGACGGCATCTACCAGTCCATCGACGCCGGATGCGAGTGGAAGCTGCGCGCGGCGATATCCGGGGAACGGCCGCGACTTCTGGCCGCATCCGGCGGAACGGCGTATGCGTGGAGCGACTCGGTCCTGATCAGAATCACGCGCCTGGGCGAGGAGACGGTGTCGCTGCCTGACGACATGATCACGCTTGCTGCCGATCGGGAGAATGCGGACCGGCTCATCGCCATCGCGCCGTCCGGTGCCATCCATGCGTCCTCCGACGGTGGAACGACGTGGCTGCGCCGCGGCGCGATCGCCGGTGAGACGCTGCGCGCGGCCGCGGTCGATCCCTTCGACTTCGATCACGTGATCGCGGCGAGCGACGACGAGCTGTGGGAGTCGCGCGACGGCGGCGTAACGTGGATGAACAAACCGGCGCCTGCGCCGCTGACCGGCATCGCGTTCGCTGCCGCGCAGCAGGGAGTGGTCTGGCTCGTCAGCGACGGCGCTATCTATAGATCCATGGATGACGGCGCGACCTTCACCCGGGTCCTGCGGTCGATTCCGATGATCCCGCTGCGCGATTCCTCACGCCTTGCCCCCCACCCCTCCCACGCCACCACCCTCGCCTTCATCACGGACAACGGCCTCGGCATTCTCGATCTCGTGACGAACACGACGCGCGTGGCGATCCTCGAGCCCCCCGGCTCGATCGTGTGGTCACCAACGGGACGTCTGCTCTACGCGACGATCCCGCAGATCAGCGTGCCCGTCTATTGAGATCGACGATCTACGATCTGTGATCTGATCGCCCCCCATGCGATCACGACTCGAGGCGATCTGCCGCGAGCATCTCCTGCGCGAGAAGATCCTCGTCGTGCCGTCGCTCGCCATCGGGCACCAGATCACGGATGCCATCGCCCACAACGGCACGCCGTGGGTGAACCTGCGCGTGGAGACGGTGCGGACGATCTCCGACGCCGTGGCCGGCTTCGCGCTGGCCAAGGAGGACATCACCGTGCTCTCCCGCGCGCAGGCGCTGGCGCTCATCGAGCGCGCCTGCGACCACGTGCTCGACCAGTCGTCGTATTTCGGAGCGCTGGCGGACAGGCCAGGACTGCATCGCGCCATCCAGAAGTCGATCGACGACCTGCGCCACGCCAACGTGCCGATCACGCCGGGGGCGTTCGAAGATCCGCGCAAGGCCGCCGACCTCACTCGCATCCTCGACGCCTACAGCGAGGAGATGGCGGCCCGCCGCTACATCGACCGCTTCGGCGTCCTCTCGCGCGCGATCTCCATGCTCGAGAGCGGCGCCCCGCGTCCCGGCGCCTCTGACGCGATCTGGATCGTGGTCGAGGACGTCGAGCTCACCGCGACCGAGGAGCGCCTCCTCACGCTGGCCGCCGGCGCCTTCGAGAAGATCGGCAGCGAAGGACAGGCCATCCTGCCTGTCCAGGTCGACTTCCGCCGCGCCGCCGGCGAGGAGAACGAGCTGCGGGGGGCGTTCCGCAGCATCCTCGATTCGCGGATGCCGTTCGACGACGCCGAGATCATCTACACGACGCGCGACCCCTACCTGCCGCTCGCGTACGAGCTGGCCGCGGAGTACGAGATTCCCTGCACGTTCGCCGAGGGGATCGCGGCGCATTACACGCGGCCGGGGCAGGCGGCGCTGGCATTCCTGAGCTGGATCGGCGAAGGCTTTCATGCCGTCGAGCTGCAGCGTGCCGCGCGCGCCGGCGCATTCGCGTCGCCGAGCCTCGCGCGCATCCTCCGCCGCGCGCGCATCGGCTGGGGCCGCGATCGCTACCTTCCGCGCATCGACATTCTGCTGGCCAGGGAGGAGATCACCGACTCCACGCGCGAAGCCGCGCAGGCCGCGCACGAGATCCTTGCCGGGATGCTGGCGATGATCGACGGCGTCTCCGCAGCGAAGGCCACGTCGGCGTTCGTGGCCAGGTTCGCGCACGTGCGCAACGAAGTCGATGCCATGGCCAGGGAGGCCCTCCGGCGCATGCTCGACGAGCTCGACGCCGTCCAGTGGAACGCCACCGACCTGGGCGGCCTCTCCGAAGCCGTTCGCAGCCTCCACGTATCGGCGAGCAATCCCCGCCCCGGTTTTCTTCACGTCGCTCCGGCGCGTGCGGGCGGCTGGGCCGGGAGAAAGCGGATGTTCGTGGCCGGCCTCGATGAGTCGAAACATCCCGGGAGCGGCCTGCAGGATCCGATCATCCTCGACGTCGAGCGCCTGGCCATCGGCATCCCGGTGGTCGGTGACCGCCCCCAGCGCACCACCGAGCAGTTCCACCGCCTGCTGGCCCGCGCCGCGGACGCGCACGTCTCGCTCTCCTACGCCTCGCTCACGATCCACGACCGGCGCGAGCGCTTTCCGTCGAGCGGGCTGCTCGAGATGTATCGCGCATCCGGCAAGCCCGACGCTACGTACGAGGAGGTCGGGAGCGGCATCGCGCGGGAGGGCTTCGTCGACTCCGTCCCGCTGACCCCCTCGGACTGGTGGCTGTACCAGAGATTCAATGGAGCGCGGGTGTCCTCACCCGCGCAGCTCTACCCAAATCTCGCGGCCGGCGCCGAAGCAGAGGCCGCGCGCGAGGGCGACGAGATCACGAAGTGGGACGGTCTGATCGACGCGCCGGTCGAAGTGCTCGACCCGCGGCTCAACGCGAAGGTCTATTCGGCCTCGCAGCTCGAGAACATGGCCGGCTGTCCCTACCGCCACTTCCTGCAGCGGATCCTCGGGCTCCGGCCGCTCGACGAGATCGTGTACGAGCAGGACACCTGGCTGGCGCCGAACGAGTTCGGCACGCTCATGCACGAGATCCTGCAGTCGGCGATGACGGAGCTGTGCGCGGCGGGGCAGAAGCCGTCGATGGAGTTTCTGCCGCGGATGCACGACATCATCGAGGCGGAGCTGGTGCGGTGGCGCGACGACATCCCGCCGCCGAGCGAGGCCGCGTTCCAGAAGCGGCGCTCGGACCTTCTCGATACCGCGGCGATCTTCCTGCGCACCGAGGCGGATGCGTGTCGAACGGTGACGCCGAAGCATTTCGAGATTCCGTTCGAGTTCACGCTCCCGCTCGGGCGCGGATCGTCGCTGCTGCTGCGCGGTCGCATCGACCGGATCGACCACGACGAGACCGCGGACGAGTGGCACGTGTGGGACTACAAGTCGGGAAGCACGTACACGTTCGACCGCGGCGGAGTGCTGGCTTGCGGGACCAAGATCCAGCACGCCATCTACGCCCGCGCCGCCGAAGCGATCCTGGGCGGTCGCGTGACGCGGTCAGGCTATCTGTTCCCGACAGCCAGGGGCGGCGGCGCGCGGGTCACGCGCCAGTGCACCGATGGGGAGCTGACGGACGCGCTGAACTCGCTCTTCGATGTGGTGGCGCGCGGATTCTTTCCGCACGGCACCGCGGACACCTGCCGGTTCTGCGACTTCAAGTCCGTGTGCGGTCCGGCCGCCGAGCGGATGTTCGCGAAGCTCGCGCGCAACGCGGGTGATCCGGCGGTGCAGGCCTGGCAGAAGCTGCAGGGGATTCCATGACCGACGCAGAGGCGCGCCAGGCGATCCGCACGAAGCTCGACGTGACGATGCTCGTCGAGGCCGCCGCCGGGACCGGAAAGACGACCAGCCTCGTCGACAGGATGGTGAACCTGGTGCGCAACGGCAAGGCGCGCGCGTCGTCGATCGCCGCGATCACGTTCACCGTCAAGGCCGCCGCGCAGCTGCGGGAGCGCTTTCAGGAAGCGGTCGAGCGTGCCTCGAGGGAGGAAAGGCAGATCAGCATCTTCCTTCGCGACGCGCTCAAGGAGATCGACCGCGGCTTCATCGGTACGACCCACGCGTTCTGCGCGCGGCTGCTCCGCGAGCGTCCCGTCGAAGCGGGCCTCGACCCCGAGTTCGAAGAGCTGGACGAGGTCGCGGCCAGGCGTGCCACCGCGGAGTTCTGGAACCGCTGGTACGAGGAGGAGAACATCGCCGGCAACCCGCTTCTGGCCGAGGCGCTCGAGGTGGGTCTGGACCGGAAGTCGCTGCGAGGGGCGTTCGAGCGCGTGGTCGAGTATCCCGACGTCGTTCTCGTGTCGGAGCGAAGCGACCGTCCCGATCTGCGCCGCGTCGTCGATGCGCTCCTCGTGCATCTCGACCAGATCGAGCCGCATCTGCCGAAAGACAAGACACACAAGCCCGACCCGTTCGAGAAGATGATCGTCACGCTGCTGCGGCAGCGCAGGAGCGCCGACCTCGACGATCCGTTCGAGCAGTTCGCGTTCCTCGACGAGGCCAACCACGCCAAGCACAAGCCGACGCAGAAGCTCTGGCCGGACGGGAAGACCGCCAAGCGCCTGTGGGAAGCGTATGCGGAATTCGTCAACGACGAGCTGCGTCCGGCCGTGCAGCGCTGGCGCGAGCACGTGCACGGCATCGCGCTGGAGGTGCTCCGGCCCGCGGCGGCCGCGTTCGCGGCGGAGCGGCGCCTCCACGGCACGCTCACGTTCCAGGATCTTCTGGTCTGCGCGCGGGACATGCTGCGCGACCACATCGCCGTGCGCCGCTACTTCCAGCGGCGCTTCACGCACCTGTTGGTCGACGAGTTCCAGGACACCGATCCGCTGCAGGCCGAGATCCTCTTCTATCTGACGGGAGAAGAGTTGGCGGAGAAGAACTGGCGGAAGCTGCGCCCCCGTCCCGGCTCGCTCTTCATCGTCGGCGATCCCAAGCAGTCCATCTACAGGTTCCGGCGCGCCGACATCACCACCTACCTCGACGTGCGGAGGAGGATCGACGAGGGCGGTGGGCTGATCGTGGAGCTGTCGACCAACTTCCGCTCCACTCCCGTGATCTGCACGTTCGTGAACGACGCGTTCTCGACGCTGTTCACGGCGGCGGACGTCGAGGCCGGCCGGCAGGCGCCGCACATCGTCGCGCAATCGGGAGCGAGCGGCGGCGGGCGCACCGGCATCTATTCATTGGAGAGCACCGACACCGAGTCGGAGGCGGCCTGGGTCGCGGACTGGATCCTCCGCTCGGTCGGGGAGGAGCTGCGGTTCTCCGACATCCTCCTGGTGAGCTGGCAGCGTCCGCGCCTCGCGCTGTTCGCGCGCGCGTTCGAGCGCGCCCGCATCCCGTACGAAATCACCGGCAGCAAAGCCTTCAAGGACGCCGGCGCGCTCGCGGACGCGCTGCCGCTGCTCCGCGCCATCGCCGACCCGGACGACGAGATCTCCATCGTGGCGTTCCTGCGGGGCCCGCTGAGCGGCGCGGATGACGATGCGCTCTACCGCTTCGTGCAGGCCGGCGGAAAATTCTCGCCGTTCAAGGATGTCCCCGTGGGGGCCGACGAGCGGATCGCGGTGGGACTGGCCATCCTGCGCGACGCCATCGCGGACGCGAAGAAGCATCCGCCGGCCGCGACGATCGCGCGTGTCATCGAGCGCATCGGCCTCCTTCCGCTGGCCGCGTCGCACGAACGCCCCGGCACGAGAACGGGAAACCTTCTTCTGGCGCTGAACATCGCCCGGGAATCGTCCTCGCGCGGCGAGTCGCTGGCCGCCATCGTCGAGCAGTTCGAGGATCTGCTGGCCAGCGAGCCGGACATCGAGGAGCTGGACATCGACCCGGCCCGGACTGATGCGGTGCGGCTCATGAACCTCCACCAGGTCAAAGGCCTCGAGGCGCCCGTGGTGTTCCTGATCGATCCGGTGAAGGAGCACGAGTTCGCAACCGAGCTGTACGTCGACCGCAGCGGCGAGGAGTCACGCGGGCACATCCTGATCACGCGGGCGTGGGGGCAAGGGACCAAGGACCTGGCCGTGCCGCGCGGGTGGGACGGATACAAGGCGACGGAGAAGGAGTTCCGGCGTGCCGAGACCATGCGCCTGCTTTACGTGGCGGCGACCAGAGCCAGGCGGATGCTGGTGGTCGGCTTCCGGCAGACGGCGAAAGGAGTGGGCGGCGCGTGGCGCGAGCTGGCCTCGCGCGTGCGCGAACGCCTGACCATGCCGCCGGAAATCGCGGCCGCTCCTGCCGCCCAGCCGCCCGCCGTGCAGCAGTTCGCCGCGGCGAGAGGCGAGATCGCCTCGCGCTTCGCGGCGGCGAAGGAGACGTCGTACTCGGTCCTGCCGATCACGAAGATCGCGCATGCCAGTCACGCCGAGCTGGTTCGTGCCGAGGAAGGGCTCGGCAAGGGGATGTCGTGGGGGCGGGTGCTGCACCGGCTGTTCGAGGCGATGCTGCGCGACGAGTCTCTCGACGTGCGGCTCTACGCGGAGAATCTATTGAAGGATGAGGAGCGCGACGTGGTCGAGCTTCCCGACGTCATGCGGGTGGTCGAGGCGGTGCAGTCCTCGCCGCTCTGGCAGCGGGTGAAGTCGGCCGACGAGCGCTACGTCGAGATTCCTTTCGCCATCGAAGTCCCGGCCACGGAGCTCGGCCTCCCGCCCAGCCCGCCGAGCACGCTCCTGCACGGCGCGATCGACCTGGTCTTCCGCGAGGGAGGGGAGTGGTTCGTCGTCGACTACAAGTCGGATGCGACGGCCGGCCGGCTCGACGCGCTGACGGCGTATTACACGCCGCAGGTGCGGCATTACGCGCAGTTCTGGTCGCGGCTCACCGGCGCGCCGGCGCGGGGCGGATTGTTCTTCGTGGACGGGTTGGTGGAAAAATGGGTGAATTGAAGAGCGCACGGCGCTGAATCTGAAATGGACCGAAACCGCCCGTATAACGATCTTCCGCTCCTTCCTCCAAGAGCCGAGCTCGAGACGAAGCGTGTTCTGAAGAAAGCCATCGCCGCGCGGACCGCACTCGCGGAGCTCAAGGGGACGGGTCATCTGATCCCGAATCAGCGCGTGCTGATCGATGCGATCGGCTTACAGGAAGCGCGCCTCTCCAGCGAGATCGAGAACGTCGTCACAACGCAGGATGAGTTGTATCGTGCATTCGCAGACGAGGGTCGCGCGACCGATCCTCAGACCAAAGAAGTTCTCGGCTATCACGAGGCGCTCTGGTTTGGATACGAGGCGATCAAGCTGGGGAACCGGCCGTTATCGACGCGCCTGTTCGAAGAGATCGTTTCCATCATCCGGCGTATCGACCTGCGAGTTCGCGCCGTCCCGGGAACGAAGCTGGCCACTCCGAACGGGCGGGTCATCTGCACACCGCCCGAAGGTGAGACGAAAATTCGCGATCTCCTCGGCAACCTCGAGAACTTCCTGTATCCGAGGAAAGATGATGATCTCGACCCGTTGGTGAAGCTCGCGGTCATGCACTACCAGTTCGAGGCGATCCATCCGTTCACCGACGGGAACGGTCGTGCCGGCAGGATCCTGAACCTTCTGTTCCTCGTCGAACGCAAGCTACTCGACATCCCGGTGCTGTACCTCTCGCGTTTCATCATCGAGAGGAAGAGCGATTACTACGGCGGTCTGCGCAGCGTGACGGAGAAGGGGGCGTGGGAGCCGTGGATTCTCTACATGCTCGAGGCTGTGGAGACGATGGCGACTCATACCCGCGGGAAGATCATGGCCATTCGGGAGCTGATGGATCACTGGGTTGGTCGTATCAAGAACGAAGCGCCACGGATCTACTCGAAGGACCTGGTCGAGACCGTCTTCCGTCAGCCCTACTGCAAGATCCGTTTCCTGGAGCGCGACAAGCTGGCCACACGCCAGACCGCCTCGAAGTATCTTCAGAAGCTTGCCGATCTCAAGCTGCTGCGCGCGGTAAAAGTGGGCCGCGAGGTCTACTTCATCAATGACCCGTTCCTGAGACTGCTAGCCAAATAGGTTAAAATTCGTCTCAGAATTTAACGTATTATCGGAATCGGTTCCATCGCTTAACAGATCCGCGAGGTCCCATGCCCCGCATATTCGACAATATCGATCAGCAGCTCCTTCCTGCCCTGCGCGAATCACTCGAGGTCGCTGAGCGAGCGGACTTCTGTGTCGGCTACTTCAATCTTCGCGGCTGGAAGGCGATCGATTCCTACATCGAGGCCTGGAGCGGTCGGAATGGGAACGCCTGCAGGCTGCTCGTCGGGATGCAGAAAGATCCCGATGACGAGTTCCGCGATGCCTTTCTGCACCACGAATCGGCTGACGCGCTCGACCTCCAGACCGTGGCACGCCTTCGCAGAAGTTATGCGCTGCGATTTCGCGAGCAGCTCACGATCGGGACTCCGACGAATGAGGATGAACGTGCCTTGCGCCGGCTAGCAGAGCAGCTTCGGGCCAGGAAAGTCGTTGTAAAGCTGCACGTCCGGCACCCGCTTCACGCAAAGCTCTATCTGATGCACCGCTCGGACAATCCGATGATCGGCTTCGTCGGGAGCAGCAACCTGACGTTCGCCGGCCTGCAGAAGCAGGGCGAGTTGAACGTCGACGTACTGGATCACGATGCCTGCTCCAAGCTCGCCGCCTGGTTCGACGCGCGGTGGAATGACAAGTGGTGCGTCGACATCTCCAATGGATGACCTTCCGGCGAGAAATCTGATCTCGTGTTTCACGCCTTCCCCCTCCGCAGGTGGAAAAATCTTCAGGTCGGAGAGCTTCTCGTATCGGACTGCTCGGGCCAGGTGAGAAAATGGCGCGCATGCCTGCTCTCATCATCGTCGACATCGAAGTGCTCGACGCCGTCCGCTACGAAGACTACAAGCGACTCGCTTCCGCGTCGATCGCTGCCCATGGCGGCCGCTATCTCGTTCGAGGTGGCAGGACCGAGGTGCTCGACGGCGACTGGACGCCGAGGCGCCTGGTGGTCCTGGAGTTCGAGTCGGTCGAGAAGGCGAAGGCCTGGCGCGGCTCGCCCGAATACGCCGAGGCGAAGAAGATTCGCGAGAGTTGCGCACGCGCGAACATGATCGTGGTCGAGGGCATCTGATCGTTGGGACAGAGGTTGCCCGCCGTGTCACATCCCGTTTCCGCTCCGACACCACCCTCCCCGTTAACAATCCACTATCCTCGGCGTCAGTTGGATGGAAAAGGAGAGTGCCATGAAGAAAATCGTGCTTGCCCTGGCTGTTGTCCTGGTCGCTGTCAGCGCGTTCGCCGGCGGCGGAAAGAGCTGTAAGACCGAAGCGAAGAACGTTCAGCTGACCGGAGTCATCGCCTGCGCCGACGGCGCCACCGGCGAGAACTGCGCGCGCGTCTTCCGCGTCGCCAACTCCGACACGCAGTACACGATCTGCGACAAGAGCAAGGCCAGCCTCACGAAGCTCAACGGCGCGAATGTCCGCGTCAGCGGCAAAGTCGTGGCGTGCGATGAGAGCGGCGGTCAGGAGCTGTTCATCGAGAAGGCGAAGAAGATCTAACGCGACCCTGTGGAGGACAGGCAATCCTGCCTGTCCTTCCAGATCGCTGGACAGGCAGGATTGCCTGTCCTCCACCGCGCCGCCAGGAATGGCGGCGCTCCACTTTGGATTTGGTACACCAGCTATGAGGGTTCTCATTGTCGGGCTCGTGTTGCTGGTGGCCGGGTGTAAGGGTGCGCCCTCCTCGGCGGAGGCGCAGGAGAAAGAGCCCGCCAAACCGGTCCGTACCGATCGCGTGGCGGAACGGATGCTGAGCACGACCGTCGTCGTCAGCGGGACGCTCGCCGCGTTCGATCGCGCCACGGTCGGCGTCAAAGTCCCGGGCCGCCTCCAGACCATCGCCGTCGACCTCGGCAGCGCCGTCACGCGCGGGCAGCTCATCGCCCGCGTCGATCCGACCGATTACCGCATTCGTCTCGATACCGCGGAGGCGGCGCTGGCTCAGGCCCGCGCACGGCTGGGCCTGCCTCCGGAAGGCGCCAGCGACGCCGTCGATCCCGATGACACGCCGAGCGTCCGCGCCGCGCGCGCCCTGCTCGACGAGGCGCGGGCGACGAGCCAGCGTTTCGCATCGCTGCACGCGGGCGGGCTCGTCTCGAAGGCCGACCTCGACCAGGCCGTGTCCGCCGCACGCGTCGCCGAAAGCCGCTATCAGGACGCGTTCGAGGAGATCCGCAACCGCCAGGCCGTGATGTCCCAGCGAAGGGCCGAGGTGGCGTTGGCGCGGCAGCAGCTGGCCGACACGGGCGTGTACGCATCCTTTCATGGTGTGGTGGAGCGGCGGCACGCCTCGCCCGGCGAGTTTCTCGCCGCCGGCGCGCCGGTGGCCGACGTGGTCAGGGTCAACCCGCTTCGCTTCCGCGCCGAGGTGCCGGAGCGCGACGCGGCCAACATCCGGGTCGGACAGAACGTCCAGCTGTCGGTGGATGGCTCGACGCGCGCATACACTGGTCTGGTGACACGGCTCAGCCCGACCATCACGGAGCGCTCGCGCGTCCTCATCATGGAAGCCGACATTCCCAACGACGGCGTTCTGCGCGCCGGGTCGTTCGCGCGGGCGTCGATCGTCACGAACGCATCGGAGCCGGCGCTCACCGTGCCGGCGGACGCGGTGATCACATTCGCCGGGATCCAGAAGGTCGTCGTCCTGGAGAACGGCCAGCGGAAAGAGAAGCCGGTGACCCTCGGCCGGCGGATGGGGCAGTGGACGGAGGTGCTGTCCGGCGTGAAAGCGGGAGAGGTGGTCGTCCTCAATGCAGAAACTCGCTGAGATCTGCATCCGCCGTCCCGTTTTCGCCTCGATGATCATCCTGGCGCTGGTGGTCGTGGGCGCCGCCGGCTATGCCCAGCTCGGCATCGACCGCTATCCGGCCGTCGATCTCCCCACCGTCAGCGTCCGCGTCTCGCTTCCGGGCGCCTCGCCGGAAGAGATGGAGTCGCTGATCATCCAGCCGATCGAGGAGGTCGTGAACACCGTCGATGGGATCGAAGAGCTGCGCTCGGTCTCGGGACCGGGCACCGGCTTCGTCGCGGCGACGTTCACGCTCGATCGCGATCTCGAGACCGCGGCGCAGGACGTGCGCGACCGCGTCAACACGGTCGTCAACCGTCTGCCGGACGACGCCACCGTCCCGGTCGTGCAGAAGTTCGACAACGACAGCTCCCCCGTGCTGACGATCGCGCTCTCAGGAGAACGCTCGCTGCGCGAGCTCACGGAGCTGGCCGACAAGATCGTGCGCGTGCAGCTGGAGCGGACGGGAGGTGTGGGCGAAGTGCGCGTGCAGGGCGGGCTGGAGCGCGCCATCAACGTCTGGGTCGACCCGGACCGCATGGCCGCGTATCAGCTTCCCATCACCGCGGTACGCGAGGCGCTGCGGCGGCAGAACGCCGATCTCCCCGGCGGCAATGTGACCGAGGAGCGGCAGGAGCTGACGCTGCGGACGATGGGCCGGGTGACCGATCCGGCGGAGTTCGAGAACCTCGTCATCACGACGCGCGGCCGGCCGAGCGCGCCGGAGGCGGGCGGGACGCCGATCCGCATCCGCGACATCGGCCGGGTGGAGGACGGGACGAAGGAGCAGCGCAGCCTGGCCCGTCTGAACGGCGTGCCGACGGTGACTTTGGAGATCCGCCGTCAGTCGGGCGCGAACACGATCGCCGTCATCAACGGCATCAAGAAAGCGCTGCCGGCCGTCAGCGCGCAGCTTCCGTCCGACGTGAAGCTGGAGATCATCAACGACCAGTCGAACTACATCGAAGCGGCGCTCCACGAGATCAAGATCCACCTGGTCCTGGGCAGCATCCTGGCGTCGCTGGTGGTGTTGCTGTTCATGCGCTCGTGGCGCAGCACGGTGATCGCCGGCATCGCCATCCCCTCGTCGGTGATCGCGACGTTCGGGATGATGTGGGCGCTCGACTTCACGCTCAACAGCGTGACGATGCTGGCCCTCGTGCTGATGGTGGGCATCGTCATCGACGACGCCATCGTCGTGCTGGAGAACATCTTCCGTTTCATCGAAGAGAAGAAGATGAAGCCGCGCGACGCCGCGCGCGAGGCGACGAAGGACATCGGCCTGGCCGTGATGGCCACGACCTTCTCGCTGGTCGTGATCTTCCTGCCGGTGTCGTTCATGTCGTCGATCTCCGGCCGGTTCCTCTACCAGTTCGGCATCACGGCGGCGGTGGCGATCCTGGTGTCGCTGCTGGTCTCGTTCACGCTGACTCCGATGATGAGCTCGCGCCTGCTGAAGGTGACGGACGCCGAGTCGGGTGGCGGTCACGGAGGCTCACGCAGCGGGTTCTACTCGCACATCGACCGCAACTACGAGCGTCTGCTGCGCTACGCCATGGCGCATCGCCCGCTGGTGGCGATCGTGGCAGTCGTGGTCATCCTGACCGCGGTGCCGCTGTACATGCTCGTGAAGCAGGAGTTCGTCCCGTCGGATGTGGACGAGGGGGAGTTCGAGGTCGGCGTGTCCGCGCCTCTGGGAACGAATCTCGCCGCCATGGACGAGGCCATGACCGCCATCGAGAACGACGTGCGCAGGATCCGCGGCGTCACGCTGATGCTGTCGACGGTGGGCGGCGGCTTCCTCAGCCAGACGAGCAGCGGCAGCATCTACGTCCGCCTCGTTCCGCACAGCGAGCGCACGCTGTCTTTCACGAAATTCTGGAATTCGCTGAAGCGCGGAAAACCGTGGCAGGTCTTCACGAACAACTACTCCGCGCAGGACGTGATGGCGGAAGTGCGCAAGCTGGGAAGCAAATACGCGCCCCTCCGCATCGCGCCGCGCAATCCGCGCTCGTTCAATTTCGGGCCGGGCGGACGGTGGGACATCTACTTCGTCCTTCGCGGGCCGGAGATCGAGCGGCTGGCCGCCTACGCGAACGAGCTGATGGAGCGCTCCGAGAAGCTGGGCGGCATCATCGACATGGACACCAGTCTCGAGCTGGACAAGCCGGAGCTGCGCGCCGTCATCGACCGCGAGCGCGCCGCCGCCCTCGGCGTCTCCACCACCGACATCGCCACGAGCCTCAACGTGATGGTGGGCGGAGATCGGGAAGTCACGCGCTACCGCGACGCTTCGCTCAACGAAGACTACGACGTGCAGCTCCGCGTGGAGAGCGGCAACCGCAGCGACCCGGCAGCGATCGGACGGCTGTACGTGCCGTCGTCGAACGGCGACCTGGTGCGGCTCGACAACGTCGTATCGATCGAGCGGGGCGTCAGTCCGTCGCGCATCGACCGTCTCGATCGCGAACGGCAGGGTTCGGTGCGCGCCAGCGTCGGAGAAGGCTATGCGCTGGCCGACCGCATCGCGGCCATGAACGGGGCTGTGCGCGAGATGGGTCTCGCTCCCGGCTACACCACCGCCATCAGCGGACGCGCCCGCGAGCTGGAGCGCACCTTCAACGAGTTCATCTGGGCGTTCCTGCTGTCCATCATCTTCATGTACATGATCCTGGCCTCGCAGTTCGAGAGCCTGATGCATCCCGTCACGATCCTGCTCAGCCTTCCCCTGGCGGTTCCGTTCGCGCTGTTCTCGCAGTGGTCGACCGGCAACACGCTCAACCTCTATTCCGCGCTCGGCATCCTCGTGCTGTTCGGCGTGGTGAAGAAGAACTCGATCCTGCAGGTCGATCACATGAACAGCCTGCGCGCGCACGGGATGGACCGCGCCGCGGCCATCATCCAGGGCACCCGCGACCGGTTGCGCCCCATCCTCATGACCACCATGGCCCTCGTGGCCGGCATGCTGCCGCTGGCCCTCGGCTCAGGTCCGGGCTCGGAGGAGCGCCGCTCCATCGCCGTGGTGATCATCGGTGGCCAGTCGCTCTCGCTGCTGCTCACGCTGCTCGTGACGCCGGTGGCGTATTCGCTGTTCGACGACCTCGCGCAGAAGCGAGGCTGGCTGCGCACGCGGCCCGTCCCCGTCGAGACGCCCGTCGAAGAGCTGGACCGCCGCCGCCTCGGCGGAGCGTGATCGACCAGCTCGCGCCGCCCACCCACGAGGGGCGCCGCTGAGGACAGCGGCGCTCCACAGGTTCCGGATCGATGCGAGAATCCGCGCATGGTCCTCGGCTTCCGGTACAGCCATCATTTGCACCGTGGTTCCGTGCTGCCGCGCATCGCCGTGACTCGCACGCCGGACGGCATGCAGCTTCTCGCCGCGCGTCCCGGGTGGAAGGACGTGGCGTTGCTGATCATGCTCATCAGCTTCCTGACGCTGTTTCTCTGGTTCCTCATCTCCGACCCGCTTCGAAATCGACGGCAGGCCACCGCGGTGAGCGGCATCCTCTTCGCGGCCGGCATGCTTTCCGAATACGGGCGCCGCTATCTTCGCCAGCGCCGGCTCGAGTACGCCACGCTGGTGGTCCGCCCCTGGCCGATCCGCCTCGGTCAGACGGTGACCACGAAATTCCGCTCGAAGCCGCTCACGCTCGTCAGCGCGAAGCTGGTGTGCGTCGAGGAAGCGCGAGTGTCGCGCGGCAAGTACGAAACGGTGAAGCACGCGACGCGCCTCGAGCTCGACTTCGACGCATCGACAGATCAGTGGACCTTCGACATCCCGCGGGAAGGTCTGCCATCGCTCGCCGTCGGGAGCAACAAGGTGCAGTGGATGGTCAAGACGATGCTGGAAGGAGAATGCGTCGCTGATTTCGAGCTGCTCGTCGTGCCGCAGGTGGCAAAGTGATCGGCATCGAGCTGCAGGAGACGGTGGAGGCCGGCGATTTCATCACCGCCAGGATTCACTGGGTCCGTGAGGGCGCCGACCGGTCGGTAACGCGGATCCTCGCCGATGTGGCCTGGCGCACGGGCGGGGAAGGGAACGTGGCGTCCGGCGTCGCGCGCGTCACGCAAGTCCCCGTGCGAAAACACCAGCCCGACGGCGTGTTTCCGGTGCGGCTGCTGATTCCTTACGAGGGGCCGATCAGCTTCGAAGGGGAGCTGATCTCGCTGTCGTGGAGGCTGCGCGTGCGCGTCGACCAGAGCGGCTTCGACGAATTCGCGGAGGCGGAGTTCCGCGTCGTTCCCGGCTAGGGTGAAACTGATGCGCCTCGAGTGGCATATCTCCTGTTATCGTCAGGGTAGATGCTGAACGCTTCGTCGGAGAAACCCATTCACTACTGGATCCAGCGCGCTGATTTCAGGAGTGAGGATCACACCGCGTCCGGAGCGAGCGAGATTCAAACGGCCTTTCGCTCCCGATCATGGCCCGGCGAGCTCAGATTGGAAGAGAGCCGTCAGAGCGTTGGAGAGGAAAGTTGCCCACCTGGTCTCGGAATCGTTTCCGAAGACGGCCGTCTTCTTCATCTCTGTCCTTCGTCTGCCGATCTGGTCGTGCACTATCACTACAATCACGAGCGACGGATCTTCGGGATCTTCCCTGCGTCGCGTAAGCGCGTTGTGACTGCAGACGTTCCGCTCAATGCGGCAGACGAGTTGATTGCGCGTTTCGTCGCGGACGATCATCAGGGTGTGCTCCGCATTCTCGATGAATCGAGATGACGTCAGGCGTTCGTGATCGACCGTCCAGGATTTTCGGTGTCCCTGGCTCCGAAGCTTTCCCTCGCGGCGTGCTAGTCTCGCCTCGGGACCGGGCCGCGCCGCTGAGCGTCCGGTCCGTTGGGCGGCAGAGTGACCACCAGGCACCGAGAAAGCATCAGGCTTCGAATCGGCATTCTGCTGATATTCGTCGGTTTGATGTGGTTCGCGTGGTTGCTCGATTTCATCGCAGGTAGGCCGGGTTCCGCAGCCGGCATCGGGATCGTTCCGAGGAGCTGGGCGGGATTCGACGGGATCTTCGTCGCTCCCTTCATTCACGGCGATCTCGATCATCTGGTGTCCAACTCTCTCCCCATTCTCGTGCTCGGCGCCCTCATTCTTCTTCGCGGTGTCGCGGAGTTCGCGTTTGTGGTTCTCGTCTCGGGGCTGGTCAGTGGTCTGGGAACGTGGGTGTTCGGTTCCGGAAATGCGCAACACATCGGGGCCAGCGGTGTTCTGTTCGGATTCTTCGGATATCTCGTGTTTCGCGCCGCGTTTGATCGGCGTCTCTCATCAGCCCTGGTGACGCTCGCTGTTGCATTCGCTTACGGCACCGCCTTCGCGTATTCACTGATCCCGGAAGAATCTGTTTCGTGGAGCGGCCATTTTTTCGGCTTTGTCGGCGGCTTCCTTGCGGCCCGCATGCGGTACCCTGCAAGGCAGGCAAAGGCACATACCGACCGCCTCATGCGTGAGGCGAGCGTGGTGCAGTTTCCTCGGGATTGATCTGCGGACGAACGTCACCGCGGAGTGGACACGCCCATGAGTGATTTCGTGTCCGAGCAGGACGGGCCCGCCATTGCCGGCGCCGGTGCGCGGCGCCGCGCGTGGTGGCTCCTCGTTCTGCCTGCCAGCTATCTCCTGCACCTCGCTGAAGAGTGGTGGGGAGGCGAGGGCTTTGCCATGTGGACCGCTCGTGCGGTCGGCTCTCCCGTCAGCACGAGCCGTTTCCTCGTTCTCAACGGCATCGTCTGGCCCCTCTTCTTCATCCTCACCGTCATGGCCATTCTTCGGCCAAAGCTGGCCTGGTTCCCGGCGACCTTCGCCACGGTCATCCTGATCAACACAGCTCTCCATGCCCTTGGCGCGCTTGCAACGTCGAGCTACTCCCCCGGTCTGATCACCGGTCTTCTGCTCTACCTTCCTTCGGGACTGGCCGCACTCTCCCTGGCCCGCCGCTCCCTGACGCCTGCTTCCTTCACACTGGCGGTGCTCTCTGGCGTCTTTTTTCATGGCCTCGTGATCGCGATCGCCTTTGCCTGACGCACCCGATGGGCCGCTCAACTCTTTGGCTGGCGGTGCCTGAGTCCTTCGACCATCCCCCGCAGCCGGTTCAGCGCGAAGCGGAAGTGGCCGCCGAGGAGCTCGCGGGTGGCGTAGGAGAGGTCTTCGCCGATGAGCTTGGAGACACTGCCGACGCCGGGGTGAGAACGGGCCACGAGATACCGGTTGCGGGTGCGCATCCGGAATCCGGCGCGTCCCAGTCTCCCCGCGCTCGACGAGCCGCGGTGCATCGTCAACGCCTCGGGTACGAGCTTGAACTTCCACCCTCGTGCTCGAAGCCGCGCGCAGAGGTCGACGTCTTCGTAATACGCGAAGAAGTCGGGCCTGAGAATCGCGCCGTGGATGGCGGCATCCTTCAGCGCGTGCGTGCGGAACAGCGCCGCAGTCCCGGAAACGCCCCACGGCTGCGTGACCTGCCGGAGTCTGGCGAGCTTCTGGCCGTGCCCGATCTGGCGGTAGATCCCGTCCTCGATGCTGATACCCGCGCCGTCCACGGTGGTCTTGTCTTTGAGGATGATGCTCTGCGCGCCGGCCACCTTTCCTTCTCCCGCCACGGCCGGCAGCAACTTCTCGACCCACTTCTCGGAGAGGACGGCGTCGTTGTTCACCCAGGCCACGAACGGCGCGCGCACTTCGCTCATGGCCCGGTTGATCCCGCCGGTGAACCCGAGGTTCGTCTCGTTGCGCAGAATGACGTAGGGGATCTTGAGCAGGGTCTTGGGGAGTCGCTGGTACACCGGAACGAGCGAGCCGTTGTCGACGATGATCACGCGCGACGGAAGCTGCGTCTGCACGTCGATCGAGTGGAGGCAGTCCGTGAGCGCGGCGCCGCCGTCCCAGTCCAGAACGATGACTTCAACCTGACCATCAACCGCATCCGCGGCCGTTGCACTCAATGCTCACCTCTTGTCGATGACTCGCCGTAGCTGGAGACGGAACCCCCGGGGGCTAACACTAGCATGTGCGGCTGTGCCGCGTTCTTCCGGTCAGCGCGGCTCGCACGGACCGTTCTTCGATGTATTCTCACTCTATTGGAGCCTCTCAATCGCGATGCGATGCGATTTCTCCGTCTCGATCGTCGCGGCGGCACTGTTGATCATCAGTTGCCGGTCGGCAGTTCCGCCCGCTGAGATCAATCCGCGGGACGTTGCCGAGATGTCGCCCGATGACGGCGTCGTCTCGGCGACGCTTCTGGAGGATCCTGACCCGCCCGAAGTGCAGCTCGGCCCCAATGAGGAGTTCGTGCAGCCCGTTCTCCGGCGGGGGAATGGAGAGCCGGAGTATCCGCCGGAGCTGATCGACAGGAGACCGGCCCCGCACGTCGTGGCCGTCCGTCTCACGTTCGACGAATGGGGCAGGCTCTCCGACACGTCCCCAAGCCCGCTGGTCCCGTCGACCGGGGGCGAGCATGCGCCGGCGTTCGAAGCCGCGGTGATCCGCGCAGTGGAGACATGGAGGTGCCTTCCGGCACGGATCCGCAAGTTCCGCGACGGCCCCGACTCGGATGGCGATGGCAAGGCCGACTACCGGATCATGACCGACCAGAAGCCGCTCAAGACCCGGTTCGACGTGGCGTTCTCATTCGAGATCGTGAACGGCGTGCCGGTCGTGAAACAGACCCGCTGAACATGCCGGCCCCAGGCCTGCTTCACCGTGGCCAGAGCCAGCCGAATGCTCCGGCGGTGAGCAGCGAATAGATCAGGCCGTCGAACGTCTGCTTGAGGGTCATGCCCCAGGCGCGACCGTACCAGATCGGCATCTGCCACAGCGCCAGCGTGTATCCGATGAATGCGGTGGCGCCGGCGAAGCGGAAGACGTCGAGGTAGTTGGCGCCGGGTCCCAGCGCGCGGCCCGCCACGTAGGCCGAGAAATAGCTGACCACCACGCTGTAGACGAACCACAGCGCGAGCGTCTTGCCCATGTTGAAAGGACCGGAGGGGAACACCGACATCACCAGCACCGGCCCCTTGTTCAATTTCTCCTTGAACTCCGGTGTGCTCATCTCCGCCTGGCCGCTCGCTCGCGGCACCATGTAGTCGCCGGGCGGGATGGCCATCGGCTGCACCGCACTGATGAACGCGTTCTCGTCTGGAACGGCCGGGTAGTCACTGCGGTGCCACAGCGGAAGCATGTGGATGATGGAGCTGGCGATGAAGACGAAGACGGCCGCCAAGAGGATCGGGAGCCATAGCGCGGTCAGTGCGGTCACGGGGTACCTCCTGCAGAAGGTATACACCATCGAGGAGTGAAGCTTTTTTACGGGGGGCCGCCGGGCCGGCGGCGCTCCACCGGCGCCTCTCCACCTTAGAACGTGTACGTCATCAGCCAGCAGTACAGCAGCACCAGCGGCGTGTGGAAGAGAAGCTGGAGGATGCTGTACCCGGCCAGGTCGCGCGCCCGGACGTTCAGGATGCCCATCAGCGGCAGCATGAAGAAGGGATTCAGCAGATTGGGCAGCGTCTCCGCGGCGTTGTACGTCTGCACGGTCCATCCCAGGTGCATCTTCAGCGTCCGGGCCGCCTCCATGACGTAGGGAGCCTCGACGACCCACAACCCGCCGCCCGACGGGATGAAGACACCGAGGATGAAGGAGTAGATCGTGAGGATGGGGTTGAAGGTGTCCTGATTGGCGATGCGGAGGAACAGCTCCGACAGCGTCGTCTGGATCTCCGTCATCGAGATGAGTCCGAAGATCCCGGCGTAAAAGGGGAACTGCACCAGCACGCCCGCGGTGGCCGGAACCGCTCCCGCCACGGCGCGCAAAAACGCGCGCGGGCGCCAGTGCAGCAGCAGCCCGGCCGCCAGGAACGCGAAGTTGAAGCTGTTCAGATCGATGGCGCTGAACCCCTTGGAGAAGAGGAACGCGAACATCAGCGCGACGACGAGAACGGTCAGCACGGGGCTGTTCTCGACGCGCTCGGCCGGCGTCCTGGCCGGCTCGACCGGCACGGTGATCTCTTCGAAGACGACGCCCATCGATCTGGCGTTGCGCACGCGATCGCCCACGGGCGCCGAGAAATACGCGATGGCGATCGAGACGGCGATGAGCAGCACCGCCAGCACGACGCTCTGCCAGAGGAAGATCGTCTCGGTCAGCGGGATGACTCCGGTGATGGGCAGCAGAGCGGGCGGAATGGCCGACTCGGTGGCCATCATCATCGCGGGCGATGACGACAGGCCTAGCGACCACACGCTGCCGAGGCCGAGGTAGGCGGCGGCGCCGAGAGCGCGGAAGTCGACCTGGTCCACGCGTCGGACGATGGAGCGCACCAGAAGGCCGGTGAAGATCAGCGAGAATCCCCACGACAGCAGCGAGCTGACCATGGAGAAGAGGGCCACGAAGGCGATGGCGCCGCGCGGCGTCTTCGGCAGGCGCGCCAGCCACTCGATCACGCGGCTGCACGGGCCCGAGCTGGCCACGACGAAGCCGCCGATGATGATCAGCGCCATCTGCATGGTGAAGGGGACGAGCACCCAGAAGCCTTCGCCGAATGCGTTGACGAGCGTCATGGGGCGCTCGCCGAGGGTCAGGCCGAAGGCGAAGACGATGAGCACGGCGGCGAGAGCGAAGACGAAGGCGTCGGGGAAATAGCGATCGGTCAGATCGGCGATGCGCGAGCCGAGGCGAGCCAGCGGGATGTCGTCGTGGCGATGATTCGAGTGATTCATAGCTGCCGGCTGCTAGTCTGGTGAATCAGAAATGCTACGTATTTCTGATTCACCACACTAGCTTAAACTCCCGGCACCTGGGACCTGGCACCCGACACCTGATGCAGCGCATCGCCCACTACGACATCACCCGCAAGCTCGGCGAAGGGAGCATGGGGGTCGTCTTCGCCGCGAAGGACGATCGTCTCGGCCGCCCCGTGGCCATCAAGCTCGTGCGCAACCAGAGCAGGGACCCGAACGCGCGCTCCCGGCTCTGGCGCGAGGCGCGCGCGGCGGCGGCGGTCAACCATCCGAACATCTGCCAGATCTACGACGTTGGCGAGCACGAGGGCGAGTTGTACATCGCCATGGAGATGCTGGAGGGCGAGGCGCTGTCGGAGCGGATCGCGCGCGGCCCGGTCGCGGCGGCCAGCGCGGTGGAGATCACGGCGTCGGTCCTGGACGCGCTGGCGGCGCTGCATCGCGCCAACGTCGTCCACCGCGACCTCAAGCCGACCAACGTGTTCATCACGCCGCACGGCGTGAAGCTTCTCGACTTCGGACTGGCCAGCGCGGTCACCAGGGAGGATGAGGAGACGATGCTCCGGCTGACATCGCCAGGGACGGTCGTGGGCACGCCGCGCTACATGGCTCCGGAACAGTGGTCGTCCTCCGCGGTGGGGCCGGCCGCCGATCTCTTCGCCTGCGGCGCGATCCTTTTCGAGATGCTGACCGGCGAGCCCGCGTTCAAGGGCGACTCGATCCCGTCCGTGTATCACTCCACCATGCACGACCACCCGCCCGCGCTGGTGGGCGGCTCGGAGATCGAGGTGATCGACCGGGTGATCAATCGCGCGCTGGCCAAGCGTCCGGCGGAGCGGTATTCGGATGCAATGGAGATGGCCCGCGACCTTCGCGCGGTGCCGGAGCACGGCAGCGGGACGTTGTCGACGCAACCGCGGGTGCGCACGGTGACGCGCGTGATCGTGCGGCCGTTCCGCCTCCTGCGCCCCGATCCGGAGATCGACTTTCTGCCCGACTCGCTGGCCGACGCGGTCACGGCATCGCTCTGCGGCATCCAGGGCGTCGTCGTCCGCTCCAGCCGCCTGGCCAGGGACTCCGACGTGGACGTGGTCCTGGAGGGAAGTCTGCTGAAGGCGGGAGGCCAGCTCCGTCTCACCGCGCAGCTCATCGATGCGCGCGACGGCACGGTGAGGTGGTCGAAGCCGATCTCGTCGAAGGCATCGGACATCTTCGAGCTGCAGGACGAGCTGACGGCGCAGCTCCTGGAGTCGCTGTCGGTACAGCTGGTGCGGCGGGACGTGCCGGCGACGGCGAGAGCGTACGAGCTGTATCTACGCGCGCTGCACGTCGGTGTGAATGCGGCGTCGACGTCAGCGCTGATGACGGCGCGCGATCTCTTCCGCGAGTCGTTGCGCGAGGACCCCGGCTTCGCCCCGGCACTGGCCCGCCTCGGGCGCGTCTACCGGGTCATCGCCAAGTACGGTCACGATGACGCCGGGGAGAATCGGGCCCTGGCGGAGGAGGCGTTCCGGAAGGCGCTGGAGATCAGTCCCGACCTGCCGGTCGCGCACTTCTACTACACGTACTTCGAGATGGAGGAGATGCGCGACGCGCCGCGTGCGATGGCCCGGCTGCTGGGACGGGCGCAGGCGCGGTCGGCCGATCCCGATCTGTATGCCGGGCTCGTCGCGGCGTGCCGATTCGGCGGGCTCTATCACGCCTCGGCGGCCGCCGATCAGCGCGCGCGGCGTCTCGACCCGAACATCGGGACGAGCATGGCGTACACGGCCTGGTTCCTCCGCGACTATCAGCGCGTGGCCGAAATGATCGAGGATTCGTTCGACTACATGCCGTGGTTCGGACGCTGGAGACTGGGCCATACGAAGGAGACGATCGACCATCTGCGCCAGTTCGCGGCACGGGTGGAAGGGCGGGAGCGGGACATGATCATCGCCGGCTACTCGGCGATGGAGGGGAACCGCGAGGAGTGCGTCGCGGCGTCGCTGCGATACGCGGAGGTGCAGATGTCCGATCCTGAGAACTCGTATTTCTGGGCCTGGCAGCTGGCGTGTGTCGGCGAGGGCGATCTCGTGCTGCGCGGCCTCCAGCTCGCGATCGAGGGGAACTTCTGCTGTCACTCCGCGCTGGAGAGCGAGCCGGAGTTCGAGTTCCTGCGCGGGAATGCGGAGTTCCAGCGGCTGATCGAGGAGGCGCGGACGCGGCACCAGCACGCCGCCGCGGTGTTCCGCGAGGCGGGTGGTCAACAGGTGCTGGGCATCACCGAGTAGGCCTGGTCAACGGGGCCGCAGAAGTGTCGTTCTGCCCAGCTTCTTTCCGCCAGAAGTATTGAGAGCGACGGCCGCGCGGATGAGCGCCTTGAACGCATTCGCGTCAATCTCCTCACCCTCGTGGATGTCGATGGCGCGCCTTGCGTTCCCGTCAAGGCTCGAGTTGAAGAGCCTGGCGGGATCTTTCAGGGAAGCGCCCTTGAAAAAGGTCAGCTTTACTTTGGACTTGTACGTCTCTCCCGTGCAGATGCCCCCGTCATGGGACCATATCGGGGTTCCCATCCACTTCCACTCTTCCATGACATCAGGGTCGGCCTCCCTGATGAGGGCGCGCACCCTCGCCAGTGAATCGCCTCGCCAGTCACCCAGTTCGGCAATCTTGTCGCTGATGAGTCTGGAAGCCGCGTTGCCTGCTGCCTTTGGTTGACTCTTCATCTTCCTGCCTTTCGTTGGGATCGGCCGCATTGCCCACGTTTCCAACGTCCGATCACATCACGTCAGTTGCAGGAAACAAACGCGACATGGAAACGCACCGCGAGAATGCCGACGCGGGCCGCGTCAGCTGCGAGCGCGAGTTAGACGCCGACGACGATGTACTCGGCGTGCGAGGTAGAGTGAGGGATGGGCTGACCGTCTTCTCTCAAGCCTTCGATGTGAAGCTGAATGGCTTCGTACATGTTCGCCTCAGCTTCTTCGCGTGTCGCGCCTGTGGCGACGCACCCGGGCAGGTCCGGCGAATAGGCTGAAAAGTTGGCGCCCGCATCTTCGAGAACAACTAGAAACCGATGAGTACTCATTTGTCTAGACCTGCCTGCTTGAGAATACTTTCGAACGTCTTCGGTGCCAAGTCGTCGCTCGGTTTCCCTGCGATGGTAACTCGCCTGGCTTCGTGGGGTGCTTGAACTGACGATGCCCGCTCTTCGACTTCACCTGGCGCCGACCGCCGCCCATGAAGTATAGCTCTCGCGAAAACTACGACGCGGTCGGCGTCCGACCAGGCGTCGAGTTAGGCGCGAACTGGATCGGCACTCGTTCCCTTCTTGTAATGCAGCCCGGGTGGATGCCCCCACTTCTTCGTGTACTCCCAATACAACTTGCCTTCCATGTACTGAGTGAAAACCCTAAGTACCTGATATCGGCGTGCTGACTCCTCGTCGTCATAACCGGCAGGGAAGCGGCAGACACGAAAGATCGAAACGTAGAGACAATGATAAAGAGGGTCGTCAGGAAAGACTTCCGAGTAGTGGACGAGCCGATGGTGCCGAATGCCTCCCAGCGGACGCTCTTCTAGGTGCTTGGTGTCTCCGACGTAAATGATTTCTTCTGGCAGCTGAGGATATGGAACGTCTGCGGAATCTGGCGATGAGTCGAACCTGCCCCACAGATAGACGCCGAGGCAGGGCCCACCTGACTCCTTCAGGGATGCCCGGTCCTTCCACGCACCCCACGGAGTGAAGACGATGGTTGGCTCGGGGACGGGTTCCATAGCGTCAGCGCCTAACGAACCGCGCATCAGCCGCGCGACCCGCACGGGAGATCGTAACTCAACCGCGAGAATGATGTTGCGGGTCGCGTCGGCTGCATGCGCTAGATAGCGCTGCACTAGTTCTGGGCAGCTTCTCCAGCCGCGAACTGGCTCCGAATTGCTCGAATCGTTATTGAGCTATGTTCGGATCCAATGCTTCGACGAAGGCGATGCTGTTCCCATCCGGATCCTTGATCATAACGACCTTTGTCTTCTCACTAATCATTTGTCGCCCCGCATCCAAGCCGCATTTCCTCAGATGCGACACCTCTTCGCCGAGGTCATCCACAGAAAGCGTAAGCGATCCGGAACCTGCGCGCTCCGCGTTCTGATACAGCTGAAGCCATCCACCCCGTTCGAGCTTCCACTCGGCTAGTTCCGACGTAGGACGTGAGTCAGCCGGTCTACGAAAGAGCATCTCGTACCATTGAACGGCCGCACCCAGGTCTTTGACGGCGACACTAGCAAGAGCATTTTTGATCGCCATTGAGTCCTTCAACGTTGGTGTCAAGCGAATCGACTGTTCGGACGGCTCGTCCAGTCACCGTTGGCTACGCCCTGCAGCCCAACAAGGATTCGACGTCCCAATGGTAAGGGCAAAACCGTCACTCGCGTGAGCATCGCCTGAGGCGTTCCTAAGGTCATTGACTGGCGCATGTTGTTCGAGATGCAAACTGAAAGAGTGCTCCCGGCCACTCGCGACGGACGCGTGATCCGTCACGACCAGGCCCTCGATCTGACGGGTAACCGCGGGCGCCCCGGCCCTGCCGTCAGCGTGTCTCTCGGGACGCGACGCCGCCCACCGCACCGCCCGCTCCACTACCTGCTCGGGCAGGGAGAAGGCGTGGCCATTCGTGTACGAGACTACTCAGCACCTGGCACTTGCCACCTAGCGAGCACCCTTCGTCAACCCGTGCCCGATCGGGTATTCCGCAAGGTTGATCGGCAGCCGTCCCTTGTACGGGATCTCGCCGGTGAGCGCCTTGATGGCCGCCAGCTCGGCCGTGCCGCTGATGTCGTACGTGACCGCGTAGGCGGGGAGCTCGGGCACCGCGCTCAGCACGAACGGGCTGCCGAACGCGTTGAAGACGAACGGCTTCTTCATCGCGGCCAGGTCGCGGAGCAGTCTGAGCTGATCTGCATTG
>DATKCA010000054.1:0-12487 GCA_035544675.1 Thermoanaerobaculia bacterium | reverse complement strand
CGCGGCGAGAAGCTCCTCGTGGGTGCCGGAGGCCTCGATCCGGCCCTGATCGAGCACCAGGATGCGGTCGGCCATGCGGACGCTGCTGAAGCGGTGCGAGATCAGCACCGCGGTCTTGCCGGCCGATAGCTCCTTGAAGCGGCGGAAGACCTCGAACTCCGCCCGCGCGTCGAGGGCCGCGGTCGGCTCGTCGAGGATCATCACCTGCGCTTCGCGCATGTAGGCGCGGGCGATGGCGATCTTCTGCCACTCGCCGCCGGAGAGCTCGACGCCGGTGCGGAAGCGGCGACCGATCACCTGCTCGTAGCCGCCCGGGAGCCCCGCGATCACCTCGTCGGCCATCGCCCGGCGCGCCGCCTCGCGGATGCGCTCGGTGTCGCCCATCGCGTCGATCTGACCGACGCCGATGTTTTCGGCGGCGGTCAGGTGGTAGCGCACGAAGTCCTGAAAGATCACCCCGACGTTGGCCCGCAGGTCGGCGAGGTCGTAATCGGTGAGGTCGCGGCCATCGAGCATGATGCGCCCCTCGTCGGGGTCGTAGAGCCGCGCCAGCAGCTTGACCAGCGTGGTCTTGCCGGCGCCGTTCTCGCCGACCAGGGCGAGCACCTCGCCGGCGCGGATCTCGAAGTCGAGCCCGCGCAGCGCCCATCTCTCCGCCTCCGGATAGCGGAAGCCGACGTTCTCGAACGCGAAGCCGCGCGCGATCGGTCGCGGCACCGGCGCCGCGTCCGGCCGCGACACGATCTCCGGCCCGATCGCGAAGAACGAGAACAGGTCGTCGAGGTAGAGCGCCTGCCCGGCGATCTGCGAGAAGCCGGTGAGCAGTCCCTCGAGCAGATTGCGCAGACGGCGGAATGATCCCGACAGGAACGTCAGGTCGCCGATCGTGAACACTCCGCGCAGCGTCTGCCAGGCGATGAACGCGTACGCCGTGTAGTACCCGGCCGTGCCGAGCGCCGTCAGCAGCCCTCCCCACCCGGCTCGACGCATCGCCAGCCGCCGGTTGGCCTCGTAGAACGCCGCCGCCAACGTCTTGTAGCGCTCGATGAGGAACGCGTTGAGCCCGAAGATCTTCACTTCCTTCGCCGTCTCCACGCTCGCGGCGGTCTGGCGGACGTAGTCCAGCTCGCGCCGCTCCGGCGTCCTCCGGTAGTCGAGCGTGTAGCTCTGCGCGTTGAAGTGCGCCTCGCCGAGGAACGCGGGGACCAGAGCGATGAGGAGAAGGGCGATGAGCCAGGGCGCATAGATCGCCAGCCCGGCGCCGAAGCTGATGATCGTCACCACGTCCTGGGCCTGCCCGAAGAGCTGGCTCATCATGGTGGTGCGCCCCATGGTCTGGCGGCGCGCGCGCTCGAGCTGGTCCTGCAGCTCGCTGTCCTCGAAGTCCTCGAGGTCGAGCTGCGCCGCGTGCTCCATGAGGCGCACGCTCGTCTCGTTCGTGAAACGCTCCGACAGCAGCGAGTCGATCAGCGAGACGGCCCGGCCCAGGAGGTCGGAAGACACCGCCAGCGCGAGCTCCACCAGGAGCAGCCAGCCCAGGCGCGCCAGGAGCCCCGAGTCCCACCATGCGGCCAGGCTGGTCGGGGCGCCTGACGTCGAGGCCAGCGTGACGACTTCGTCGATGATCAGCTTCCCGACGTACAGCGTGGCGATCGGCAGCAGCGCCCGGATGAACCGGAACAGGAGATTGGCCGACGTCAGCGGCCGGCTCGTCCGCCAGACCAGTTTCAGAAACGGAGGCAGGTTGCGAAGCGCGCCAACGCGGTCGCGCATGGTCGGGGTCCGCGGCACAGGTGCGTAAGTCTATCGGGTGACGATGGGGTCAGGTCTTGCCTTTTCCCTTTCGACACGCATTGTAGAGAAAGGGAAAAGGCAAGACCTGACCCCTCTTGACGATCTACTACACATGTAGTATTTTCCACCACGCACGTAGGAGACAACAGACATGCGCCGCATCCGTCTCTCACCCCTCGAGCTCCAACTCATGGACATCCTCTGGCGCCTCGGCGAGGCCGCCGTCCGCGAAGTCCAGGAGACGATCCCCGAGAAGAACCGCCCCGCCTACACGACCGTGCAGACCATCCTCAACCGCATGGAGGAGAAAGGCGCGGTCCGCAAGACGCGGAAGATCGGCAATGCCTGGATCTTTCAGCCGGCCATCAACAGGAAGCGGACGCACGAGCGGCTCATCGACGACTTCCTCGACCTCTTTGGCGGAAGCGCGACGCCGGTGGTCTCGCACCTGATCGAGTCCGGCAAGCTCACTCTCGAAGATCTCAAAGCGATCGAAGAGCGCCTCGGTCGCGAGGAGGACTGACATGCATCGCGTTCTGCACGACACACTCGCGCTCTCCTGGCCGTTTCTCGTCGCGGTGGTCCTCATCGCGGTGCTGCTCACCGCGATGGGGCTGCTGCTGTCGCACCGGAAGCGGCTGTCGGCGTCGAGCCGGCATCTCATTCTCTCGCTCGCGCTGCTGGTGCCGGCCATCGCCGCGGTCGTCGCCGCGACGGGACTGGCCGAGTATCTGCGCCCCGACGCCGCGATCGAGACCACCGCCGCCGTGACCACGATCGACTTCACGCTGACTCCGGGCGCGCCGGCGCGCCCGTCGGAACTGGCGTGCATCGTTTTCGGGGTGTGGCTGGCGGGGACCGCCGCGTTCGGGACTCTGTCGCTGCTGCCATGGCTGCGCTTCGCGCGGATCGCGCGCCGCGCCGCCGTCCGCAGCGGCAGCGTCAGGACCTCGGTCGAGGTCACCGAGCCGATGGTCATCGGCTTCCTCAAGCCGTCGATCGTCCTGCCGGACAGATATGCGGAGGCGCTGGCGAAGGAAGAGCTGGACGCGGTGTTCGCGCACGAGCGCGAGCACATCCGCCGCCGCGACAACCTGACCGCCGCGTTTCATGAAGTGGTGAGCGCGCTGTTCTGGTTCGATCCGCTGCACTGGAAGGCACGGCGCCGCGTCCTGGAGCTGCGCGAGCGCGCCTGCGACGAGCGCGTGCTGGCGCGCGGCTGCGGGGTCAACTCTTATGTCTCAGCCCTGGCCAAGAGTTGCCACGCCGCGATCGAGTCGCCGGCCGTGGCGTGCATGAGTGGATTTCACGTACGGGAAAGGATCGAGTCAATCATGAGCTACCCATCGGATCGCCTTCGTTTTCTTTCGGAGACCATCGTCCGCGGCTCGGCACTGGCCGCAGCGTTTGCCATGGTGTTGTCGTTCGCGCTGCTCGCGCCGCCGCCGTCGGTGGCGGCGACGGGCCAGAATCAGTACTCCTTCGACGTGCAGCTGCGCCCCGGTCCGGAGGGGCGCGTGCTCGTCGAAGTGACGGTCATCGCGCCGGACGGCGAGCGGGTGATGTCGGGCAAGGCCACCACCAACGCCGGCCAGCCGGTACGCCTGTCGACTGCTCGCGGCGACCGCGTTTATCAGGTGGACGTGACGCCGGGCGGCACGGCCTCGCTCGAGGTCACCGATCGCGGCGCCGTCATTCATCGGGCGGCGCGCAATGTCGCCGCGCCGGCAGCGGTCGGGGAGCGCGAGAAATTCAGCGGCCAGCCGATCTCGCTGAACCTCAAGGACGCCGGCCTGCACAACGTCATGAACACGTTCTCGCAGCTCACCGGAACGAGCATCGTCGTCGATCCGGGAATCGACGGTACGGTCACCCTCCACGTCACCGGCATGCCGTGGGATGAAGCGCTCCTTCGCTCCATCGAGCCGCTGGGGCTGGCCGCGGTGACGGACAACGGCGTGATCCGCATCATCCGGCCAGGGGACTCGCCCTACAAGCGCCTCGGGAAGAACATGAAGGGGCCGCAGATACTCACCCGCGTCGATCCGCAGTACACGACGGACGCGCGGAAGGCGCGCATCGCCGGTGTGGTGATCCTCGAGCTGGCCATCGACGAGACCGGCATCGTCCGCGAAACCAGGATCTTCAAAGACCTCCCCCACGGTCTCGGCAACGCCGCGGCGGATGCGGTGCGTCAGTGGACGTTCGCGCCGGCGCTGCTCGACGGACAGCCGGTGGCGGTCAAGTACAACGTGACGGTGAACTTCAAGCTGGACGAGGACGCCGAGCGCGCGGCCGTCAAACAGTGACGATTCTCAATCGCTGCGGCAGTTTCTCGTAGTCGCGTTCTTCGTCTCTCTCTGTGCTCTCTGTGACTCTGTGGTTGAAAGAAAACCACAGAGTCACAGAGTCACAGAGAAGCACGAAGAACTTCAGAACACCAGGCAGCAGCACGTAACCCCCGCCTCGGCCTTCAGCAGCTCGCTCATCCCGATCGCGTCGACCTCGAACCCGCGCTGCTGAAGGATCCGGCGCGTGCGCGGAAACTCCGCGGGCAGGAGCACGCGATCGCCGATGCGGAGCGCGTTCGCCGCGAACGGCTCGCGTGGATCGATGGCCACGAATTCCAGGCCGAACACGGACGGATCGGCCCACCGCGGATTGATGAGGAGCGTGTCGGGGGCGATCACCGTGGCCGCGGTCTTCAGATGAAGACAGTCGGTGAAGTCCACCGGGATCACGGTGTAGCCATGGCCTCTCACGAGCCTGGCCAGCTGTGAGATCGCGGCGTCGTTCGTCCGCTGCCCCCGTCCGGCGTACAGCGTGCGATCGATGATGATCACGTCGCCGCCGTCGAGCGTCCCCGGCGGCTCGATTCGCTCCAGCCGCCGGAACGCCTCCAGTGCCGCCGCCACCGTGTCGACCTCGGGACGCCGTGACTTCGCGCCCGGCCGCGTGATCACCGCCACCTCGTCGAGCACGATGGCCGCGTCCTCGACGAACACGCCGTCCGGCAGGTCCGGAGTGGCCTCGACGGGAACGAGCCGGCAACCCTGCTTCTCCAGCCATTGCTCGTATTCGTGATGCTGGCGCGCGGCCAGCCCCACGTCGATCGGCTCCCGCTCGATGTACGTCGTCACGGCCTCGGGAAGCCGGGGGCTGATGGGGCGGACGAGCGCGGTGGGCATGGCGCGCGAAGATTAGCGCAGGCCGCGTGTAGAATTCCGCCATCCGCATGCCTTCCCTGCCGGCCTGGCACTTCCGCGAGATGAGCCGCGGAGAGATCAACGTCGATCCCGTCCACGACGAGTTCTTCAAGACTCAGGACCTCGCCGACGCGCTCGTGCGCGAGGCCATCCAGAATTCTCTCGACGCGCGGCGCGGCAACTCCACCGTGCGCGTGCGCATCCGCTTCGCCGGCGGCGATCACGCGCTTCCGGCGCCCGTCGCAGCGAAGTATCTGCGCGGGCTCGAGCGGCACGTCGATGTGCCGGAGTCCGGCCCCATGCCGTTCCTCGTGGTCGAAGACGCCGGCACGCGAGGCCTCACCGGCGACCCGGGCCAGGATCCGGAGCTCGACGCCGGAGACGGCCCGCGCAACGACTTCTATTACTTCTGGCGCAACGTCGGCCGCACCGGCAAGAGCGAGCTCGATCGCGGCCGCTGGGGCCTCGGCAAAGCGGTGTTCCCGGTGTCCTCGCGCATCCGCACGATGTTCGGCCTCACCACCCGCGCCGACGACGGCCGCCGCCTGCTCCTCGGCCAGTCGGTCCTGAAGACGCACGTCCTCGAGAACCGCCGCTTCGCCCCCTACGGCTTCTTCGCGAACGTCGGCCGCGACGAATTTCCGCACGCCATCGACGACGACGCCGCCATCGATGCGTTCATCGCCGACTTCGGACTGCAGCGCGGCGAGCCCGGCCTCTCCATCGTCGTGCCGTTTCATCGCGACGACGACCTGCGCTTCGAGCAGGTCGTGGCCTCGGCCATCCGCCAGTACTTCTATCCGATCACCCGCGGCGACCTCATCGTGACGGTCGAGGAGAACGGGCCCGTCGAGGTGATCACCGGCCGCACGATCGAGCGCTTTGCAGCCGACGAGAAGCTGGCCAGGCTCTGCGAGCTGGCGCGATGGTCGATGGCCATTCCCGAAGACGAGTGGACGCAGGTGGCCGAGCCGGCCGCCGGCGCGCCGAAGTGGGGCGAGAGCGCGCTGGAGCCGTGGCAGATCGAGACGCTCCGCCGCCGGTTCGAGTCGGGCGAGCGCCTGGCGTTCCGCGTGCGCGTGCCCGTGCGCCGCAAGCGCAGCCGCGCGGCCATGTCGCACTTCGACGTGGTCATGCAGCAGGACGAGACGCTGCGCCGCGGCGACCACCACTTCATCCGCCGCGGCATCACCATCCCGGAGGTGCGCAGTCCGCGGGAGAAACCGGTGCGGGCACTGCTCATCGCGGAAGACGAGGCGCTCTCCACATTCCTCGGCGACGCCGAGAACCCGGCACACTCCGACTGGTCGGAGCGCAACGACAAGATCCGCACGCTCTACGAAAACGGCGCGTGGACGCTTCGCTACGTGAAGAACGCCATTGCCCAACTCTCGCTGGCGCTGACCACGCCGCCGGAAGGACGGGCGCCCGATCTGCTCGCGGAGATCTTCTCCGTCACGGTGCCCGCGCCCGAGAGGAGCGCGCCCGGCGGCGAGGGGACGGAGGGAGAGCGCGGTGAGACGGGCGGCACGGAAGTCCCTGCCGTCGATGGGACCGGCTCGATGCGCATCGTCCCCGTGCCCGGCGGCTTCACCGTTCTCGGTCTGCGCAACATCGAGGGCATCCGCTGCCTGGCGGAGTTCGCATACCGGACCAGGAGCGGCGATCCGCTGCGGAAATACAGCGCGTTCGACTTCTCGATCGGGCGCGACGGCGTCCGGTTCGTGAGCGAGGGCGCGGACGTGAAGACGGCGCGAGGGAACCGGATCGAGTTCGTGCCGGCGCGCACCGGCTTCAAACTGACCGTCTCCGGTTTCGACAAGCGACGCGACCTCGTGGTGAGAGTGTCGAAGAAGGACGAAGATGCTCCGGAAGCTGAACTTCACTGAGCGCACGCGCATCCCGCTGTCGGCGACGCGCATCGTGCTGCGGCGCGACGCCGCCGGCGTCCTGACGTTCGACGCCGCGCTCGACCTCACCGCCGTCGCCGCGCCGCCCGACGCGCGCGTTTACATCGAGGCGCAGTACCGGACCTCGTACATGCGCTTCGAGTGCGGCACGGTCGGCGAGCCACGGGTTCCGGAAGAGCGGCTGCTGACGGGGATCGACTCCGATCGCATCGTCCGCTTCCGCGTGAAGATCGTCGATGACCAGCGCCGCGTGCTGGCGTCGTCCAACGACGTCGTCGTGTCGGCCGAGAGCGGCGATACCGGCACCCGCATCAGCCTCCTCCCCGTCAACTTCGACGACCTCGGCGACCAGGTCTGGCGCATCCACTTCGAAGGCGGCCAGCCCGTCCTGGAGCTCAACAACCGCATCGAAGGGATCGAGCGGCTGGCGCGCAGCGATCCGGCGTTCTTCGCGCTCGTCTATCCGGCGGCCGTGCGCGAGGTGCTCACCCGCCTCGTTCTGCTGGACGGGGCGGACGGCGAGGACTCCGGCGAGTGGCCGGACCTCTGGATCCGATGGGCGCGTGAGCTGGTCGACTCCGCGCTTCCTTCCGGCGCCGACGACCGCGGCGCGTGGATCGACGACGTCGTCGTGGCGTTCTGCGGACGGCATCGCGTGGCGGACAAGATGCGCGCGGCGGAAGAGGACGCATGACCGCGCTGCGCCGGCTGAATGTGAAGGGCATCGCCGCGTTCCGGCAGTACCTGGCCAGCATCCGCGCGGGCAGCGAGTTTCAGTCCAGCCCCGCGCTGCTCTACGTCGACGACTACTCCGTGGCCATCAAACCGCGCGTGGACATCGAAGCGCGCGAATTCTCGAGCAAGATGGAAGCCGCGAAATACCTCACCGGCGTGCTGACTGATGTCACCCTCGACACCGCGCTCTGGTCCTGGCTCGCGCTGTTCTACTTCGACCAGCTCGCACCGGTACGAACGGATGACAAGCGCAGGCCGCGCGAGGACTACCACTACATCCCGGCAGACCAGCGTCCGGAGCGGCACCTGCTGGCGGGGCCGTACAAGTTGTACCGGCTTCACGGCGAGCACGCGCGCGTGCTGCTGCATCCGCCGGTTCATCAGCACGGCCGCTTCATCTTCGATCTCGACTACCGCCGCGACCTGCTGACGAACCGCGGGCTGATCCAGGTCGTCGACGATCTGTACTGGAACCCGGAGACGAAGCGGCCGCGGCGCGGCGCGACGAGCGACGACCGCCCCGGCAGCCTGCGCAGACTCATTGCGGTCGTGCAGCAGTTCGAGCTGAACTACGACCTCTACGGGATGAGCGCGGAGGAGATCCGCGCGCTGCTGCCGGCGGAGTTCGACGTGTGGCAGCAGCAAAGCGTGTAGGCGCCACGGAAGTCAAAAGCCGGGCTCGGGCGCGGGCACGGGCTCGGGCACGGGTCCCCCCCCCGAAATGACCATGTCCGAAAATGGCTGGCCCCCCTCCACCACCGGACGCAGAATGTCCTGATGTCCGAGGCCCTCTACAACGCCGTCCTGAGCCGCGACGCCCGCTTCGACGGCCGCTTCTTCACCGCCGTGCTGACGACCGGCATCTACTGCCGTCCGGTGTGCAGGGCACGCGCGCCGCGGCGCGAGAACGTCCGCTTCTACCCGACTGCCGCGGCAGCCGAGGCGGCCGGATTCCGTCCCTGCCTGCGGTGCCGCCCGGAGACATCGGCCGGCACGCCGGCATGGTCCGGGACGTCGGCCACCGTGGCGCGCGCGCTGCGCATCATCGACGAATCCCGCGGCATCGAGCACCTCGCCTCACGCCTCGGGATCACCGACCGCCATCTCCGCCGCCTGTTCGAAGAGCACGTCGGCGCGCCGCCGATCGCGATCCTGCAGACACGGCGGCTGCATCTGGCGCGGTCGCTGCTGGCCGAGACGTCGCTGCCCGTGACGGACATCGCGTACGGCTCCGGATTCTCGTCGATCCGGCGGTTCAACGACTCGATCCGCAAGGCATATCACTGCACGCCATCCGAGCTGCGCCGCAAGCGGCCGCCGACCGTCGAGCCGGTGACGATCCGGCTGCCGTTCCGTCCGCCGATGCGCTGGAACGCCATGACGGCGTTTCTCCGATCGCGCGCCATCGCCGGAGTCGAGTCGTTCGAGGACGGATGCTATGTCCGCGGCGAGGTCCGTATCGACGGCGAGCTGCGCATGACGCTCCCGCCCTCGCTGGCCCGCGACATTCAGGACCTCGTGGTCCGCGGACGGCGGATGTTCGACCTCTCCGCCGATCCGGCTGTGATCGCGGAGCATCTTCGAGGCGATCGCGTGCTGCGCCCGCTCATCCGGCCTGGAACGCGCGTGCCGGGCGCGTGGGAGCCGTTCCAGGTGGCCGTCCGCGCGGTGGCCGGCCAGCAGATCAGCGTGCGCGCCGCGACGACGATCATGAACCGGCTGGCTCCGCTGCTGACGCCCGGGCAGCTCGCCGATGCGGACGTGCAGGGGATGCCGCGGTCGCGCGCGGAGACGATCCGCGGGCTCGCGCGCGCGGTCGCGGACGACCCGTCCATTCTCACGCGCGGCGCGTCCGTCGAGGAGACGGTCGACAGGCTGATGGCGTTGCGCGGCATCGGCCGCTGGACCGCCCACTACATCGCCATGCGCGCCCTCGGCGAGCCCGACGCATTCCCCGACGCGGACCTCGGGCTGCGCAAGGCGGCGGCCGCGATCGGCATCGAGCCCGGCCGGCTGCTCGCGCACGCAGAACGCTGGCGCCCGTGGCGCGCCTATGCCGCGATCGCGCTGTGGGAGTCGCTGTGATGTGGACGCAGGTCGATACGCCGGTCGGTCCGCTCGTGCTCGTCGCCGCGGATGAGGGATTGCGCGAGATTCGCTTTGGTGGAGCGCGGCCTGCAGAGGAGACGGAATGCGCCGCCGGGTCAGCGGCGCTCCACCTGGCGCTCGAGCAGATCGACGAGTACTTCGCCGGGAAGAGAACGACGTTCGACGTTCCGCTCGCACCACGCGGCACTCCGTTTCAGCTTGCGGTGTGGAACGCGCTGCGCCACATCGCCTACGGCCAGACGCGCAGCTATGCGGACATCGCCCGCGTGATCGGAAAGCCGGACGCGGTGCGCGCCGTCGGCGCCGCGAACGGCGCGAACCCGATCCCGATCATCATCCCCTGCCATCGCGTCATCGGCAGCAACGGCTCGCTCACCGGATTCGGCGGCGGCATCGACATGAAGCGCCGCCTCCTCGACTTCGAGGCCGGTTATCTGACTCTGTGATCTCTGTGTCTCTGTGGTTTACTTTCACACCACAGAGACACAGAGGACACTACAGACATGCGCACAACACTGCTTCTCCTTCTGATGGCGACCGCTCTCCATGCCCAGGAACCGGACGGCTCGTGTCATGCCGAGGGGCCGCCGGTGGGGTGGGTACCGCAGGAGCTGATGGAGCGTTCCATCCCGCTCCGCAGCGGGATCGGGACCGTCAGCGAGCGGGTGACGACGTCGTCGCCCGACGCGCAGAAGTTCTACGACCAGGGGCTCGCGTACCTGCACTCGTATGTCTGGGTCGAGGCGGCGCGCTCGTTTCATGAGGCGCTGCGGCACGATCCGAAGCTGGCCATGGCGTACGTCGGCCTCAGTCGCGCGTCGAGCGGGCTGTGGGACACCGATGCCGCGGCCCGCTATGCGAAGAAGGCGGCCGGGCTGGCGGGGAATGTCAGCGCGCGCGAGAAGGCTCGCATCGAGTTGCGCGAGCTGCAGGTGGAGTCGATTCGCGACTTTCAGAGCGCGGAGAAGCTGGCCACGTATCGTCGCAAGCTCGACGAAGCGCTGGGGCGTCACTTCGACGACGTCGAGCTGTGGCTCATCCGCGGCAACGTGGAGGACCGATTCGGCGCGGCCGGAATCGGTCAATTCGGCACCGCATCATCGATCGCGTTCTACGAGCGCGTTCTGGCCATGAATCCCGCGCACTTCGGCGCCGATCACTTCCTCGTCCACTCCTACGAGTTCGCCGGCCGCATCGAGGATGCGCTGCGGCACGGTGAAAAGTACGCGAACGCCGCCGTCGCCGTGCCGCACGCCCATCACATGTACGGGCACGATCTACGCCGCGTCGGCCGCACCCGCGAGGCCATCGAGCGCTTCACCACCGCCGACCGCCTCGAGCTCGCCTACTTCGAGCGCGAGAAGATCCCGCCGGAGATGGACTGGCACCATCCTCACAATCTCGACCTCCTGGCCACCTCGTACCAGCATCAGGGCCAGATGAAAAAGGCCGAGGAGCTGATGCGGAGGTCGTATGCGCTCCCGCCGGTGACGGAGTCTCGGGCCATGAACAAGAAGGAGTGGCCGTCCTTCCTGATCGCGCGCAACCGCATCGCCGAGGCGTCAGCGGCCGCCAGGGAGATGATCGGGTCACGCTACGCCGGCGCCCGGGCCATGGGTCACGTCTACGCCGGCCACATCGCCCTCCGGAGCAGCGTCGATCTGGCGAAGCGGGAGCTCGAGCTCGCGGTCGGGGAGGCGCCGAAGATCGAGGGGCCGCTGGCCGGCTTTCTCCGCGCCGCCCTCGATGCGTATTACGACAAGCTCCGCGGCGCGATCCTCCTGCGTTCCGGCCAGCGGGATGAGGGACGCGAGATCCTGAAGCGGGCCCAGGTCCGCCTTCGCGCGCTCCCTGGACCGGACGCGTGGATGCAGGCGCTCTTCGAGCTGGAGTCGATCGCGCGGATCGCGCGCGAGGCGGGCGACTGGGAGCTGGTCGAGCACACTGCCGGGCAGATGCTCGAGCACGACAAGGCGTACGGCGGCGGGCATTACGTGATGGCGCTCGTCGCGGAGCACAAGGGCGCGAAAGACGAGGCGGCGCGTCATTTCACGGCGGCGCGGCAGTACTGGAGTTTCGCCGACAGCGATCTGCCGGAGCTGGCCAGGGCGGAGTGAGTGGAGCGGAGGCGGACTGCTCCCGGTTCACGACCCATCGGCCGTTGCTGAACTGACGTGATGAGTCTCGGGCATCGGAACGGCACGACATCCGGTGGTGGTGCGACGAAGGACCCGAAGAACATCCCGTTCTTCGCAGTAGCTGGCACCTACCTGCGTGAGGACCCACTGCAGGGCGACCTTCGGAGGGACGCAGGTGAAGTCTGCCGACACGGTCCCTCGAAGGTGCTGCGACAGAGCAAGATTGATGTTCCCCTGGCGGGCAATTTCTCGAAGCGCGGCGCGGATGCCCATGCGCTCCACGTGAAGCGTCACTCGCCCTTTCGCGTCACAGGCATCGGGAGTGGGCTCTCCAGCAGCCGCGGAGGCAGCGAGCAACATCGCAGCGATCATTGAAGAAAGCAGGATTCTCATTGCTTCGCTCCTGTTCGTGGTCAGTATGACGTATCACGCTCACTCGCGCGGCTGCTTCCGGCTATGTACCAGGGATGTCCGGCGGCGCTGTCTCGATGACCTCCAGTGCCACGGCGTCGATCGAAGCTTCGCCATCGCCAGTCAGCGCCATTCCGTACTCGATCACCACGGCATCGGCGGGAATCTTGCGGACCAGCTCATA
>DATKCA010000053.1:0-11541 GCA_035544675.1 Thermoanaerobaculia bacterium | reverse complement strand
CAGCCCTTCATCACGGGTCAGTCCCCGCTCCATGTCACGGAGGTGCGCGTTGAGCGGCGCAGCGTTGGAAGGAAGCTCGGCGATGGCCGTGTCGTAGCGTTTCGCGGCCTCCTCGACGCTGCGCAGGGCGTTGCGCAGCGGCGCGACATTGATGTGCGGAACAGGCGGGCGCGGCCTGGGAAGAACCCGTTTCTCGACCGGATCGTTGGCCGCCTCGAGCACGCGCTCTTCGATCTGGCGGTTCCGCTCGTCGGTCTCGGCGCGCATCGTGTCGGGGAGCTTGGCCACTTCATCGACGAACTTGCCGAGCGTATTCGCGAAGCCCGCGAAGTCGAGCGGGACGACGTCCGCATTGGCCAGCCGCAGCATCACCCGCCCCCCCGTCTGCGCCAGCGCGAGCCCGTACTGGAATCCGGGATCGCCGAAGCGCGTGTAGTGGTCGTACGAGTCGTAGGCCGAGTGATACGACCCTCCGCCGTCCTCGCCGCCGTAGCCGATGTGCATCGACGCGATGCCGAGGTGCTGGAGGAACGGGGTGTAGTCGGAGCCGGAGCCGAGCGGCGCGACGCGCAGGTCGGGACGGCTGCGGAGCTCGGCGCGCTCGTCGTTCCCGGCGTCCACGACCCGCCGGGCCCGCAGACGCTCCTCCACCGTGCGTCCGGTCTGCGGATCGATCACCTCACGGGTGATCTCGTTGATGAACTTCTCCAGTGTGTGCGACGCGCCGGCATAGAAGAACCCCCGCCCGTTGCCGTCGGTATTGATGTAGACGACTGCCTTCCGCTTCAGCTCGTCCGCGTGCGTCTCCGCCCACTCGGTCGAGCCGAGCAGACCCTGTTCCTCGCCGTCCCATGCCGCGTAGACGATCGTGCGCCGCGGCCGGATGCCGCGCCTGGCCAGCTCCCCGACCACCCGCGCCTCTTCCATCAGCGCCACCATCCCGCTGATCGGATCCTCGGCCCCGTTCACCCAGGCGTCGTGGTGATTCCCGCGGATGACCCACTCGTCGGGATACTGCGTGCCGCGCAACTTCGCGATGACGTTGTAGGCAGGCACGAGCTTCCAGTCGAACTCCACCTTCAGGTGCACGCGCGCCGGCCCCGGTCCGAAGTGATAGGTGATCGGGAGCGCGCCGCGCCACTCCTGGGGCACCGTGAAACCGCCGAGGTTGCGGAGAAGGGGGAGGGCGTCGCCGTAGGAGATGGGGAGCACGGGGATCTTCGTGATCGTCGGAGCGTCTTTGACACTCAGCCGCTTCGCGTCCTTCGTGGCGCCGACTCCGGGAGTGAGCGGATCGCCCGCGTACAACGGCATGTCGGCGACCGAGCCGCGCTGCGCGCCCCACTCGTTGCGCCACGAGCCCTTCGGGTAGACGTCGCCATGATAGTAGCCGTCGTCGCGCGGATCGGAGTAGATGATGCAGCCGATCGCGCCTTTCTCCGCGGCCACCTTCGGCTTGATGCCCCGCCACGAGCCGCCGTATCGCGCGATGACGATCTTCCCTTTCACGTCGACGCCCCGCTCCTCGAGGACTTCGTAGTCTTTCGGGATTCCGTAGTTGACGTAAACGAGCTCCCCCGTCACGTCGCCGTCGATGGAGTACGCGTTGTAGACCGGCAGCTGCTCGTCGCGCTGACCTGATGTCTTATCCTCAGGAAGAGCCGGCTCCTCGAGCCGCGCGCGATACGTCTCGGGCGCGGTCATCTCCAGGATCCGGGTCTTCGGCGTCGGCAGGAGGACGTCGAACCGCTCGATCGCAGTGTCGTAGCCCCACGATTTGAACTGTGCCGCGATGAACTCCGCGTTCTCCTTGCCGTATGCGGAGCCGAGGTGATGTGGACGCGCGGTGAGGCGCTTCATCCAGGTGTCGAGGTTCGCCTTGTTCAGCAGCGCGTCGTACTGCCTTTCGATCTGACGCTGCCCACTCCACCGGTCCGGGGCAAAGCCGCGGATGGGAGCCTCGGGTTTGGGCGTGGCGGCGAGGAGGAGGAGAGCGAACGCGGAAATGATGTAACGCATGCCGCGCAGTCTAGTGGAGGACAGGCAATCTTGCCTGTCCGGACAGGCAGGATTGCCTGTCCTCCACTACATGACGACCGCGCCCACCAGATCGTACGGATGCGCCTCGGCGATCTCCACGCGGGCGAACGCCGGGAGCTGCGCCGGCAGCCGCTCGATGCCGTCGTTGATGAGCAGCCGGCCGTCGATCTCCGGGGCCTGTCCGATGAGACGTCCTTCCAGCAGATGCTCGGTCTCCTCGCAGATGCCGGTGACGATGGCGTCGAACGTCTGACCCACCTTCGCCTCGTTGCGCCTGGCGGAGATTTTCTGCTGCAGCTCCATCAGCTTGGCGCGGCGGCGCTCCGCGGTCTTGCGCGACGGGATGTCCGCCATCTTCGACGCCGGCGTGAACTCCTCCGCCGAGTAGACGAACGCGCCCATCTGGTCGAACTGCGCCCACTCCACGAAGTCGTGCAGCTCGCCGAACGCCTTCGCGTCTTCGCCGGGATGGCCGGTGATGAACGTAGTGCGCAGCGAGAGATCGGGGACGAGGTCGCGCATGCGCGTGACCATCTGGCGGTACTCCTTCGGCGACCCGGGACGGCGCATGGTGTCGAGCACCGTCGCCGACACGTGCTGCAGGGGGATGTCGCAGTACGACACGAACCGCTTCTGGCGTCCCATCAGCTCGAAGAGCGACCAGTCCAGGCTTCCCGGATACGCGTAGAGGAAGCGGATCCACTCGAAGTCGGTCTCGCTCAGCAGCGTCCTGACGAGCCGGGTGAGGTCCGTGCCCAGGTCCTGGCCGTAGCGCGTGGTGTCCTGCGCCACGAGGCAGAGCTCTTTCACGCCCTGCGCGCCGAGCTGCCGCGCCTCGCGGACGAGTGAGTCCACGGTCCGGCTGCGGAACTTGCCGCGCATCTGCGGGATCGCGCAGAACGTGCATGGGTTCGAGCAGCCCTCCGAGACTTTGAGGTATGCGTGCGCGGTGCCCTGCGTGAGGACGCGCGGCAGGTCTTCGTAGAGCCGCACGGACATCTTCCGCTTCACCGGGGCGGCGTCGACGCCGCCCGTCACCGCCGCGGTGATGGCCTCGAGGTGGTCCAGTCCGACGAAGGCGTCGATCTCCGGAATCGACTCCTGGAGGTCGGTCCTGTACTTCTGGACCATGCAGCCGCTGACGATCAGGCGCTGCACGCCCCGGCCCTTCCGGTTGGCGATCTCGAGGATCGTGTCGATCGACTCCTGCCTGGCCGCGTCGATGAACCCGCAGGTGTTGACGATGACCACGTCCGCGTCTTCGAGGTCGTTCGTGATCGTCACGTCCGCCGCGCCCTCGCGGAGCTGACCCAGCATGATCTCGGCGTCGACCAGATTCTTGGGGCAGCCGAGGGAGATCATGCCTACGCGGCGGGTGTCAGTCATGGGCAGGTGTGGAACGTCCGAACACGCATTCGTATTCTGGTGGAGCGCCGCCACTAGGACACCCTCCAAACGGCATTCCCCGCGCCATGCTCCTGCACATGCTTCCCCAGCGCGTGGTTCATGACGGCCGAGCCGTCCAGCGCCTCCGGCTCGGCCGGCTCCAGCCGCAGCCCGAACGCATCCGCAACCTGCCGGACCGTCCGGTTGTGCAGCGCGGCGATGGTCTCCGAGACCGGCTTGCCCGGGTTCACTTCATGCGTGGCGGCCAGGGCCTCGCCGCGGAGAATGTACGTCTCGGCCCCCTTCTGCCGCAGCCAGTCGAGCGCGCACGCCAGGGTGACGAGATGCCAGTTGCGATGGCGGCGGTACACCTTTGCGATCTGGCGATTCCGCTCCCCGGCCGGCTTGTAGACGTTCGGCTGCACTTCCCAGATCAACGCCACGTTACGGCCGAAGTCGAGGCTGCCGCTGGTCTCCCCGATCGAGCCGGGGATGGTGTGCTGCTGACCGGTCGCCTTTCCAATGGCCAGGGCATCGTCGAGACCGGCCGCGACCACGTCGAACGAGATCGTGGCCTCGCGCCCGCCGTAATGGGCGTTGCGGCCGAGCAACAGCATTCCGTCGGGAACGGGCTGGTCGGGCCCGACGACGTGGCGTGCGATCTCGACGTACGAGCCGAGCGGCGAAGCCAGTCCCGCCGCGCGTCCCTCGGCCACGCGCGGATGCCAGAGGCTCGGCGTCGGCGTTCCCATCGCCCAGCGCGGATGATTCCGCCGCAGGTAACGTTCGACCACGCGCTCGCGGATCGCCACCGTGTCCTCGGGCGCCAGCGTCTGCGGCGATCCGGCCGCCTCGGCGATGTCGCCGAAGACCTCCAGCACCTCGTTGCCCATGGAGATGTACAGATCGAAGAGCGCCGCCTTCGTGTCGGCGCGCACGCCGTACGCGTCGAAGACGCGCTCGATGTGCTCGGGAAACATCAGGCTGCGACGGCGCGCTCGTCGAGCAGCCGCTGCACGTCGGCCACGCAGGTGATGTCCTGGAGGCCGAGGCGGATGTCCTTGCCGTGCGGAATGCCTTTGGAGAACCAGCCGATGACCGTGCGGGCCTTGTGCAGCTTCCACTTCTCGACCTGCGGGGCGCCGTCGATCTTGGAGAGATAGCGCTGCATCGCCTCGACGCGGCGCTCGACCTCGTTCTCCGTGGCGATGGAGACGCCGCGCGCATGCGCATTGATGTCGCGGAAGATGAACGGATTGTGCAGTGCGGCGCGGCCGATCATGACGCCGTCGACGCCGGTGGTCTCGAACATGCGGATGGCATCGGCGGCCGTCTTCACGTCGCCGTTGCCGAAGACCGGGATGCCCAGCTCGCTCTTCACTTTGGCGATGTAGGCCCAGTCGCTCGCCCCGGTGTAGGCCTCGTTGCGCGTCCGCCCGTGAATGGCGATCGAGCTGACGCCGATCTCCTCGAAGCGCTTGAGCAGCGGCAGGACGTTGTCCGTCTCCCACCCCTTGCGCACTTTCACGGTCACCGGGATCTTCACCCGTCTGCGGATCTTCTCCACGGTGCGCGCGGCCTTGTCGAAGTCCTTCAGCATCCCCGAGCCGGCGCCGCTGTTGACGATCTTCTTCACCGGGCAGCCCATGTTGATGTCGACGATGTCGACACCCTCGGCCTCGACGATCGCCGCCGCCTCGTCCATCCGATCGGGGTCGCCCCCGTAGATCTGGATGGCCACCGGCCGCTCGGCCTCGCTGAAGGCGAGCATCTGATGACTGCGGTCGTTCTTCCGCGTAAGTCCCTCAGAAGAAATGAATTCCGACACGACGAGCCCCACCCCTCCCAGCTCCTTGATCAGCGAGCGGTAGTACGTATCCGTCACCTCGGCCATGGGCGCGAGGGCGAGCGGCGGGTCGATGCGGACCGCGCCGATGTCGAAGGATCGGTCGAGGTGATTCATGGTCTGGGAAGCTGGTTAACGCTGGGATGGTACGGCATGTTCCGCGTCCCGGACCCTGACACGAAAGTCAAAAACCGGGCTCGGGCTCGGGCACGGGCTCGGGCACGGGATTCATCGGTTCCCGGTTTCCGGTTTCCGGTTGCCGGTTCCCGGTTTCCGGTTACCCGGTTTCCGGGTAACCAGGTCATTCAGCGATAGAATCCCCGGCCATGCGCAAACTCCTCATCGGCATCCTGGTCAGCGTCACCGCACTCGCGGCTGAAGCCGCCAACGTCGGCGGCGTCAACATCAGCGATACATCCATTGTCGGAGGCCAGGACCTCGTGCTCAACGGGGCCGGCCTCCGCAAGAAGCTCTTCATCAAGGTCTACACCGGCGCGCTCTACCTCCCCGCAAAGCAGGCCTCGCCGGAGCGGATCCTCGCGGCCGATACGCCCCGGCAGATGGTCATGCACTTCGTCTACGACGTCGACAAGGGCAAGATCGCCGAAGCGTGGGAAGAGGGACTGGAGGCGAACACGCCGAATACGTCACCAGCCGTGAAGCAGGCCTTCTCCACGCTCGGTTCGTGGATGGAAGACATGAAGAAGGGCGAGCGCATCACCCTGACCTACGTGCCGGGCGCCGGCACGACGATCGACGTCAGAGGGACGGTCAAGGGAGTGTTGCCTGAGAAGGCGGTCGCCGACGCGATTCTGGCGACGTGGATCGGACCGAAGCCGGGACCGGGGGAAGCCTTCAAGAAAGCGCTTCTGGGCGGGAAATAGTGTCAGGCTCATGAAGTCAGAGCCGAAGACAATGATGAGGAACCCGCCTCGCGATCTCGTGCCCACGAACCCAGTTCCGGATGCGCTAGAGATCACTTCGTCCGACTGACACACATCGTCGAATCGAAGTCTCTAGAAACGCCACCCCTCGGCGATTAGGAATCCCTCGACGTTTAGGCACGGGATGCCGAAGTGCTCGCATACATTCGGGATCCGAGACGCGTTCGGCTTCTTTGTCTCGTCGGTAACGACGGTGCCGCCGTGGATCTTTGCCGCGGCGATCACGAATGGATCTGCTGCCGGCTTTCCAGCGAGCACGCCCTTCCCGCTTACGAGCATCTGGAAATGCGGCACCTGAAAAATTTGCGCGACGAATGAGGTCTCGGCTGCGGTGGGCACGCGGAAGATCTCCGAGTTCTCCTTGATCCAATCCGCGAGCCACGGACGTGTTGCTCGGGTCTTCAGTTCCTGCAACGTCGCGCACCGAAACGATCTCGCCTCTCTCGACGGCTTCGGTGAACCGTGACCAGAAGGTCGGGAACTGATCAGGGTAGTAGTGCCCGATGATGATGAAGGCGCTCGTATCGAAGACGTACAGCGCCATGGCTCACCGGAACCTCTCGACAACGATCCGCTCCAAGCCGGGAACGTTCGCCGCCTTCATGTTCAGGTAGCTCGCGAGCTGATCGAGCGATATCGTTCCTTGGTAGTACTTCGCGAACGCCATCCGCATGTAGCGATCGCTCAGGTACGTCGCCTGAGTGAAGTAGTAGTCACCGCCTTCGCCAATCGACGCGTCGAAATAGTCCTGAGCCCACTGGGAGGCCTTCTCTGAATATTTCTTAGCGCTGACCCGATCCATTTCCAGCAGCCTGCGAAGAATCACTTCGCGACTGACCTTGTATCGCCGGGCCAGGCGGAGGAGGTTCTGATCGTCGGCAGAGAGATCTTCCTTCTTGAATTCGGAATCGGGCAGCAGCACCTGCGCGGCGAACGCGTTGCAGAACACCTCGATGCGGCGCTCGTCTCCGTGCAGCGCTTTGATGTACGTGTCGTCTCGCAGAGTCACCCCGCCCGTGTGAACGAGCAGGTGCCCCAGCTCGTGAAGGATCGTGAAGATCTGACGTGATTTCGCCGTGCTGTTGTTGACGTAAATCAGCGGGAACTCGTCATCGAAGAGCGAGAAGCCGGAGATCTCGCGTTGCTTGAACGTGTCTTTGAAGACGAAGACGCCCACCGCTTCAACCGCGGCTCGCCATTCCTTCAACGCCTCATCCATCGTCTTCCACGACGTCTGGATGGAAACCGGGAGGTTCAGGAACTCGCGAGTCTGTCGCGCGGCGACGGCTGGAGCGCGGGATGGATCGATGGCCAACTCCCGCGTGATCAGCCGCTCCGACGGATTCTTCCCGTTCGATAGCTCCGAGAGCGAGATCTGCAGCGCCAGCGCCTGGCGTACTTTCAGCCGGGTATCCGGACGAAGATCGTCGATCTCGAAGTCAGGCAGCGTCCGGAACTCCTGCGACGGCTCCGGCTCCTCGGGCGGCTGGGGGAAGAAGAAAAGCGCGATCGGACGCTTGTAGATCTTGTAGGCCAGCTTTTCCAACTGCACATACGTCGGCGCGGCATCGCCCGCCTCCCATTTCAGGAGGACGTCGACACGTTTCCCGGCCAGTTCGGCAGCTTCCTCGATGCTGTAGCCGGAGCGCTCGCGTGCCCACTTCAGCACGGTCGGGTTGACGCCTGCGACGGGATCGGCCATGGAATCGCTCGACGAGCGAACCCAAGTCTAACAGCCACCGTCCGCATCCTTCGGCTGTCTACATGGGGTGGAACCGAATGCGTCGCGCGCCGCAGCCCCAGAAATGAAATCCATGGCACGCAGCGTTCGGTTGTGGTCTTTAGTAGACTCTTTATCTGAAGGCCTGGAGCTCATATAGAGCTTCACATTTTGGCGGTCTTCGCCTGCTGGTAGCGTTATGTCGCTGAATTTGACAGAGACCACGGTTCACCTGCAGTCCACATCGCAAGCCAAGATCGCTCTGTTTCGTCGCCTGTTCCGGGGGCGCGACGACGTTTACGCGCGTCGCTTCGAGAGCCGGAAAACAGGGAAGTCCGGGTACGCGCCTGCCTGCGCCAACGAGTGGATACGAGGGATCTGCGAAAAGCCACGGATCCGGTGCGCAGACTGTTCCCACCAGCGCTTTCTTCCAGTGACCGATGACGTGGTGCGCTGGCACTTGTCGGGCCACGACGACGCCGGCCAGCCATTCGTCGCCGGCATCTACCCGATGCTCCGGGACGAGGCGTGCTTCTTCCTGGCAGTTGATTTCGACAAGACGGGCTGGCGCGAGGATGCGACCGCTTTCGCCGAGACGTGCCGCGCGTTGAATCTTCCGGCTGCCATCGAGCGCTCGCGCTCCGGCCAGGGCGCCCATGTCTGGCTTTTCTTCGAACAGGCGATCGCGGCCACCCTCGCGCGCAGGCTCGGATCGTACCTCCTGACCGAGACGATGGAACGCCGCCCGGAAGCCGGCCTCGACTCGTATGACCGCTTCTTTCCGAACCAGGACACGCTGCCTCAGGGAGGTTTCGGCAACCTGATCGCGCTACCCTTGCAGAAGCAGGCTCGCGAGCGTGGCAACAGCATTTTCCTCGATGACGATCTCATCCCGTACCCCGACCAATGGGCGTTTCTGTCCACAGTAGACAGGATCGCCGGTCTCCAGGTCGAAGCCATCGCGCGCGACGCCGAGCGAGCCGGCCAGATCGTAGGCGTTCGTTTTCCATCCGCTGACGAAGAAGAGGAAGCGCCGTGGATGGCCCGGCCATCGCGCCGCCGGAAACAGCCGGCGATCGCCGGGTTGCCCCGCACGATGGGGGTGGTTCTCGGCAACCAGATCTATCTCGCCAAAGAGGCATTGGTTCCCGCGTTCAGAAACCGGTTGCTCCGGCTCGCGGCTTTCCAGAATCCCGAGTTCTACAAGGCGCAGGCGATGCGGCTACCGACGTATGACAAGCCGCGGATCATCGCCTGTGCTGAAGATCATCCGCATCACATCGGATTACCGCGCGGATGCCTCGCCGATCTGATGGAACTGCTCTCCGACCTGAAGATCAGTCCCGTGATCCGGGATGAGCGTCACCCCGGCCTGCCGCTGCCGGTGACGTTCCGCGGAGAGCTTCGGCCTGAACAGAGGATTGCGGCGGACGCGATGCTAGCGCACGAGACAGGCGTGCTGTCCGCCACGACGGCATTCGGAAAAACTGTCGTTGCCGCATGGCTCATCGCACAGAGAGCCGTCAACACGCTGATTCTCGTGCATCGGCGGCAACTGCTCGACCAGTGGGTGGAGCGACTATCGACATTTCTGGATTTGCCGGCCAAAGGGATCGGTCAAATTGGCGGAGGGCGGGATCGAGCGAACGGGCTGCTCGACGTGGCCGTCATTCAGAGCCTCGGACGCAAGGGAGTCATCGATGATCGCGTCGGCGAGTACGGGCATCTGATCGTGGATGAATGTCATCACCTGTCCGCGTACAGCTTTGAACAGGTGGCCGGTCGGGCGAAGGCTCGGTTCGTCACAGGCCTGTCAGCGACCGTAGCTCGTAAAGACGGCCATCATCCGATCATCTTCATGCAGTGTGGTCCGGTCCGTCATCGAGTGAGCGCAAAGCAGCAGGCTGCCACGCGGCCCTTTGATCACACGGTCATCGTCCGTCCGACGTCTTTCCAATCTGCCAACAGCGCCGCCGCGGGTAAGCGGGTGGAGTTCCAAAGCCTCTATCGCGAGCTGATCGACGATGAGACGCGAAATCGTCGCATCTGCGACGACATTGCCGAGGCGGTACGGGAGGGCCGGTCGCCTCTCGTCCTGACCGAGCGCAATGACCACCTCGATCGCCTCGAGAGCCACCTTTCAGGAACCATTCGGCATCTCCTGGTACTTCGGGGTGGAATGGGCAGAAAGCAACGTCAGGCCCTCGCCAGCCGGCTGGGAGTCATTCCGCCGGACGAGGACCGCGTCCTGCTGGCGACTGGCAAGTACATTGGCGAGGGGTTCGATGATGCGCGGCTGGACACGCTCATGCTCACGCTGCCGGTGTCGTGGCGCGGGACCATCGCCCAATACGCAGGCCGCTTGCATCGCCTCTACGACAGCAAACGCGAGGTCCGAGTGTACGACTACGCGGATCTCGACGTTCCGATGCTGGCGCGAATGTTCGACCGACGTTGCAGAGGCTATGAAGCCGTGGGCTACACGATCGTTCTTCACGCCAGTGCGGTTCCCGGCTGGCCGGCCGGCGTGCCGCTTCCTGCCGATCCGGGCTGGAAGCATGACTACGCCGCCAGCGTACGCAGACTCATTCGTGACGGAGTCGATGCGCCACTGGCGAACCTGTTCGTTCACGCGGCGCGCACCATCGCTTCAGATGCCGTCGGTGCCAGCCGGGCGCGCAGCGCGACCGAGGCATTCCTGTACCGCCGGCTGGAAACCCTGGATGAGACTCGGGGGCATTTTCAACTGAATGCCGCGCTGCCAATTGCCTTCGATGCACGTGGCCAGATGGAGGTCGATCTCCTGTGCGCGGGCTCGCGTGTCGTGATCGAAGTAGATGGCGCGCAGCATCTCTCGGATGCCGTCGCCTGGAGGCGTGACCGGCGCAAGGACCAGTTGCTGCAAGAGAACGGCTATTGGGTGTTGCGCTTTCTCGCCGAGGATGTGGGGAAGGAATTGGACTCGGTTCTCGACACCATTCTGCGGGCATTGGTCCACCGGCAGCGAGGGTCCTCATGACACCCCTCCCACGTCACCGTAGCACTTGTGCGACAATCACGTCATGGATCGGAAAATCACCCAGCGGGAGCTCCGCAACGAAAGCGGGCGAATCATGCGCGCTCTGGACCGGGGGAAGTCCTTCGTCATCACTCGCAATGGTGTGCCTGTCGGCGAGCTGATCCCCTTGCGACAGCGGCTGTTCGTACCGGCCGAAGCTGCCCTGGCCGCCTTTGCCGGGGCGCCACGTGTAGCAATCCGACGGTTTCGGAAGGATGTCGATGCGGTGATTGACCAGGATTCCACGCCGCGTGGCTGACCGGAGGCATGCGCGCGGACTCATCGACACTTCCGTCGTCATCGACCTGGAGCTGATCGAACCGGCCGATTTGCCCCTGGAGGTCGCCGTCTCTGCGGTTACGATGGCCGAGCTCGCAGCCGGACCGCACGCGACCGCCGATTCCAACGAGCGCGCCCGCCGTCAAGACCGGTTGCAACGGGCCGAGGCGACTTTCGAGCCTCTTCCGGTGGATGCAGCAGTGGCCCGTGCATACGGCCGCGTCTACGCCGCGGTGGCCGCGGCAGGCCGCAAAGCGCGTGGCCGGCG
>DATKCA010000052.1:0-10282 GCA_035544675.1 Thermoanaerobaculia bacterium | reverse complement strand
CGTGTACGTGCGCACCGAGTTCCGCCGCCGCGGCGTCTATGCGGGCCTGTACGAGCACGTGCGCCGGATGGCCCGCTCGAACGAGACCGTCAAGGGAATCCGCCTCTACGTCGACGTGCGCAACACCTTTGCGCAGGAGGTCTACAAGCGATTGGGCATGGACGGAGAGCACTATCGCGTGTTCGAGTGGATGAAAGAAGGATGAAGGATGAAAGTTCCCATGCGCCGTCTATTGATCACCGCGCTGTTCCTCACCGCGACAGCGCTCTCCGCCCAGCCCAGGCTCCCTGCCAACGTCGAGATGGTCGAGACGTATCGCGGCCTGACGCAGTACCGGCTCAAGTCCAACGACATGACGATCCTCCTGGCGCCGGATCACGCCACGCCGGTGTTCACGTTCATGGTCGTGTACCACGTCGGCTCGCGGAATGAGGCGCCGGGCCACACCGGCTCGGCGCACCTGCTCGAGCACATGATCTTCAACAAGTCCACCGAGAACTTCGGGCGGGCCAGGGGCCACAAGACGTTTCAGGAGGTCCTGTACGAGGCCGGCGCCGACTTCTCGTCGACGAACATGACCACCTGGTACGCCCGGATGAACGGCTACTCCACGCTGCCGGCGGACAAGCTCGAGCTGGCCATGAAGATCGAGGCCGATCGTCTCGGCCGGGCCCTCATCCTCGACGAGGAGCGCCAGCCGGAGATGTCGGTCGTGCGCAACGAGTTCGAGATCGGCGAGAACAACCCGAGCCAGGCGCTCTTCAAGGCGGTGATCGGCTCTGCCATCCAGGCCCATCCCTACCACTGGAGCACGATCGGCTACCGCTCCGACATCGAGGGCGTGACCACCGAGAAGCTTCGCGAGCACTACAGGAACTTCTTCTGGGCGAACAACTCCGATGCGCTGCTCGTCGGCGACTTCGAGCCGCAGCGCGCGCTGGAGCTCTTCGACCGCGAGTTCGGCGGCTTCGGGAAGTCGCCGAACCCGATTCCACAGGTGATCACGGTGGAGCCTCCGCAGGAAGGGGAGAGGCGGACGATCGTGCGCCGGCCCGGCCAGGTCGGACTGGTGATGATCGGCTACATCCGGCCGGGCGCGATGCACCCGGACTTCATTCCGCTCGAAGTCCTGTCGGCGATTCTCGGCCGGGGCGTGTCATCGCGGCTGCACAAAGCGGTCGTGGAGAAGCAGCTCGCCTCCGATGTCTTCACCGCCAACTTCACTCTCCGCGATCCGTTCCCGCTGCTCGTCGGGGCCACCGCGCTGGCCGGCAAGACGCACGAGGAAGTGGAGGCGGCGATCAAGGCGGCGCTTCGCGAAGTTGCCGAGAACGGCGTGACGGAGGAAGAGGTCAGGCGCGCCCAGCGCCAGATCGAGGTGTCCTCCATCCGCGAGCGCGACGGCACCTACCCGTTCGCCTCGAGTCTGGGCGAGGCGGTGGCGTCGGCGAACTGGAAGTGGTTCCTCGACTACGTGGACAACATCAACGCGGTGACGCCGGCGGACGTGGGGCGGGTCGCCGCGACGTACCTGGTGGCCGAGCACGCCACGGTGGGCTGGTTTGTGCCCGGGGCGAGCGCGGTTGCTTCACCGGCCGCCGCCAGCAATGACGGCGCCCCACAGAAGCAGGCCGCCGCCAGGAATGGCGGCGCTTCACAGAAGCGGGGCAGTCGCGCCACGGGCTCCTTTGCGTCACGCACGGTCCGCCGGGTGCTGCCGAACGGCCTCACCGTCAACGTCGTGGAGAACCACGCGGTGCCGACTGTTGCCATCCGTGGCCTCGTGTTCGCCGGCGAGTCGTCGGTGCCCTCTTCGACGGTGGCGCTGCCCGAGCTGACCACACGCATGATGCAGCGCGGCACGAAGTCGCGGACCAAGGAGCAGGTTGGCGCGCTGCTCGAGAACGCCGGCGCGACGCGGTCGTACGGCACGAACACGTTCGAGATGAACCTGGCCGTGAACGGGCTCTCGCGCGACCTGCCGCTGCTGCTCGACGTGCTGTCGGACGAGATCAGGAATCCGGCGTTTTCGCCGGAGGAGCTGGCCAAGTCCAAACCGGAGATGCGCACCGGTGTGATGCGCTCCGATGACAACACGTCGGCCCGCGCCATCGAGAAGCTGACGCAGCTCGTCTATTCGAAAGACCATCCGTACCGCGTGGCAGGGAAAGACGCGAAGCTGGCCAGTCTCGAAGCCGCGACCGCCGGCGACCTCCGGGAGTTCCATCGCCGGCACTACACCGGCTCGAACATGATCCTGGCCATCGTGGGCAGCGTCGATGCCGCGAAGACGATCGCGCTGGTCGAGAAACGCTTCGGCGCCCTGCCGAAGGGCCAGCGCATGAGGCTCGAGGCGGATCGCGTCAGCGCTACCACGGAGGCGGCGCGCGAAGTCGTCACCATGCCCGGCAAGGCCAACATGAACCTCATCTTCGGAGGCCCGAGCGGGCTGCGCCGCAACGACCCCGACTACGAGGCCGCCCTCGTCGGCAACGCCGCCCTCGGGCAGAACGCGCTCTCGTCCCGCATCGGCCGCCGCGTGCGCGATACGGAGGGGCTCTCGTACAACCTCTCATCGCGATATCAGATGAGCGACGCGCTGGACGGCGTCTGGCTCGTCAACGTGAACGTGGCCCCTCAGAACCTGGCCAGGGCCATGAAGTCGACCGAGGACGAGATCGTGAAGTTCGCCAGGGAAGGAGTCACGGATGAAGAGGTCGCCATCCAGAAGAACTTCTTTGCCGGCAACTTCCAGGTGAACCTCGGCAGCAACGCCGGAGTGGCGTCCGCGCTCGTCACGGCCGAGAAGTTCGGCTTCGGTCCGAAGTACCTCGACGAGTACCCGTCCCGGATTCGAGCGGTGACCAGGGCCCAGGTGAACGCGGCCATGAAGAGGCATCTGGTCGCGGACAAGCTGCACGTGGTGGTGGCCGGGGAGTTGGAGGCGCTGCCGGAGTAGCCGTCCGTGTCGTCTCAATCGGGGTTCGTGGCCCAGACGCTCATCTCGGTGATGAACCCGCGGTCGTCCAGCTCCAGCATGGAGAGGATGGCCAGCGCGATGTCGAGAGAGCGCAGCTTGCGCTCGCTCAGCGGGCGCTCGCGGCCGGCGAAGAACGCCGTCTGCACTTCGCTGGGGTTGATCTGCATGACGCGGATGTTGTTCTTGCGCAGCTCCGCGCGCCAGCACTCGGTCATGCTCGAGACCGCGAACTTGCTGGCCGAGTAGGACGTGCCGCCGGCGAAGCCGCGCACGCCGGCGCTGGACGAGACATTGATGATGTTGCCGCGATTCCGGCGGATGAAGACCCTGGCCGACTCGCGCGCGGCCAGCATCGCGCCGAAGACGTTCGTGGCAAACAGCCGCTGCATGTCGCCGAGGGAGGTCTCCACCAGCGGCGCAAAGCTGCCGAAGCCGGCGTTGTTGATCAGGACGTCATAGCCCCCGAACGACTCCTCGACGGTGCGGACCATGCGGACGACGTCCGCCTCCACGCTCACGTCGCCCTCGACCGGCAGGGCATCGATCTCCGCGGCTGCCTCGCGCAGCTTCGCGGCGTCGCGCCCGCAGATGGCCACCTGCGCCCCGCGTTGCCGGAGCTGCCGGGCGGTTTCCAATCCGATGCCGGAACTGCCGCCCGTCACCAGCGCTTTCGCAGTCGAGATGTCCATCTTCGTTCTCCTCTGTGCTCTCTGTGTTCTCTGTGGTTGATTTTCCACCACAGAGAACACAGAGAGCACAGAGGAGATTACAATTGCAACGATGTCACTCGGCGGGATGCTCCGTTTCGCGTTCAAGAGCCTGACTGGAGGGCCGCGGCACATGCTGAAAACGGGGGAGGCTGCCCCTGACTTCGAGGCCACCGATCACAGCAGCGAGACCGTCCGCCTGCGCGATCTGCGCGGCAGGAAGGTCGTTCTCTGGTTCTACCCGAAGGCCGACACACCCGGCTGAAGCAGAGAGGGTTCCGGGTTCCGGGACCTCATGGACCAGTACAAGGCGAAGAACGCCGAGGTCGTCGGAGTGAGCTTCGACACCGTGAAGGAGAATGCGGACTTCGCGAAGAAGTTCAGCTTTCCCTTCCGCCTGCTCTCTGACACGGACCACAAGATCGGTCTCGCGTACGGAGCCTGTGACAGCCCGAAGGATGAGTACGCGCGGAGGATCGCGTACGTGATCGACGAGAGCGGCAAGGTCGCGCAGGCGCACCCGAAGGTCGACCCGTCGACGTATCCGAAGGAGCAGCTGGCGACGCTATAGCGCCCCTCACCCCGCGAAGCTCTTCACGTCGCCGGGCTTGCGGAGCATCTTATCGACTTCGAACGCGTGCAGCTCCTCCTGGGAGATCATCGACCGCGCGTACTCTTCCAGCCATACCGACTTCCCTTCCACGAGCGCGAGCAGCTCGCGGTACAGGCCGATCGCGGCCCGCTCGTGGTCCAGCGCCTCGCGCAGGATGTCGCCGACGTCGTGCTTGTGCGTCTCCAGCAACTGTCCGATCGACAGCGACGGATGCTCTCCCATGGCCGTGATGACCTCGCCGGCCTGCTGCGCGTGAGTCATCGACTCGGTGGCCTGGTCGCGCAGCCACGACACGATGGGGATGCGGTTGTATCCGTACACCATGAATGAGTAATGCGTGTAGCGGACGACGCCCGCCAGCTCCGACTCCAGGATCCTGTTGAGCAGCGGGACGACCTTCTTGGTGTCGACATCCATCGAGGGTGCTCCTCCGGGGATGCATTATTCTCCAGCGATGCCGAGCAGTGGAAGGTCCACGTTGAGCGCCCGCGCTTTTCTGGCGGGCCATTTCCCGACCACACGCATGGTTCACTCCGCAGCGCTCAGCGGCGAGACGGGGGCGGCGGTCTTCCTGAAACTGGAGGCGGAGCTTCCGACGGGGTCCTTCAAGGTCCGCGGCGCGATGTATTCGCTTTCGATGCATCTTCGCCGCCGGGCAGTCGCCGAAGTCGTGGCGTCGAGCACGGGGAACCACGGAGCCGCCGTGGCCTGGGCGGCACGGACACTCGGATTATCGGCGACCGTCTTCCTTCCTCGGGACCCGAGCCCGGTCAAGCGCGCGCTGATTGAGTCATTCGGGGCGCGCACGGTCGAAGAGGGTCGCGGTCTCGCGGAAGCGACGGAAGCCGCGCGACTCCATGCGGAACAGCATGGCGCCCTCTTCCTCCATGATGCCGACGATCCCTGGGTGCCGGAGGGCGCGGGGACGATCGCGTTCGAGATCGTCGAACAGGTTCCGGCCGTTGACGTCATCTACGTCCCTGTGGGCGACTCCGCGCTCATTCGCGGGGTGTCCGCCGCGTTGAAAGCGGTGCGCCCGCATACGACGGTCGCCGGCGTCCAGGCGGCGAGTGCGCCCGCGTATTACCTGTCGTGGAAGGCCGGCTCCGTCGTGACGACCGACGACTGCGACACGATCGCCGAAGGGTTGGCGACGCGAGCGCCCCTGGCGGCGAACGTGGCGGCGATTTGCGATCTGGTCGACAGCATGCATCTGGTGACCGACGCCGAGATGGTCGAGGCGATGGCATGTCTGGACGCAGAGGGAGTGCGTGCCGAGCCGGCCGGCGCGGCCGGTGTCGCCGCGGTGCGGAAGCAGCGCGATAGCATCAGAGGCAAGACGGTGGTCGCGCTCGTCACGGGTGCGAACCGAAGGGAGTGAGGGAATCCGTTGCGCTAACATCCCGTGCCCGCGCCCGAGCCCGTGCGCGTGCCCGGCTTTTCGTTCCCCCCCTCCCTCGGGCGCGGGCGCGGGCACGGGCTCGGGCACGGGGAGTCACGATTGATGCGTATCGCCGCCATCACCATCCGGCTGTTGCTCGTAGCCTTCGCCGCATTGGCGCAGCAGGAGCGCCCTCGTGACCCGCGCTTCGAGATCGAAGTGACCGAGGAGATGATCCGCCACAGCCGGATCCTGGATGCATTGTATTTCGGCGGCTTCGTCTATGGTCTGGCGGTGCTCGTCATCGTGCTGGCGACTCGCATCTCGTCGCGCCTGCGCGATGCCGCGACGCGGGTGACGGGCCGGCCGTTTCTGATGTCGCTGATCTACGTCTCGCTCTTCACGCTGGTGACGGCGCTCATGGAGTTTCCGCTCTCCTACTACGCGGGATTCGTGCGCCCGCACCAGTTCAGTCTCTCCAACCAGACCTTCGCCGCCTGGCTCGCCGACCACGCCAAGGGCCTCGGCGTCAGCCTCGTCCTCGGATCCTTCGCCGGGGCGCTCGCACTCCTGGCCATCCGCCGGCTCCGGCGCTGGTGGCTGGCCATCTGGCTGGGGATGATTCCGCTGACCATCCTCCTGGTCGTCATCGCGCCGGTCTTCATTGACCCGCTGTTCAACAGGTTCGAGCCGCTGAAGGACCAGGTGCTGAAGCAGCGCCTTCTGGACATGGCTGATCGGGCCGGGATCGAGGGCGGGCGCGTGTACCAGGTCGACAAGTCGAAGCAGACCAAGACGCTCAACGCGTACGTCACCGGGATCGGCCCGACGAAGCGCATCGTCATGTGGGACACGCTGCTGAACCGGATGACAGCGGACGAAGTGGTCGCCGTGATGGGCCACGAGATGGGGCACTACGTGCTGCACCACCTCTGGAAGGGGCTGGCGGCGACGCTGGCGCTGGCGTTCGGCATCCTCTTTCTCGCGCAGCGGGTGTTCGAGCGGGGAGTGGTGCGGTGGGGCGGGCGGTGGGGGTTGAGGGGTCACGACGATGCCGCGGCGCTACCGTGGCTGCTCATCATCGTGTCGGTGATCTCATTCATGCTCTCCCCGGTGATCAACGGCTACTCGCGCCACATCGAGCACGAGGCGGACGTCTTCGGCCTGGAGCTGACGCATCTCAATGAGCCGATGGCGACGGCGTTCATCAAGCTCGCCGAGAACGCCAAGGTGAATCCGCGGCCGCATCCGCTGATCGAGTTCTGGCGCTACTCGCATCCCTCGATCGCGAACCGGATCGAGTTCGTGCTGGGCTACCGCCCGTGGGAGCGTCAAACTGCGGACTTCACACCCGCCGGGCCGTATCGCGCAGCCGCTCCACGAGCAGCTCGCACATGGCCACGGCGAACTTCGACAGAAGATCGGGATCCGCCGCCAGCGCATCGCTGAGCTTCTTCTTGTCCCAGGCCCGGACCATGACCTCCTCTTCGCCCGCCTTCACCGCGAGCGAGCGCGGCGAGTCGTCGATGAACGAGACCTCTCCGATGACGTCGCCGGGGCCGACCGTGGCCAGGACGGTCATCGCGCCGTCGTCGAGACCGAAGATGTCGAGGTGACCGTCCTCGACCGCGAACAGCGTCGAGCCCGACTGGCGGGCGCCGATCAGGTAGCCGCCCGGCGCGATCGTCCGGACCTCGCCGAGGTCCTCGATGCGCTTTCGCTCGGCGGATGACAGGTAGCGGAACAGCGGGTGATCCGACTGCTGCGGAAAAATGCGGTTCATCGGATCATCCCCACTCGAGCTCCCACTCGCATGCCGGCGCTCCCTGGGCGAAACACTTCGTCTGCTCGACCCGGATGACCGTTACACCGGTGAGCTCGGCCATCTTCTCGATCCAGCCCGTCACGCGGAGGCAACCGGCCCGCTCGGCGGGAAAATCGACCAGCCTGATGCGGGCGCTGTTCGAGGTCTGATTCTCGACGCGCAGCTCGCCGCGGTTGTACAGCGATCTCCACATGTGGCCACCCTTCGACAGAAGCGCGGGCGGCGTCAGCACCAGCACGAAGAATCGATAGATCCCGCGGACGGCCTCGTTCGCACCTTCCCGTCCGGCCCGCATCGCGAACGACTCCAGAGGCTCGCCCCGGGCTTTCGCGGCCTCCTCGGTAAAGCGGTTCAGAATGTGAACGGAGATTGTCTCGGTTGGGAGGATCGGACCTCTCAGGCGCGCGGCGAACTCAGGCGGGAGGCGGCTGAACATCACCTCGCGCTGCTCGGCGCTCAGATTGCTCTCGACGAACTTCTGGAGGCTGCGAACGGGCGAGCCCTTCACGGTGACGCTCTCGTCTGGTGTCAGAAGACCTCCACTGTTCGCGAGGGGAAAGCGGCCGATTGCGCCGAGTATAATCCACCGCCTTTCAGGAGGGACCACGCTTTGGACGAGAGGACGACCGCAGAGGAGGGCTCGACGGCCATCACAGTCGCCGAGGAGAGCAACGATCCGAAGATCGGAACCAGGGACAAGCTGGAAGAGCTTTGCGTCAACACGATCCGGTTCCTGGCCATCGACGGCGTGGAGAAGGCCAGGTCCGGCCATCCCGGCACGCCGATGGGCATGGCCGACATCGCGTACGTGCTCTGGACGGACTTCCTCCGCCACGATCCGCTGGATCCGAAATGGCCGAACCGCGACCGCTTCATTCTCTCCGCCGGCCACGCCTCGATGCTCGTCTACTCGCTGCTCCATCTCACCGGCTACCCGGACATGACGATGGAAGAGCTGCAGCAGTTCCGGCAGTGGGGATCGCGCACGGCCGGTCATCCCGAATACGGACACGCCAGCGGCATCGAAGTGACGACCGGCCCGCTCGGCCAGGGTTTCGCGAATGGCGTGGGCATGGGCCTGGCGGCGAAGATGATGGCGGCGCGCTTCAGCACCGGCGACGGCTTCGATCCCGTCGACCACTACGTGTACTCCATCTGCTCGGACGGCGACCTGATGGAGGGCATCAGCTCCGAGGCGGCGTCGATGGCGGGCCATCTCGGTCTGGGGAATCTCATCTACTTCTACGACGACAACAACATCTCCATCGAGGGGGAGACGCGCCTGACCTTCTCCGAGGATGTGAAGAAACGGTTCGAGGCGGTGGGGTGGCACGTGCAGAAGATCGACGGCCACGACCGCGCCGCGATCCGCAAGGCGATCAAGAAAGCGCAGCGCGCGAAAGACCGGCCGTCGATGATCGTCTGCACCACGGTCATCGGATGGGGAAGTCCGAAGTACCACGGCACGGCCCGCGCGCACGGCGAGCCGCTCGGCGCGGACGAGGTGAAGGCCACCAAGGCCGCTCTGGGGTGGCCGGAGGAGCCGACGTTCCTCGTGCCCGATGAAGTGCGGTCGGAGTTTGCGCGCAAAACGAAGAAGCTGGCCCGGACGCGGAAAGTGTGGGGGAAGGGCTTCGCGGCGTGGAGGCAGCGCCATCCCGAACTGGCCACGGAGTGGGATCGCTACTGGATGCACCTCCTGCCGGAGGGATTCGAGAGCGAGCTGCTGGCCGCGGCGAAGACGGAGAAGGCCGTGGCCACGCGCGCGCTGTCCGGTCAGGTCATTCAGAAGATGGCTGCCGCGGCGCCGTTCGTGGTGGGAGGCTCCGCCGATCTGGCCCCGTCGACTTCGACGCTGATGAAGGAAGCCGGCAGCCTGGAGCGGGCCAAAGGGAGCGAGAAGCACGCGCCGAAGCTGGAGGTGTTCCAGGGACGCAATCTGCACTTCGGCATCCGCGAGCACGCGATGGGCGCGATCGTGAACGGCATGACGCTGTACGGCCCGCTCAAGTGCTACGGCGCGACGTTCCTCATCTTCTCCGATTACATGCGTGCGTCGGTCCGCCTGGCCGCGCTGATGAACATCCCTTCGATCTTCGTCTACACGCACGACTCGGTGTTCCTGGGCGAGGACGGCCCGACCCATCAGCCGGTCGAGCATCTCTGGGCGCTCCGCCTCATCCCCAACATGACGCTGTGGCGGCCGGGCGACGGGCCGGAAACGGCCATGGCCTGGGCCTGGGCCGTGAGGAACACGGAAGGCCCGCAGGTGCTGGTGTTCACGCGGCAGAAGCTCGACATCGTGCCGCACGGCGAGACGTTCGACGCGCACGACATCTGGCGCGGCGCGTATGTGCTGGATCGTTACGCGGAGGGAGACATCACGCTGATGGCCAGCGGATCGGAGCTGCCGCTGGCGGTGAAGACGGCCGATCTGCTCTCCGGTCAGGGAGTGACGGCCCGTGTCGTGTCGGCGCCGTGCCTGGACCTGTTTGACCGTCAAGACGTTGACTACCAGAAGCGCGTCCTCGGGAACCGCAGCCGGATCGTGGCCATCGAGGCCGGCCGCTCGGACGGCTGGTACAAGTACGTGAATCACGACGCGCTCGTCATCGGCATCGACCGCTTCGGCGCCTCGGCGCCCTACGAGCGCATCGCCGAGGAGCTGGGCTTCACGCCGGAGAAGATCGTTTCAAAGATCAGATCCTGGCTCTGACGCTGTTCATCACGGAATGGAGCGCGGGTGTCCTCACCCGCGCCCCGTTTCCCGACCACA
>DATKCA010000051.1:0-41409 GCA_035544675.1 Thermoanaerobaculia bacterium | reverse complement strand
GGGTAACCGGAAACCGGAAACCGGAAACCGGAAACCGAAGCCGGTAACTGGGGTCGAGCGCCGGGATTTGTGGAGCGCCGCGCGTGACGCGCATGACGCGCGTCGACGGCGCTCCACCTCGGCCACGCAACCGGGCAACGGGCACGGTTTCCCGTTTCCGGTTTCCCGTTTCCGGTTTCCGGTTTCCGGTTTCCGGTTTCCGGTTACCGGTTACCGGTTTCCGGTTACCGGTTTCCGGTTACCCGGTTACCCCGTTACCGGTTACCATCGAGTCCGTGAGAGAAACGGTACTTCTGCTGACCCTGGCGCTAGCTCCGTGCGCGCTCGGCTGGACGCGCGCCTCGGACGAGCGCATCGCGTTGAAGGCGGCCCAGCTGGCTCCCTCCGACCTGCGCATGCTCATCGAGGTGTTCGAGAGCGAGTACAAGGAAGGTCTGGCCCGGGCCCAGGCCGAGGAGGGATCGGATACGCACCGGTACTTCGTGTTGTCGCGGGAGGGACGTCTGCGCGAGCGGATCGAGCGCGAGACGGCGGCCGCGATCTCGATGATCCGTAAGGGCGAGTCGATGCGCACGGTCATCAACCGGCTCGGCTCCCTGGCCCACCTGGTCGCCGACGCGAACAATCCCTTTCACATCGCGAACGACGACCCCCGCCTCGGCGTCGCGCAGAACGACTACGAGCAGTACTTCGAGCGGCGCCTGAGCAAGTTCCCGACGGTTTTCTACGGGCTCGATCCGAACTTCCGGCCCGGGCCCTACTTCGACCGGACGTTCTCGCGCACGGCGAGCTTCTACCCGCTGCTCAGCGAGGAGTACTTCCGGTTCGGGGAGCGGCGCACATCCGCGGAGTTCGACGATCGCTCCACGGCGTTCGGCATCGCCTCGGTCTGCTATTCGCGCGCGGTGACCGATCTGGTCAACGTCTACTACTACATCTGGCGGCAGTCCGGCGGCGACGTGCGCGAGGCCGCGGTGATGCGGGGCAGCAACCTCCTCCTGAATGCGAATTGAGCGCGCGATCCTCTCGGTCTCCGACAAGACCGGCATCGTCGAATTGGCCAGAGTCCTGGAGAGCGCGGGAGTGGAGATTCTCTCGACCGGCGGAACGGCGAAGCATCTGCAGGAGCACGGCGTGCGCGTCATCCCCATCTCGGAATGGTCGGGCGCTCCGGAGATCCTGGGCGGACGGGTCAAGACGCTGACCCCGAAGGTCTTCGGCGCGATTCTTCACGACCGTACCAGAAGTGACCACGTCGCCGATTGCGCCCGTCTGGGCATCCCCCGCGTCGACGTGGTGGCCGTCAACCTCTATCCGTTCGAGTCGACCGTCGCCCGCGGCGGCGTGACCATGGCGGAGGCGATCGAGCAGATCGACGTGGGCGGTCCGTCGATGCTTCGGGCAGCGGCGAAGAATCACCGGCATGTCGTGCCGCTCTGCGATCCGTCGCTGTATGCCGACTTCATCCGCGAATTCGAGACCGGAGAGATCTCCGACGAGCTCCGGCTGCGCTGCGCGACCGCGGTGTTCCAGAAGACGTCGGAGTACGACGCGGCCATCGCGGCGTTCATGGGCGGATCGTCCGACGCGCTGACCCTGCGGCTGACGAAGTGGCAGGACCTCCGCTACGGCGAGAATCCACAGCAATCGGCGGCGTTCTACGTTCAAAAAGGCGCGGCGCCGATCCGGCAGATCCAGGGCAAGGAGCTGTCGTACAACAACCTGCTCGACCTCGATTCCGCGATCCGGCTGGCCAACGCGTTCTCGCAGCCGGCCGTGGCGATCATCAAACACACCAACCCGTGCGGCGTGGCGCGGCGGGCCTCGCCGGCGGAGGCGCTGCGCGCGGCGCTGGAATCCGACCCGGTGTCGGCGTTCGGAGGAATCGTCGGCGCGAACCGCGAGTTCGACGCCGAGTGCGCGCGCGCCATCGAGCCGTTGTTTCTGGAGGTGGTGGTCGCGCCGTCGTTCGCCGCCGAGGCCATCGACATCCTGGCGAAAAAGAAGAACCTTCGACTCGTGACGACCGAGGCGGCATTGCCGGACATCGAGTTGCGCAGCGCGGCGGGCGGCATCCTTGCGCAGGCGCCCGACCGGATCTCAGATCCCGGCACGTGGAAGGTCGTCACCAACCGGCAGCCCACCGCGGACGAGCGCGACGGGCTGGAGTTCGCCTGGATCGTATGCGCGCACGTGAAGTCCAATGCCATCGTTCTCACGAACCGGTCGCAGACCATCGGCATCGGCGCGGGGCAGATGAGTCGCGTCGACGCGGCGAAGGTGGCGATCATGAAGTCGATCCTCCCCGCGTCGGATCCATTGGCCGCGTCCGATGCCTTCTTTCCGTTCCGCGACGGCCTGGACATCCTCGCCGACGCCGGCGTCCGCGCCATCATCCAGCCAGGCGGCTCGGTCCGCGACGCGGAGGTGATCGCCGCCGCCAACGAGCGCGATGTCACCATGATCTTCACCGGGGAGCGGCACTTCAGACATTAGGGCCTCGGGCCTCAGGCCTCGGGCCTCGGGCCTCGGGCCTCGGGAGAACGGCCGTGAATCCGTTAGGATGCCCGTCTCATGAACGCTGCGCAGTCGGAAAGCCACAGCGATCCCGTTTCGGCATACGGGCGGCGGCCTCCTGAGGCCCGAGGCCCGAGGCCCGAGGCCCCTCGGACCTGACGAATGCCGGGCACCGCAGACATCCGCCTGATCATCTCCGACGTGGACGGCGTCCTGACGGACGGACGGATCATCTACGCGGGCGACCGCAGCGAGGTCAAGGAGTTCAACGTTCGCGACGGCCTGGCGGTGAAGCTCGCGCAGCGTGCCGGGATCGTCGTCGCGCTCCTGACCAGCCGCCGCTCGGCCGCGCTGGAGCGGCGCGCGCGCGAGCTGGGCATCGCCGAGCTCCATCAGGGAGCGGCGAACAAGCTCGAGGAGAGCGAGCGCATCGCCGCGAGGCTCGGATTCACATTTGCTCAGACCCTCTACGCGGGAGACGATCTCCCGGACCTCGCGCCGATGAAGCGCGCCGCGATCTCCGCCGCTCCCGGCGACGCCGCTCCCGAAGTGCTCCATGCGGCGACGTGGAAGCTGACGAGCCGCGGAGGGCACGGCGCGCTCCGCGAGATCGTGGAGCGGCTGCTGCGCGAGCGCGGTGAGTGGGAGTCGATCGTTCAGGATTTCACTCGTGGCAAGCCCGAGGCTCAGAGCATTTAGGACGAAGGTCCTGGTCGCCGCGCTGCGCGTCTCGGCGGCGGTGGGACGTCGCGTACCGCTTTCGGTGGCGCGATTCGCCGGCCGCTCCATCGGACGGCTGGCCTGGTACGTGTCCCGCCGCGACCGCCTCCGCTCCCTCGAGAACATCGCCATCGCCTTTCCGGAGTGGACCGAGCGCCGGCGCCGCACCGCCATCCGCGCCATGTTCCGTCACCTCGGCATGTGCGTGTTCGAGCTGCTGTGGCTTCCGAACCTCAACGCCGAGACACTGCGCGAGACGACGATCGTGGAGGGGATGGACAAGGTGCTGGAGCTCGTCGGCCAGGGGCGGTCGCTGGTGGCGATCACCGGGCATTGCGGCAACTGGGAGTGGCTGGCCAGGGTGGTCACGCTGCACGTGCCGCTGACGGTGATCCAGCGCGAGCGCAACGAGCCGGAGCTGAACCAGTTCATCAAGGAGGCGCGCGCTTACTCCGGCGTGCACAGCATCGACCGCGGATCGCGCTCCTCGGCGCGCGAGATGATCGCGGCGCTGAAGAAACCGGGCCTGCTGGCCTTTCTCATCGACCAGACCATTCGCGCCGAGAGCGCCAGGGTGCCCTTCTTCGGCCGGCCGGCGCTCACCGTGATCGGTCCGGTCAGGCTGGCCATTCGAACGGGCTCGGCACTGCTGCCTCTCTTCATCGAGCGGCTGCCGAACGGGAAGCAGCTCGCGCGCTTCCTCCCCGCCGTCGAGACCAGGCCGGACGACGATCCGATCGCGGTGACGGCTCTGATGACCAGGTGCATCGAGGATCAGGTCCGGCGCGCGCCCGAGCAGTGGGTCTGGATCCACGAGCGCTGGAAGTACAGGCCGGAATGGGATGTGGAGTTGCGGGACCGCTCTCCGCAGTGAGACAATCCCGCCCGCGATGGTGAGCTCGTTCCGCTCGTTTCGATTTACGTCCAACGGTACAGGAGCGGCCTCGCCCATCGTGTAGAGACATCAAGAACGCGAATCAGCCGGCCCGCTCCTCCCTGAGGCAGCGGGCCTTTTTGTTTTCCGGAGGCGAACGATGAGAGTGGCGTTTCAAGGTGAGCGCGGGGCGTTCAGCGAGAGTGCGGCGCAGCGGCTTCTGGGCGACGCCATCGAGACGGTGCCGTGTCATACGTTCGAGGACACCTTCGCGGCCGTGACCACTGCCGATGTGGACTGCTGCGTGGCGCCGATCGAGAACAGCCTGGCCGGATCGATCCACCGGAACTACGACCTCATGCTCGAGTCCGGCCTGACGATCGCGGCGGAGACGCACCTGCGGATCAGCCACAGCCTGATCGCGCCGCCGGGCGTGGCCCTGGGGAGCGTGCGCACGGTTCTCTCGCACCCGGTCGCGCTGGCGCAGTGCACGCGACTGTTCAAGCGCCATCCGCTCCTGGTTTCGACGGCGGTGCACGACACGGCCGGCGCGGTGCGGATGGTGATGGAGCGCGGACGCGGCGACGAGGCGGCCATCGCCTCGCACGATGCCGCGGGGCTCTACGGCGCGCATGTCCTCGAGGACGAGGTCGAGGACAATCCGCGCAACTACACGCGCTTTTTGCTGCTCGCCGCGGCGGCCACCAGGCTCCCGTTGCGGGAGGTGGCGCAGCGCTGGAAGACGTCAATCGTATTCCGCGTGGCCAACAAGCCGGGCGCTCTCTTTCGCGCCATCGGCGCGTTCGCGCTTCACGAGATCGACCTGGCCAAGATCGAGTCGCGGCCCATCGAGGGGCGGCCATGGGAGTACGCGTTCTACCTGGACATCATCGGCAGGTCCAACGAGCCGATCATCGCCCACGCCATCGACAACCTGACCAGGATGGCGGAGATGGTGAAGGTGCTGGGGTCGTATCCGACGCGCTGGTGACTCCCGGCGCCTCCGGTTGCTCCTTCCCTTCCCCAGAGGACTTACAATTGCCCATGCTCGAGCTGTTCACCTGGCTCGTGATCACGCTGCTCAGCGAGCCGCAGACAACCCGGCAGGAGCAGACCCCTGGCCAGGAGCCGGCCACCCGCCAGGAGGAGTTCATCGGCACCGTGCAGCCCATTCTCGAACGCCGCTGCCAGCCTTGTCACTTTCCGGGCGGCGTGATGCACGAGAAGCTGCCGTTCGACCGCGCCGAGACCGTCGACAAGCTCGGAACGAAGCTGTTCACGCGGATCAAGAACAAAGAGGAGCGCGAAACGATCCGGAAGTTCCTCGCCACCCGAGCGCGCTGAGGGGCCGGCCGGTGATCACTTCGGCTCGCACGGCGGGGCCGTGTCAACGTCGGAAGACGTTCTTCAGAATGAAGATCGCGTTGGCGGGCCGCTCCGCCAACCGCCGCATCAGATACGGATACCACTCGGTGCCGAACGGGATGTACACGCGCATGCGCCAGCCATCCTTCACCAGCCCCTCCTGCATGTCGCGGCGGATGCCGTACAGCATCTGAAACTCGAAAGAGTCTGGCGAGATGTTCTCAGCGCGCGCGAAAGCCTTCGTCGCCTCGATCATGGCCGGATCGTGCGTGGCGATGCCGTGGTACACGCCGCTCCTGAGCATGATCTTCATCAGCCTCACGAAGCTGGCGTCGACGTCCTCTTTGGCCTGGAAGGCGATGCCGGCCGGCTCCTTGTACGCGCCCTTGCAGAGGCGGATGCGGATTCCCTCCGCACAGAGCCGGCGCACGTCGTCCTCGCTGCGGATGAGGTACGACTGGATGACGGCGCCGACGCGGCCGGGATGCCGGCCGTGCAGCTCGCGGACGATGTCCAGCGTCTTCTGCGTGTGCGAGGAGCCTTCCATGTCGACGCGCACGAAGTTGTCGAGCTCACCGGCATGGCTGACTAGGCCGGCCACGATCCTGCGCGAGACGGCCTCTTCGACGTCCAGTCCCATGTGAGTCAGCTTCAGGCTGACGTTGGCCTGCAGCTTCCGCTTCGCGATCTCGTCCAGCATCTCGCGATAGAGCGCGGCGCTGTGGCTCGCCTCTTCCACGTTCGTGACGTTCTCGCCAAGGTTATCGACGCTCACGGTCATGCCGGCGGCGTTGGTGCGGGCGGTGGCCGCGAGCGCGTCCTGGACGGTCATCCCGGCCACGAAGCGGCTGGACAGCCGCCGGCCGATTCTCGACCGCTCGGCAACGGCTCGCAGCATTGTGCTTTCGGAGAGCGCGATGAAGATCGTTCGAAACATGCGTGCCGCTCGAGCGGCGCGCATTCTACACGGCCTTGGCCACGGTCACCGCGCAGACGCGGGCCGCGCCCGCCCCGAGTAGCTCTCGCGCGCAAGCGCGCAGCGTCTCGCCCGTCGTGCAGATGTCGTCGACCAGCAGAAGCGACTGGTCACGCGCGTCCCCCTTCACCGCGAACGTGCCCCGCACGTTCGATGCGCGTTCGTGGCGCGCCAGCGTGGACTGCGTCTTCTTCTCCACGCTCTTCAGCAGAAGATTCCTCTCGGCGCGGATGCGCATCGCTTCACCCAGCGCTTCCGCCAGCAGATGGGCCTGGTTGTATCCCCGCTTCCGCTGCTTCTTCCGGTGCATCGGCACCGGGACGACCGCGTCGAAGTCGTCGTCTCCGCGCGCCAGCAGCGTCTCGTGCATCAGGCCGGCCAACGGCCGGTCCAGGAAGTCATGCCGTTCGAACTTGAATGCGTGCAGCACACGCTCCAGTCCGTCGCGATACTCCCCCCACGACTCGCACCACTCCAGCGGCTGCGGCTCGGTCGAGCAAGGAATGCACTGGTGCCCCACGTGGAGCGCCGCCGACTCGGCGGCGTTCGTGGGAGGCGGGGCCGCCGGGTCGGCGGCGCTCCACTCGGCGACGCTCCACTCGGCGACGCTCCAAGCCCTCCACGGCAACGCGCACGTCGCGCACTTCGCCACGGTCATCCGGGGCAGCGCCCGCCAGCACGAGCCACAGCACGAGGCCACGCGATCCCGCCACGGCAGGTGACGCCGGCAGGCCACGCACCACGACGGCAGAACGATTCGCAGCGCCTCCCGTCCAATGAACGACATTGCACTCGCCACTCGCACATCCCCATTCTACCGAGGAGACTTCCGCATGAGTTCCAATCCGCTTATAGTGCCGGCCATGAAACGAACCGCATTCCTGCTGGCGATTCTGATCGCCGGCGCGACCTCCGCGGCCGCGCAGTCGACCGAATTCGGCGTTCTCATCGGCGGCAGCAAGCGTGTCATCGACGACAATCCCATCGCGGCCGGGACCCAGGGGGCCGACGACGGCTTCAGCCTCTCCAACCAGTCGCTGAGCGTCTACTACGGTTTCGAGCTCGACCCCGGCACGATGTTCAAGATCAAAGTCGGCCGCATCGAGAGCCCGATCGGCTTCCTGTCCGAGGAGATCCAGGGACCCAACATCGTCGAGGTCCGCCGCGACGTCGACGGCGAGGTGCAGCACGTCGCGGGCATCATCGAGTACCGCTTCTCGGAGATCTTCGGGTCCACCGGCATCTTCGGCGGTGTCGGCGCCTACCGGCACGAGGCGGATGACGGCAGCATCTCCGCGACCGACTACGGGTTCACCGCGGGCATCACGGGCGACTTCCCCATGACCCGGCGCTACGCCGTCATTCTCGAAGCCGCGTATCACTGGACCAAGCACGACTTCAACCCGAACTACTTCACGCTGTCCGGCGGGCTGCGTATCGGCTTCTGATGAAGACACTCGCGCTGGCGGTGCTCCTCGGGTCTGGAGGATCGTTCGCCGTCTCCGCGGCTCAGGATCACACGATCGCGACGTTCTCGATCGTGGCCCGTGACCCGGCCTCGGGCGAGCTCGGCGTCGCCGTGGCCTCCCGCTTCTTTGCCGTCGGCGCCGTCGTCCCGTTTGCCACCGCGAACGTCGGCGCCGTCGCCACGCAGGCCAACGCCAACATCACATTCGGCCCGCGGGCCCTCGAGCTCCTGCAGCGCGGCGCGACGCCGGAGGAGATCGTGCGCATCCTCGTTCGCGACGATCCGTCGGCCAAGCAGCGCCAGTTCGGCATCGTCGCCGCCGATGGCAGCTCGGCAACGTACACCGGAGAAGGCGCGAATGCGTGGGCGGGCGGCCGGAAGGGGCCGAACTACGCGATCCAGGGAAACATCCTGGCCGGCGAGGCGGTCGTGACGTCGATGGAGCGCGCGTTTCTCGACACGAAAGGCTCGCTCGCACAGCGGATGTACGCGGCCATGCTCGCCGGCGAGAACGCCGGCGGCGACTCCCGCGGAAAGCAGTCCGCGGCGATGCTCGTGGTGAAGGAGCGCGCCGGATACAACGGCGGGAACGACCGCGCCATCGACATCCGCGTCGACGATCACCCCGAGCCGTTCGATGAGCTCGGCCGCCTGCTGAAGTACGGCGAGATGAACTACGCGTGGAACGAAGGGTGGACCGCGTTCACCGAGAAGCGTTTCGCCGAGGCTCTCGTGGCGCAGGAGCGCGCCGTGAAGCTGCAGCCCGACCTGCCCGAGCTCGTCTACGACCTCGCCGTGATCCGCCTCGCCGCCGGCCACCGGGCTGAGGCGCTGGAAGCGCTGGAAAGAGCGCTGAAGCTGAATCCGAAGCTGAAGAAGCAGGCCGCCGCGGACTCGGACCTGGCCGCGTTGCGGGACGAAGCGAAGTTCCGCGCGCTCATCGCAAATTGAATTGATCTCCCGAGGCCCGAACGCCCCGAGGCCCGGAACTTGCTCTCCACAACAGTGAAAACAAGGAGGGCTCAATGGCTCAACAGAACGAGAGAAGCGGCCGCGGTTCGCAGCACATTCGGGAGGTGATGACCCCCAATCCCGAGTGTGTTACCGATAAGGACACCCTGCTTCAGGCCGCTCGCATCATGCGCGACAAGGACACGGGTGTCGTGCCGGTCGTCGACGGGAAGAAGATCGTCGGTTTGATCACCGACCGCGACATCGTCATCCGCGCCATCGCCGAGGGCAAGAACATCGGTGACGTCCGCGTGAGCGAAGTGATGACCAAGAACGTCAAGAGCGTCAAGGAAGACTCGACGGTGGACGAAGTGCTGAGCCTCATGGGCAGCGCCGAGATCCGCCGCTTGCCCGTGGTCAACACGAACAACGAGCTCGTCGGGATCGTTTCCATCGGCGATGTCGCCGCGAAGACAAGCCGCGATGACAAGGTCGGGAAGACCGTCGAGAGCATCAGCGAGGCTCCTCCCAACAGGTAACCTCATGCCCATGGAGCGCGGGTGTCCTCACCCGCGCCCCCCAGGGCGCCTCCTTTCGGCCTGGGGGAACAACCCGGCCGTTTCCCGTCGTTAGTGCCTGGCGTGAAACGAATTGCGATCCTGTGCGCGGCCTTTCTGGCCGCTTCCTCCACCCTCTCCGCCGACCCGCTCGACGCGAAGACTGAGCAGCTCGTCCGCCAGTCCCTCCCCGTCTGCGCCGACCTCAAGCTCAGCGCCGAGCCTCTCGGCCGCAAGCTCCCGGACGGCCTCACCGCCCTCGTCGTCCGGAGCGAGAGCCCGCGCCACGCCTGTGCAGGCCAGTACCTCGCGATCACATCCCGCGCCGGCGGCTTCTACCTCGGCAGCCCCTGGTTTCTCGACGCCGGAGGTGCCACGCTCGAGGAGAAGCTGACCAACTTCACGTGGACGCGGCTCAAGAGCAACTTCACTCCGGTCATCGACCGCCAGAAAACGCCCGAGGGGCTCTATCGGGTGACGCTGATCGAGACGACGGAGCGCGGAAAGGTGCCGATGGAAGGTGAAGTCGATCCCGACGGCACGATCTTCTTCCTCGGGCACTTCCGGCGCGCCAATGCCGACGCGGGCGCCGCGCGCATGAAGGTGTTCGAGTCCTACCTCTCGAGCTCCCCCCGCCTCGGCGCCGAGAAGCCGGCGGTCACCATCGTCGAGTTCTCCGACTTCCAGTGCCCGTCGTGCAAGTTCGCGGCTGGTTTCGTCGACCCGATCCTCGAGAAGCACGGCGATCGCGTCCAGTACATCCGCTACGACCTTCCCCTCGGCGGTCATCCGTGGGCGTTCCCCGCGTCGGTGGCCGGCCGGGCCATTCACCGCCAGAAGCCCGACCTGTTCTGGGAGTACAAGAACCAGATCTACTCGAATCAGGACAAGTTGTCGGTCTTCACGATCGACGACTTCGCGCGCGGCTTCGCATCGGACAACGACCTCGACATGCAGCGCTACGACGCCGACGTGGTCTCGGAGCAGATCCGCGGCAGCATCCTCAGCGGCGTCGGCACGGCCTTCTCGAACGAGATTCGCTCGACGCCGACGTATATGGTCAACGGCGCGTTCGTCGACGCCGGCGATGGCGGCAGAGATCTCGTCGCCTACGTAGAAAAAGCGCTGAAGTAAGTGGAGCCGCCGGGTCGGCGGCGCTCCACTTTTACCGCTTCTTGGTGGACTTCTTTGAGCTGCTCTTCTTCGAAGAGGACTTCGCGGCAGAAGCCGGCTTCGCGCGCGCCTTCGGCTTGTCCTCGCCGGCAGCACGGCGGATGGCCAGCGCGAGCAGCGACGCGCCGACGAGCACTCCGGCCGCTCCGCCGATGACCTTCTTGGGATTGTCACGCGCGTAGCCGCGCGCGATCTCGATCTGCTCGGACAGATACTCCTGCGCCTTCTCGATGCCCTCGCGGACCTCGACTTTGCCGAGGGCCTGGCGAAGGCGCTCGACGCGATCACTGCTCAGGCCGAAGCTCTCCAGCGTGTCGAAGATCGTGGAGGACTCCAGTCCTGCCGCGGCTCCGCCGACGCGCCGCTTGGCCTCGCCTACGCTCTCGTTGATGTACCGGCGATCCTCATCGCCGAGGGAAACGGTTTTCTTGGATTTGGTTGATGCCATCGTGTTCACTCCTTTCCGAATTCTGCAGTGCAACTACTACACCGATTGCCAGACCAGATCGAGAAAGGCCTTGAGCATACGCCCGGTCAGTCCCCAGATCTCGCGCTGCTCGTAAACGTAGTAATACGCCGGGTACCGCCTGTCTCGAAAGGTCACGTAGCGGACGTCCGGCTGCGAGGGGTGGCGGAGCGCGTCGACAGGGACCTCGAAGACCTCCACGACTTCGCTCTCCTGCATCACGTATCGGGCCGGCTGGTGGACCAGGCCGACGAACGGTGCGACGAGATAGCCGCTGTTCGTGATGACGTCGTCGAGACGGCCGATCAGCTCGACGGCTGAGCGGTGGATGCCGACCTCCTCCTCCGCCTCCCGGACGGCCGCGTCCTCGAGCGATTCGTCCTGCTCCACAGCGCCGCCCGGGAACGCGATCTGCCCGCTGTGGGCGACGAGATGCTCGGCTCGCCGGGTGAAGAGGATGGACCAGCCTGCCCCGTCTCGAACGACCGGGATCAGAACAGAGGCGCGGCGGTACTGCGGCGCGTCAATGCCGATGGGCCTCGTCGATGCGAGGCGCACCCGCAGACGCCTCATCGCGGCATCATCGAACACGGACGCTCTCCGCGGGAGAGGAGTCGACGATCGGGACACCTTCCAGCGCGTGGTGAAGTCGCAGCGACAGATCGCTCACGTCGCGGTACAACGGCAGGGTCAGCTGCACGCTGTGACCGGGCGCGACATCGCCCGGCAGCGCCATCCAGTGATCCTGAATCTCTTCGGCGCCGTCGAAGACCTTGACGAGCGCACGATAGGCCGGCTGGCCCCAGGAGCGCGCCCGGACCACGTCACGGCCGTCGTTTCGCAGGGTCAGCAGAAGGGCGCTTCCCTCCTTCGCGACGTGCGCGATGGAGAGCGCCGGGAAAATCGCCAGTGGATCGCCGCCGACCTGGCGGCTGAGTGGAGCGCCGCCAACCTCGGCGGCGTTTTCCACCGGCGAAGAAGGCCGCCGAGTCGGCGTCGCTCCACTCAGCGCGTCCAGATACCCCCGAACCGTCTTGTCCGGCCGGGCGTTCTCCTCGAGCCACTGCTGCTGAGCCGGCGCCGGATCGCGCACCTCGTCCGCCAGGAAGTCCGCCAGCCGCTCCACCTCGTCGTCGAACGGGATCTTCACCACCACGTCATCCGGCAGTTCCGCGAACTGCGCGTAGTCACTGACGGCCACCGGCTTCCCGGCCGCCAGCGCGCGGATGAGCGTGCCGGAGGTCTCCCCGGCCGACGGGTAGCGGAGGTTCACGAAACGATCGGCCGCGGCGTAGTAGCCGTCGAAGTCGGCGTCGGCGGCGTAGCCGGTGATCACGACGCCGTCGCCGGCGATCTTCGACATGTCGATGTTCGGCGCAGGCTCGCCGGCGATGAGGAGGCGCAGGCTGGCCTCGCGGGTCCGGGCGATGCGAAAGGCCTCCACGACCACTTCGCCGCGCTTGGCGGAGGTGAGAAAGCCGAAGAGGCCGATCACGCGGTGGCCGGGGGCGAAGCCGAGCCTGGCCCGGATCGCCTCGCGGTCGACGGGGCGGCGCCGCTGCTCGAACGGATGCGGCACGAGATGGATCGGCGTCTCGACGCCGAACGAGCGGAGCTTGTCCGCCGCCCAGCGGTTGTGCACGATGACGGCGCGAGAGCGGTTGGCGACGCTGATCGAGGCCGGGAAGAGGAAGTTGCCCATCTCGCTGTGCAGCCCGGCCGCCCTCCCCCGCGCCCACGCCGCCCCCGCCTGGCCGTGGTTCGCCTCCAGCGCGGCGACGTACGCATCGGCGTTGCCACGCGCCAGCGTCATCTCCACGATGAGATGGTGCAGCACCAGGTCGTGCAGCACCGCCACTCCCGGCCTCCGCATCGCTTCGGCATAGGCGAGCTCGTGAAACGGATTGTTCCCGAGTTGATACACCACGCCGTCGTACTCCTCCGGGTAATACTCTTCCGCCGACGCAAAGGCCCTGACCGCGGCGCGCGCGGACAACGCCGGCAGCAGCATCGACGCGTAGTGCGCGACTCCGGTGCGTGCCGGCGGCAACGGCGTGAACATGGCTATGCGCATCAGTCCGCCGTGGTGCGGGCCCTCTGCGCCAGGTAGGCCTCGACGAACTCGTCCAGCTCGCCGTCGAGAACGCGCTGCACGTCCCCCACTTCGTGGCCTGTCCGGAGGTCCTTGATCATCTGGTACGGCTGGAGAACGTAGGAGCGGATCTGGCTGCCGAACCCGATCTCCTTCTTCTCCCCTTCCAGCTTCGTCTGCTCTTCCTTCCGCTTGTCGACCTCGAGCTGGTAGAGGCGCGCCTTCAGCAGCTTCATCGCGGTGTCGCGGTTCTTGTGCTGGCTGCGCTCGTTCTGACAGGTCACCACGATGTTGGTCGGGAGGTGAGTGATGCGGATGGCCGAGTCGGTGACGTTGACGTGCTGGCCGCCCGCGCCCGAGGAGCGGTAGGTGTCGACGCGGAGGTCCTTGTCGTTGATCTCGATCTCGATGGCCTCGTCGATGTCCGGATAGACGTAGACCGACGCGAACGACGTGTGGCGCCGCTTGGCGGCGTCGTAGGGCGAGATGCGGACGAGACGGTGCACGCCGTGCTCGGACTTGAGGTACCCGTACGCGTACTCGCCGCGCACCATCATGGTGGCGCTCTTGATGCCCGCCTCTTCTCCGGCCTGGTAATCGACCATCTCCGTGGACCAGCCGCGGCGCTCGCAGAAGCGCAGATACATCCGCAGGAGCATCTCCGCCCAGTCCTGCGACTCGGTGCCGCCGGCGCCGGGGTGGATGGCCACGATGGCGTCGCGATCGTCGTGCTCGCCGGAGAGCTTCATCGTCATCTCGATCTGGTAGATGTCCGCTTCCAGAGCGGTGACGAGCGCCTCGATGTCGCGTTCGACGTTCTCCCCTTCCCCCTGCAGCTCCAGCAGCACGTCCAGCTCCTCGGACCTGGACTCGAGAGACTGGCCGGTCTGGATGCGTTTCTCGACCCGGCTGCGCTTGCGGCCTAAGTCCTGGGCTGTGTCCGGGTCGTCCCAGAAGCCGGGCGCGGACATCTCGCGCTCGATCTCGTCGAGCGCCCTTCGGGCGGAATCGAGGTCAAAGATAGCTCCGGACGGAGCGGAGTCTGTTTCGGAGGTCTTCGATCTTAGTCAGCGTGTCTTCTCTCATGGGGTGGAATCCTTCCTCGCCATACTGCCACGATCACGGCCGCCATCGCGATCCAGGCGAACCAGTCGCCGAACCGGACGTACGGGGTGGTCGTCGTCCTGGTGTGAAACTCTCCGTAGATGATGCCCTGCCGGCCCATGGCCAGCTCTTCGATGATTCGTCCGCTCGGATCGATGAGCGCGGAGATGCCCGTGGTCCCGGCCCGGAGAAGCCAGCGGTCGTCCTCGATCGCCCGCAGCCGGGCCTGGTTGAGGTGCTGGCGCGGAGCCGATGTGCCGTCATACCAGGCGTCGTTGGTGATGGTGACGAGCACGTCCGCGCCGTTGCGGACCTGCGTGCGCGTGATCTGCGGATAGACGATCTCGTAGCAGATGGCCGGACCGTAGCGGAACTTGCCGGCCAGCGGCCCCTCGTTCGTCCCGAACTGGAACTCCCCCACGGCGCGCACGAGCTTTTCGGCGAAGAAGAGCAGCTTGCGCAGAGGGACATATTCGCCGAACGGGACGAGCCGGATCTTGTCGTAGTGGCCGATGGTCTTCCCGCCGCTCACGAGGAACGCCGCATTCCACAGCCTCGTGGCATCCTCCGGATCCTCGGCCACCGATCCGAGGATGATGTCGGCGCCGTGGGTGCGGGAGACGGACTCGATGGCGTGGCGATAGAAGTCGGTGCTCGAGAACGACAGCGGCACGGTCGACTCCGGCCAGATCACCACGTCGACGCCCTTGCGCACGGCCTCGCCCGTCATCCGCATCATCCCGTCGTAGATGCGCACCATGTTGGCCACGTCCCAGCGCATCTCCTGCGAGATGTTCGGCTGCAGCAGCGCCACACGATGCGGTTGCGCGCCGGTGGGCCGGACGATCAGCTTCGACGCTACGAGCCCCGTTCCCCACCACACGAACAGGAAGATGATCACGCCGCCGGTGGCGAAGACCGGCACGGCGCCCCCTGGTCGCGTCGTGACGGCCCATGCCATGAGGACAGAGGGCACCAGGATCATGGCGCCGACCAGATAGGGTCCGGCGAAGCGGTCGATCTGAATCATCGGCGTGAAGTCCACGATGGCCGTGGCGATCAGATTCCACGGGAATCCGGTCAGCAGGTACGTTCGGGCGTATTCGACCGCCGCCCACGCCAGCGGTACGACGAGCCACCGCGCGAACGACGGGCCCGGCCGGATGCGGAACACGAGATACGCGAAGAGGCCGCCATAGAGCCCGAGAAACAGGGCCATGGCCACGAAGATCAGAATTCCGGCCAGCTGAGGCAGCCCGCCGTAATGCGACATCACGCGCACGACCCAGGGGACCATGATCAGCCAGGCCGTGGTCTGCGCGATCCAGCCGCAGAGAAAGGCCTGCCATCCCGTCGGCGAGCGGACGATCGCGATCATGAGCGGCGCGAGCGCGATGAAGGCGAGCCATCCGATGGCCGCGTCGGGAAAGGCGAGCGCGTAAAGGACGCCGCTGGTGATGGAGAGGACTGCGCGGAAAACCATTGCGGCGCGGGAGTCTACAGGGTTCGCACCGGTCGTGTGGAGCGCCGCCGACGCGGCCGTGTGGAGCGCCGCCGACCCGGCGGCATCAATGGAGCGCCGGTGACCTCACCGGCGCCCCGGGCGGGGGGAGACGACGAGGGGCGCGGGTGAGGACACCCGCGCTCCATTCGTCAGCGAACGTTCTCAGCGCCGCGGTTCGCTCTCCGGCCGGTTCATCCCCCGCAGCTCCTTCTCGATCTGCGAGCTCTCCCACTTGGCCTCGCCATACTTCTCCTGGATCTTGCCGAACAGACGATCCTTCTGGCCGGCGATCTGCTCGAGGTCGTCATCGGTGAGCAGACCCCACTTCTCGCGGACTCTTCCTTTCAGCTGCTTCCAGTTGCCCTTCACCTGATCCCAGAATCCATCGTCGTGAGTGTTCATCGGTTCCTCCTGATGGATACCAAGGCAACAGACGTGCCGATTCCAGTGCGCCGATGCAGAAAATCTCCGCTGAGGCCGTCGCGTTCTACACTCGGACTTTCAACATCTCACCAGCGCTGGCGCGTTCGCCGGCGGTACGCGCGTGCCTGTCCAGAGCCGCGCGTTTGATCTTCTTCAGCTCCACCCGCACGCTCCAGTTGAGATACGCCACGAGGAATGGCCGCAGCGGGACGAGGCGGCGGGCGAACCAATACTGTTCGTAGTGGATGACGGTCGATTCATTGGGTCCGACCGCCTGAACCATGAAACCGCCGTGGATCGCCGGTTCCGGCCCCGAAGGATGAGCCTCTCGAAGGTAAAACCCGTCGGCGTTCAGGAAGTATTGAAAATCCCTGCTCCACCCGATGCCGGCGAAGCGACCCCAGACGCGGTAGAACCCTGTCGTCTCTGTCTCCGGACGTACGTCGACGCGATCCGCCTTCAGATCGAAGTCGGGGATGCGCTTGATATCCCAGAGAAGCTCGACGAGCTCCTGTTTCGGAACCGGGATGGTGATCGCGCCGACTACATTCACATGTCTGAACATATTCGCCTCTCAACCGTCTGCGTGATTGCAAGAACGCTGACCACTCTTCGAACGAACGTGTAGTTTCGGAAATTGGTCATCCAAGTGAGGTCCGCGACATCTCCTGCGTTCGCCGCGTCGCCGGCAGGTGGAGCGCGCCGCAACCTGTCAATGCGGATGGATGGAAGATCAACGCCTGTCCCGTGAAGATTTCCACGGATCGCAAAGGCCGGCAATGACGTCCGGTTCGTCGTGGACGGATCAGGCCGCTTCGACGAAGCGCATCCGTCTGGCCCGCCACCATTTCTGACACGGAACGCATTCACCGATCGGCGTGTTACGGAACTCGACTTGCATTACGATCTCCCTTCGATGCGACCCAAAGTCGTAGCAACCGCCTGGATCATCGGAACGACCGGCCCGCTTCTGCTGGCGGGTGCGTTCCTCATCGGCTGCTGCGTCCTGCCGTTCCACGGCATGCTGCACAAGATCATGCCGCTATGCCAGATGGCTGCGAGCGTGATTCGCGGCGACCATGCCGATCACGACCACGAACATGAATCGGTGCCGGCCGCGCCAGCACGCGAGAAGCGCGAGCCCGTAAAACGGATCGCCACGGTGGTTCCACTTTCGTTCCACCTCTTCGCTTCATCGACTGTTGGACGGCTCGCGACTCCTTCGCCGGCGACGGCTTATCGCAGCTTCATCACTCTCGGCGCGATGCGCTGCGACCAGGACGTGGGACTCAACGTCGTCGTCCAACTCTTCCGCATCTGATCCCGCCTTCACGCGGCCCGCTCGCGTCCACGGCACTCGTGTGCCCACGGACGACCGGCGCTGCGTCCTCTTCCTCCGTTCGTCTCCCGGTGTAAGGAGTCCGCAAGTGAAACGTCTTAACGGCACGATCGTGCCAATCCTTTTGTTTGTGCTCATGCTCCTCGCCGCCTGCGGCGGAGAGCAGAGTGTCGCCTCGAAGAGTGCCGCTGCATACCGCGAAGCCCAGGCGAGGGGCCTTCCGGTCGAAGGTGGTCACGAGCACGGCGGCCACGCCGCCGAAGTTTCGCCGGGCAGTGCCACAGGTACGGATCACGCCTCGCACGATGCCGCCACGGATGCACATGCCGGGATGGATCACGCGGCGAATGCTGGCGGAGCCACCGATCACAGTGCTCACAGTGCAGCATCGCCAGACCATGCTGCGATGGGTCATGCCACTGCCGGTCACGGCGCGCCCGCGTCGCAAGGTCAACATGCTGGAATGCAGCACGGCGCCACGGCGGCGGGAACAGACTCGCACGCGCAGCACACGCAGCCGGCAACGGCCCCACAGATGGATCACAGTCAGCACGTCACGGGAACCTCGCCTGCGCAGCCAGGCAGGGGAGTGACGCCACTCGCCGCAGCCGCTCCGCGGTCGAACACCGACATGCAGCGGATCGAGCCCGCTTCGACCCTGCGGGCCGACGCATTCGACGCTCCGGCTCCCGCTGCGATCGCCGAAGCCGCAAAGGCCGCGCAGGGCGGTGGACATCAAGCTCACCAGTCTGCGGGCAGCACAACGCCTTCCCCGCAACCCGCCGCAGCTGTTTACACATGTCCGATGCATCCGGAAGTGACGAGCGATCAGCCGGGCACGTGCCCCAGGTGCGGCATGGCGCTCGTGAAGAAGAACTGAGGACCGATTCATGAAGCAGATCATCACGATCTTCACCGCCGCCGCAGCAGCAGCCGCGCTCACGTCATGCGCGAGCGTTCCACGCGACGCCGGCGCCCCCGATGTTCAAGACACCGTTGTGCAGAGGACCGGCGCGCCGGTCGAATGGCGGTCAGTGCCCGCTACCGCAGACGACGAACGCGTGGCAGCGATGCTGCGCGATGACCTCACCGCAGATGGAGCGGTCGCCATCGCGTTGGTCAACAACCCGCGCCTGCAAGTGACGCTCGCAGAGCTGGGCATCGCCCGGGCGGACCTCATCGAGGCCAGTACGATCTCGAATCCCGTGTTCGAGTTCGAGATCCGCTTTCCTGGCGAGCCCTATCGCCCATACGAACTGCGGCTGGCGCAATCGCTCATCGAACTGATCCAGTTGCCGCGCCGGCGAGCTCTCGGACGCGCGGCATTCGACGCCGCTCAGATGACGGTCAGTTCCGCGGTGCTGCGGTTCGCGGCGGATGTGCGATTGACGTATTACGAGCTCGTCGCAGCAACCCAGCGCGTTGCACTCACCCGCACCGGTGCCGCTTCTGCGCAGACGGCAGCCGAAGTCGCGCTGAAGCAGCATGCGGCGGAGAACATCACCGACCTCGATCTGGAGAACGAACAAGCGGTGTACGAGCAGGCCAAGCTCGATCTCGCACGCGCAGAGCAGAGCGTACTGCTCGCTCGTGAGGCGTTGATCCGGGCGATGGGCCTGCGGAACGTGGCCGCGGAGTGGCGCATAGCGGATGGGTTTCCCGAGCTGCCGGCGAGCGAGATGGAGCAGGAGCAGCTCGAACAGCTCGCGGCCACGCAGCGTCTGGACATCGCCATCGCCCGGCGAGAGCTGGATGTCGCGCGCCAGCAGGTCCCGCTGGCGCGGCTGGCGGCACTGGAGGAAACGGTGCTCGACGTTCACTACGAGCGCGAGCCGGACGGGAAGCGCACCGCCGGCCCCGGTATCGAGTTACCGATACCGATCTTCAACACCGGACGCGCGGCGCGGACGCGTGCGGAAGCGCAGTTCCTTCGTGCCAGTCATGAGCTGAACGCGCTTGAAGCGGAGTCATCATCGCGTTTGCGAAGTGCGCGAGCAACGCTCAGCGAGGCACGCGCGCGCCTGGAGTACTACCGGGACGTGATCGTGCCGCGCCGCGCTCGAATCGTGGAACTGACCAAGCTCGAGCACAACGCCATGCTCGCCGGCGTCTTTCAGCTTCTCCAGGCGAAACGGAACGAGATGCAGGCGCAGCGCGATTCCATCGATGCGCAGCGCGAGTACTGGATTGCTCGCGCCGGCCTCGATCGCGCCCTGCAGGGAATCGGAGACGACACATCGTTCACTCCGGCCACGGATCAGGGCCAGGGGAAAAGAGCAGTTGCCCACAGCAGAGGAGGCCACTAGTCATGCCGTTCACACGTCGTAGAGTCCTGTTGTCCAGTCTTGCCGGTGCAGCGACCGGCCTGCTGAGTTCCACGAAGGCGTTCGCTCAGAGGTTGCGCGCCGCCGGAGCGAGCGGCCCACCACCCAAGCCCAACTCGCCCAGGCGCCAGAGTGGCCGGGCGCCGGTGATCACGCCGAACGGCACGTCACTCCCCCACCGCATGGTGAACGGCGTCAAGGAATTTCATCTCATCGCCGAACCCGTTCGCCGAGAGTTCGTGAGCGGCCTCCAGGTGAACTGCTGGGGCTACAACGGAGTGACGCCGGGACCGACGATCGAGGCGTTCGAAGGCGATCGCGTGCGTATCCTGGTCACGAACCGTTTGCCGGAGGGGACATCCGTCCACTGGCACGGCTTCATCCTGCCGAATGGGATGGACGGAGTCAGCGGCCTGAATCAGCCGAAGATCCTGCCTGGTGAAACGTACGCGTACGAGTTTACGCTGCAGCAGACCGGCACTCTCATGTACCACCCCCACTTCGATGAGATGACCCAGATCGCCCTCGGCATGCATGGCTTCTTCATCATTCATCCACGCGATGCGGGTGTCCGGCGCGTCGACCGCGACTTCGCGATCTTTCTCAATGAATGGTTCATCAAGCCGGGCACGGCCACGCCGGATCCGACGGTGATGCTCGACTTCAACACGTTCACGATGAACGGCCGCGTGTTCCCCGGGACAGAGCCGATGCTCGTTCGCACCGGAGACCGCGTGCGCATCCGGCTGGCAAACCTGACCATGAATTCGCACCCGATCCACATTCACGGTCACGCGTTCTACGTCACCGGCACTGACGCCGGTGCCATACCCGAGACAGCGTGGTGGCCCGAGAACTCCGTCAATGTGCCGGTCGGAACGACGCGTGACATCGAGTTCACGGCCGACAACCCCGGCGACTGGGCGTTCCACTGCCACAAGACGCACCACGTGATGAACCAGATGGGCCACGACCTGCCCAATCTTCTCGGCATCGATCCTTCGAATACACAGCAGCGCCTCGACCAGATCGTTCCGGGAACGATGGTCATGGGCACGACCGGCATGGGGGATATGGCCGATCACATGAGGTCGATGGCCATCCCGCGCAACAGCATCCCCATGCTCGGCGGGCAGGGGCCCTACGGGACGATCGACATGGGCGGCATGTTCACGCTCGTGAAGGTGCGGGGCGACATGGACTACACCCGCGATCCCGGCTGGTACAAACAGCCGCGCGGGACTTCTGCTTGGCGCGTGGACTCCATGTCGACCACGCCCGCGGAGCAGCCCGCGGCGCATCAGGGGCATGGGAAATGAGCACGCGCGCAAAGGCAATCCTCGCAGCCGTCGCGGTGGGAGTGCTGGTGGCGATCTCGGCGTTCGCGTCGATGATCCGGCGCGGCTTCAGTGCACACGAAGAGCCGTCGTACATCGAGGCTACGATGGCGCGGACGATGAGACACTGGGCGGTGCCGGCCGATCTTCGAAGCGAAGTGAACCCGGTGCGGTTGACGCCCGAGGTACGGGCCGAAGCGCGGTCCCATTTCGCCGACCACTGCGCCGGTTGCCACGGCAACGACGGCAAAGGCGGTGGGATGGGCCGGCAGATGTATCCGAAAGCGCCCGACATGTCCCTGCCCGCAACACAGTCGCTGTCGGACGGTACGCTGTTCTCCATCATCGAGAACGGCATCCGCTTGACCGGCATGCCTGGATTCGGCGCCGGCACCGCTGAATCCGCGTACGGCAGCTGGACGCTGGTGCACTTCATCCGGCACCTCCCGGAGCTGACGCCACAGGAGATCGCGGAGATGGAAACGTTGAATCCGAAATCACCTGCGGAATGGCAGCAAATGCAGGAGGAGCAGGCATTTCTCGCCGGAGGCGATGAAGCTCCCCGCGCTCCTCGGGCAGCGCCACACCAACACTGAAAGGACTCGTCATGAAGCGACAAATTGCAATCTCTCTGGTCATCCTCTTCGGCGTCACCACGCTCGCATTCGCACATGCCGGTGAGGTCCACAGCTACATGGGCACCATCACCACTCTGCAGGAAGACGGCAGTTTCATGCTGGAGAAGACCGACGGCACAACGATGCACGTGCACGTGACGAAGACGACCACGTATCTTCATGCCGACGGTCATGCTGCGAAACCGAGCGACCTGAAGGTCGGTTCTCGCGTCGTCGCGAAGATCTCAAAGGACGGCAAGACTGCACTCAGCATCAAGATGTCACCGAAGAAACAGTAGGAGTCAACGATGAGCGGAGCGAAGCATGCCGCTCGGATGGGGAAACATGGCGCGGAGGATCCTCATGTACGCGATGGTCGACCGCCTTGCCAACGCGATTCCCAGCTTCAATCAGTTCTACATGGCTGGACTGATGACCGCGGCGATGGTGATCATCGAGCTTGTGGTCATGAGCGGCATGTATCACGACAAAAGAGGTGCTCCTCACCGCTTGACCCCGTACCACGGTACGGCGTGTAGAGAGAGGACGCGAACAATATGTCGCTGAAGATCGGCGAAGTGGCTGAAGAAGCGGGTGTAGGAGTGGAGACGATCCGCTTCTACGAAAGGAAGGGCCTCATCGAGCGGCCCCATCGCCCCATGTCCGGGTTTCGTCAATACGAAGCTGATATGCCGCGGCGCATCCGCTTCATCCGCCAGGCCCAGGAGCTCGGATTCTCATTGCGCGAAATACGCGAGTTGCTCGAGCTTCGTGTCGACCCGAACGTGAGCTGCGCAGACGTCAGAGCGAGGGCCATCGCCAAGATCGCCGAGGTCGATGAGAAGCTCGGCAGGCTCAGCCGGATGCGCGCGACGTTGGGAGAAATTACGCGCAGTTGCGCGGGGGAAGGACCCACGAGCGGATGTGCCATCCTCGTAGCTCTCGATGAATGACGCGAGACACGCGGGAATACGGACCGTGGTACAGGCTCCGTTGTAGGTTCGTGAAAGGAGACACACCATGCCGTTCAAACAAGGTGAGCGTTACCGCTGCCCTGAGCCGGGCTGCGGATGCGAGATCGAGGTCGTCAAGGGAGCTCCGGAGTCGTGTCAGGGAACAGCCAGGCCGCGTTGCTGCTGCGGGCGGACCATGGAGATCGTCAACCGATGACCTCGTGCTGCGGTTCCTGCTTCCGTACCTTTCGGGCTCCTGTTCTGGACGAGAACCTGACCCGTGGCCAGGTGCGAACGATGTCCGGTGAAGAACGTGCGATGATTCCGGGTGTTCTTGCCGGCGGGTCACCGCCGCATTCAATGGACTGATGCGCTGGCTTGCATGGACCGCCGTCACATTCGCAATGCACTTCGTCTGGGAGATGTCTCAGGCGAAGTGGTTCGTGGGCATGGCAGAGCTCCCCTTCTGGACAGGCACGTTCCTCTGTCTCCGGGCCTCGCTGGGCGACATCGTGATCACTGCGGTGGCATTCGTAAGCGCAGCGGCCGCGTCGCGTACTCTCCTATGGCCCCGGTTGCGCAGAACGCTGCCGTTCACGATGTTCATGCTCGTCGGACTGATCATCACGATTGCGTACGAAGTTTTCGCGCTTCGAACCGGACGGTGGAGTTACGGTCCGGAAATGCCGACGCTGTTCGGCATCGGCCTCCTGCCGCTCTTGCAGTGGACCATCATTCCACCCATCGAGGTGGTCATTTTCAGGGCGCTCTGGCGGCGCGGTCCGGCATGAGCGCGACGACGCTCAGCCCACGTCAGGCAGCTTTGGCCACGCGGCGACAGAGCTCGGCGCACTTGCGGCAGGCTTCCGCGCACCGGCGAAGGATCTCCGCAGCCTCACCCTTATGCTGCGCTGCCATCCGATCGCACTCGGATGCGCACGCCTCGCAAATGTCTGCGCAGACCCGGCATGTCTGGCCGTGGAATTGCGAGCCGCGGCTCATGAACGCCGCGTCGAGCGCGCAGATGTCCGCGCAATCGCTGCAGAGCTGGATGCAGCGCGCCATTCCGGCCATGTCCATTCGAGCGCATTCGCCGAAGCACTCCTCGCAGGCGCGAAGACAATCCAGACAGGCCTTGATGCATTCTTCCATTTCGGGCGTCATTTTGTGTTCCGCCGTATGAGCCATCAGTCCTCCGTTTCCCGACGCCAAAACGAGCACGAACCGCGCCATTCGAGATGGAAACGCGTGCTGCTCACGATCGTGGTGGTGGTGGCAGGGTTCTTCGGGCTCGTCGAGGTTCTGGCCTGGAACAACATCAAGCGTGAGCGCGCCAGACGCAGCTACCTCGGCGATCAATTGTTCGTGGTCGAGAAGGGTCGCGGCGATCCGGTCGTGTTCATCGCCGGGCTGCAAGGCTCGACTCGTTACTGGGGAACGGCCTTCGACCCACTGCAGCAGGATCATCGTCTCCTTTACGTGGACGCCTACGGCTTCGGCCGATCGCCATGGCCGCTGACCGAGCCAACGCTCGAGGACCACATGGCGTGGCTGCGCCGGACGCTCGCAGCCAGAAACGCCACGAGCAATGTGACCATCGTGGCGCATTCGTTCGGCACGATCCTGGCCGCGCACTATGGTGCTCGCTACCCGGATGAGGTCGGCCGGCTCGTCCTGCTGGGCACGCCGCTGTTTCGAGGGGAAGAGGACGCCAGGGGCCGCATTCGTGACATGTCGCAATTGGCAGCGTTGTTCTCCCTGAACCCGATCCTCGCACGGGAGACCTGCCTGATCATGGGAGCCTTCCGGCCGCTCATACGGTCGCTCGCTCCACGCGTCAGCGACAGTGTCCCGGACGCGGTTGCGGAGGATGCGGTCCTGCACGACTGGCCGTCCATCAACGGTGCCATCCGTAACGTTCTCCTCACCAAGCCGGCAGGCAAACCGCTCGAGGCTGCCGGCTCGAAGGCGATCCTGATCTACGGGAGTCGAGACACGGTGACCCCTCTGGAGCGCATCCGCGAAGTGGTAGGCCGTACCGGTGCTTCACTCATACTGATGGATGGTGATCATCACAGCTATGTGCGGGACGGGCGGGGAATCGTGATGGACGCGATTCGAAAAAGCGCTCCGCCATCCTCCCCACGCTCGTGACATACCTCATCGTGTGCGCCGTCGCACTCCTGGCGTCGGCGCTGACGATTTTCTCCGGCTTCGGGCCTCGGTACTCTCCCTTCTGCCGGCGTTTGGGCTCTTCTTTCCGGTCGACACGGCTGTCGCATCGACCGCTGTGGTCCACTTTCTCAATGGCGTGTTCAAGATCGTGCTCATCGGGCGGAATGCCAATCTCCGGATCGTCGTCCAATTCGGAGTTCCGGTGATTCTCGCCGCGCTCGCCGGGGCATGGTTGCTGGTCCGCCTCAGCGGGATGACACCGATCGCCACGTATCGGATCGCAGGCCTGAACGCCGAGATCACGTTCGTAAAGATCGTCATCGGCCTGATCCTCGCCGCATTCGGCTTTCTCGAGCTGACGCCGTGGTTTCAACAAATCTCGCAGTCATTCGATCTCTCCGGCCGTCGCGGGCTGCTCCGGCGGGCCGCCGAGCTACGGGTGGAGGCTGCCAGAGAGGAAGTCGGCGGTCAGCAACGAGAGCTCGCACGTCTCGTTCGTTCGGAGTTCAACACGGCCGCCAGCCGGCAGCGGCTCGTCGACGCGCTCACGGCCTGGCTCAGCAAGATCCGAGCGGCAGCGGAGACCGCAGCTCGCCTGCAGGAAGGGGGCGAAGTCTCCGGCTACGATCGGCGACGTCTCGACAGGGAGCGCATCGCCGCGGAAGCCCGGCTGGCGGCGGAGCCCGGTGCCCTGGCCGGCTCACGGCGCCGGCTGGCAGCGCTCCTCGGCCTCGAAGTTCTCGACGTGCCGCTTCAGCGATCGAAGTCCTCCGGCCTGTCGTCCCCCAGACCGATCTCCTGTGAGAGGTCCGGCACTACTCAAGCCATTGCTTGACTATTAATCAAGCAGGAACTAGATTAGTTCCATGCCTTCACCGAAAGACACCCTCTTCGAACAACTGGCCCGCCTCGGCAAAGCGCTCGCTGCGCCGAAGCGCGTGGAGATGCTGGATGCTCTGTCCCAGGGACCGCGTACCGTCGAACGGCTCGCCACGGCGACCGGTCAGACCGTGGCGAACGCGTCGCAGCACCTTCAGGTCCTGAGGCAGGCCCATCTCGTCACGTCGGAGAAGCAGGGACTCTACGTGACCTGCCGGCTTGCCAGCGACGCCGTGGGGGGCCTCCTCGTGCACATCCGGGAGCTCGGCGAGGCGCAGCTCAGCGAGCTCCAGGCCGCACGGGAAGCGTTGCTCTCTCAGACCGAAGGGGTTGAGAGCGTCGACCGCCAGACGCTGTTTGCGCGCCTGAAAACGAGTGAGGCCGTGCTCATCGACGTGCGTCCAAGGCATGAATACACCGCCGCGCACCTACCCGGCGCCCTGTCGATTCCGCTCGATGAACTGGCCGGCCGGCTCAAAGAGCTGAAGAAGGGCCAGGAGATCGTGGCGTACTGCCGCGGACCGTACTGCATGCTGTCAGCCGATGCCGTTCGTCTGCTGTCGCGACGCGGCTTCCGGGCCCGGCGACTGGAAGAGGGCGTCCTCGAATGGCGCGCTGCAGGAATGAAGACCGTCGCCGGTGAGAAGCCTCTCCGGAGGCGCGGATGACGTGGATCGAGAGTCACGCGATCCTCATTCGAGCCGGCTCTTTCATCGCCGTTTTCGCACTGATGGCGGTGGCCGAGGCGGTTCTGGACGCGCATCCGCGTCGAGCGCCACGGATGAGCCGGTGGCCCCACAACCTCGCTCTGACACTGCTCAATACGGCGCTGCTGCGCCTGGTCTTTCCCGCCGGCGCGGTCGCCGCGGCTCTCTGGTCGGCGGATCGCGGGTTCGGGTTGTTCCACCTTGCCGAATGGCCGCCGGTGCTGGAGATCATCCTGGCGGTCGTTCTGCTCGACCTGGCCATCTACGGTCAGCATGTCCTCTTCCACTCCGTGCCTGTGCTCTTCGGCCTCCACCGGGTTCATCACGCGGACATCGACTTCGACGTGACCCTGGGATCCCGCTTCCATCCGCTGGAGATGCTGCTGTCGATGATCATCAAGCTGGCGGTCGTTGCTGCGCTCGGCGCTGGCGCGACCGCCGTCATCCTCTTTGAGACACTGCTCGCGGTGACGTCTCTGTTCAACCATGCCAACCTGCGGATGCCGCACGCCATCGAGCGAGTCCTGCGGTGGTTTGTCGTGACCCCGGCCATGCACTCGATTCATCACTCCGCGGCCGTGACCGACCGCGATACGAACTTCGGCTTCAGCATTCCGTGGTGGGATCGCCTGTTCGGAACGTATCGGGAGAGGTCCAACGTGGACCGGCCGGTGTTCGGTGTCCCTGAGTTGCAGTTCCAGACGCGGCAGCCGCTTCTCTGGATGCTGCTGCTGCCGTTCCGGCGACGACGTCCGCTGCAGTCGATCCCGGCAGGCGCACACGGCAAGGCGGCCTGACGAACTCCTTCCGCATACACTTCCAACGGTATGAATGGAAGCCGGCAGGTGCTGGTCGACAACGGGGTCCTTCGCATCGCACAGCAGTTGCGCATCGACGCGACCCAGATCGGAACCGATGTGGCCGGGCCCGCCCTCATCTACGCAACAGTCGAAGTGAAGCGAGGGAGGGTTGTGTATCTTCGCGACGACGCGGAGGTCGCCGCGCCTCGTTCGTTTTCGCTGATCCTGCCGCCCTTCTCCGTCGTTCAAGCCCGGCTCGAGCGCTGCGAGGTCAGCGTTCATGCCGTGGCCGTGCGCTTCGCTGCGGGCGCGACAAACGGCATGGTTCCGTCGCTGTTCATGAACCAGCGCCGGATCGAGATCGGCCGCGCGTCGAATCCTCATCCCGCCGCTGTGGCTGCAAAGAGGATCCTCGATTCGGAATATGCGACCGGTCGCGCGCTGATCGGCGTCGTCGCCAAACGCCTCGCCATTTCCGGAGCGGCACTGACGCGCGTCTTTGCAAAGTCGTTTGGGATCCCGCCAGTCCGCTATCGCCACTACCTGAGGGTCATGGATGCTCTTCTCCGGTTCGCGGCGGGGTCGTCACCAATCGATGTCTGCCATGACGTCGGGTTCGAAGATCTCAGCAGGTTCTACGACGCATTCAGAAGGATCGCCTGCTCTCCCCCCGCATCGTATCGGCCACTCGGTCAAAAAACGCCAAGACACGATCGGTGAGTCCAGCCCATAGTCGAGCTCGCGGAGTGCGCAGCTCATGTGGACCTTGGGTCGCAACTTCTTTCTCCTCTGGCAGGGACAGCTTCTCAGTCAGCTCGGCAATCAGGCCTTTTTGATCGCCGCGGCATTCTTCACTCTGGACAAGACCGGGTCAGCAACGCTCGTAGGGATCGTGATGATGGCTTCGACGATTCCGATTGCACTCATCGGACCGGTGGGAGGGACCATCGCCGATCGCCATTCGCGCCGGTCGATCCTCATCACGACCGATATTCTGCGAGCCGTGGCCGTCGGTGCCCTGGCCGGCCTGATCGCCTGGTGGCCCACTGCCACCACCGCTCATGTGGTGGCCCTGGTCGCCACCTCGTTCTTCAGCGGGTCGATGGGAGCCCTGTTCAGGCCTGCCGTTCAGGCCGCCATTCCTGACCTGGTGCCGGTCGATCGCCTGGCCGCTGCGAATTCGTTGAATCAGATCTCGCTCCACGCCGCGGCGCTGGCCGGCCAGGCCGTGGGCGGCCTCCTCTACGCCGCCCTCGGCGCTGCGGCCTTGCTGTTCTTTGACGCGCTCACTTTTCTTTACGGGGCGGTTGCTACGGCGTTCATCCCACCGGATCCCAGGCGCCGGAGAGAGAACCGGAGGTTGCTGGCTGCCATCCGCGAGTACGCGATCGAGACCGGAGAAGGCCTGAGTTACCTGCGAGAGCATCGCGGCATGACCGCCGTTCTCGTCCTCTTTGCAGGAGTCAACTTCCTCTTCATGCCGGTCTTTGTCCTGTTGCCGCTTTACGTGCGCGAGGTTCTCGGCGCGGGCACGCAGTGGTACGGATTCCTCATGGCCGGCTCAGGCGCCGGAGCGCTTACAGCATCCGTGACCGCCGGCCTCATGCTGCGGCGCGTGCGCAGCATGAGACGGCTCATCGGCGGCTGTGTACTCGGGATCGCCGGCGCGCTGCTCGTCGTCGCCATGACACCCTCGGTGTGGCCGGCGCTGACGGCATTCGTGGCAATCGGCGCATTCTCGGCCGTGGTGAACATCGCCGTCATCACGGCGTTCCAAACGTCAGTGCCCGCCGCGGTCCGTGGCCGAGTCATGGCCCTGGTCGTGTCGGTGAGCGCGCTGGCGGTTCCGATCGGCATGGCCCTGGGAGGTGTCATCGGCGACATCTGGAGGTCATCTCTGCGGGTTGTCATCGCCGGCTGCGCCGTTTCGATTGCCGCTCTCCTCGGAGTCGGACAACTGGCGCGGGAACCCCGGATCACCGATTCCGACCGGCACTGAGTGCCGAGATGGGTCTCAGCGCGAGGGGGAGAGCAGCGCCGCTACTTCTTGTTGAACAGCGCGTCGAAGGCCTTGCGCGCGTCGTCCGGCGTGAGCAGCTTGCCCTTGTCCGCGGAGAGGTCGCGCACGATTTTCGGCGAGAAGAACGTGCACTGGTTCCGGGCGTGCTTTCCGGCCACGCGAACCGGAATGTTCTCCCGGCACTCCCACGTCGTGGTCGTATCGAAGGCGCGGCAGTTGCCGCACGTGTGCAGGTCGCCCCCGCACTTGAGGCACGTCTCGTCATGCGTCAGCTCGCCAAGGTTCTGGCGGATCTGGCCGCATTGATTACATTTGAACGCCTCCGGGCCGAAGCCGCCGGCCGTCCTGCCCCGCGGCGAGCCTTCCATCCGCTGCGGCCGCGGCTCCGAAGGCTGAAACGGCGGGCGATTGCCGCCGCCGCTCGGCTTGTTTCCATACGAGCCACCATCCTGGTAGCCCTTGTGTTTGTATTTTCGATCGCTCACATTCACCTCATGAAGAACCAATAGACCGCCGCGAGGATGATCGTCGCGGTGATCACGAACACGATGAGCCGGATCGCCACGCGCGCCACCTTCAGGACGAGCCAGATGATGAAGATGACGACCAGAAGACCGAGTAGGTCGAAAGGCATTGGCTATCGTGCGGTGCGGGTAGTTTAACCCAGGTTTCCGGTTTTCCGTTTCTAGCGGTTTCCGCTTTCCGTTTTCCGTTTCCGCTTTCCGGTTTCCGGCTTCCGCTTCTACGTGCTCAGACAACGATCCGCAACGGCTGTTCGATGAACAACCGCAGCGTCTTGAGATACTCAGCCCCCGTCGCGCCGTCGACGACGCGGTGGTCGCACGACATCGTCACTTTCATGCGATCGCGGACCACGATCTGCCGGTCCACGACCACCGGCCTCGACTCCGCGGCGCCGATGGCCAGGATCGCCGAATTCGGGGGGTTGATGATCGCCGTGAACTCCTCGATGCCCCAGGCGCCGAGGTTCGAGATCGTGAAGGTGCTGCCCTGGTATTCGTCCGGCTTGAGCTTCCGGTTCTTCGCCTTCTCGGCCAGGGAGCGGACTTCCTGTCCGATCTGAACAACCGATTTGCCGTCCGCATTGCGAATGACCGGAGTAATCAGCCCCTCGGGCGTGGCCACGGCGATCCCGATGTGCACCTCGCCATGCTGCGTAATCGCCTCGTCGCCCCAGCTCGCGTTGACGTTGGGATGCTGCCGCAGAGCGAGCGCGGCCGCGCGGACGATGAAGTCGTTCACGCTCAGCTTCACGCCCTCGATCTCGTTCACCTGCTCGCGGACCGACATCAGATTCGTGACGTCGTAGTCGACGGTCAGATAGAAGTGCGGGATCGGGCCGGTCGACTCCGCCAGGCGCCTGGCGATGGTGCGGCGCATCGCGGAGAGAGGGACCTGCCGGGTCGCCAGTGGGGCGCCGCCATTCCTGGCGGCGCGCGCCGGTGAGGAGACCGGCGCTCCGCTGGCCTTGATATCGGCGGCGATGATGCGGCCGCGCGGACCGCTGCCCTGCACCGCGGCGATGTCGACACCGAGGTCTTCCGCCATACGACGCGCCAGTGGTGAGGAGCGCGGGCGCGCGCCCGTCTGCTGCTGCGGCATCGGCACGACGTTCGTCGCCGTGCGATCGCGCCGCGGCCCCTTCATGTCGACCGCTTCTCCGTATTCGCCGGTGGAGTGGCGGATGCTGTCCTTCTGATCCGTGGCTCGGCGCTGTTGTGGAGCGGGGGTGTCCTCACCCCCGCGAGCCGACGGCGCCGGTGAGGGCACCGGCGCTCCATCCTTCTTCGCCGGCGCGGGCGCGGGCGCGGCATCCTTCTCCCCCTCCGCAAGGATCATTGCCAGCACGCCGCCCACCGGCACGACCTGGCCGTCCGGCGCGGCGATCTGTCCGAGGGTCCCATCGGCTTCGGCTTCGAGGTCGAGGTTGACTTTGTCGGTCTCGATCTCCAGGACGGGCTCGCCTTTCTTCACGGCATCGCCCGCCTTCTTGTACCACTTGACGACCTTCCCCTCGGTCATGGCATCGCCCATCTTGGGCATGATGATCTCGGCCATTCGTTACTCGCGATACATCACTTTCTTCACAGCCCGCTCGATGTGCTGCTCGTGCGGCGTGGCCAGCAGCTCGAGGTTGCGCGCGTAGGGCATCGGCACGTCTTCGCCCGTCACGCGGATGACCGGCGCATCGAGCTCGTCGAACAGCGTCTCGGTGATGCTGGCGGCGATCTCGGCGCCCGCCCCGAACGGCTTCCACTGCTCCTGCACGACGATGGCGCGATGCGTCTTCTGCACTGACGCGTACGCCGGCTGCATGTCCAGCGGACGGAGCGTGCGGAGGTCGATGACCTCGCACTCGATTCCCTCGTCCCTCGACAGCTTGTCGGCGACGGCGAGCGAGAGCTGCATCATCCTGCTGAACGACACGATCGTGACGTCGCGCCCCTCGCGGGCCACGCGCGACACACCGAACGGCACGGTAAAGTCGGGATCGTCGGGCACTTCGCCCTTCATCCCGTACAGCGCGGCGCTCTCCAGGAACACGACCGGGTCCTTGCCGCGGATGGCCGTCTTCAGCAGCCCCTTGGCGTCGGCCGGAGTGCCCGGCGCGACGACGTGCAGCCCGGGGAAATGCGCGTAGAACGACTCGAACGACTGGGAGTGCTGCGCGGAGAGCTGCACTCCCGCGCCGTGCGGTCCGCGGATGACCACCGGCACGTCCACCTGGCCGCCCGAGAAGTACCGCACCTTCGCGGCGTGATTGAGGATCTGGTCGGCCGCGACGATCGAGAAGTTGATCGTCATCATCTCCACGATCGGACGCAGACCGAGCATGGCCATGCCCACCGCCGTGCCGACCATCCCGGCCTCCGCGATCGGCGTGTCGATGACGCGGCGCGGGCCGTACTTCTTCAGCATGCCCGCCGTGATGCGGAACGTCCCCTCGTAGACTCCGATGTCCTCACCCATGATGAGGACGTTCGGATCGCGATCCATCTCTTCCATCATTGCGTCGCGGATGGCGTCGCGATAACTCTTCTCGGCCATTCCTATTCGATCTCGTTCTCTGCGACGGGAGCCGGGCCGTGCTCGGCCACGACGTCGGTGAACAGCTCCCCGGGATCCGGCTGCGCGCTCTCTTCCGCGAACTTCACCGCGCCGGCCGCCACCTCGGTCGCCCACTCGTCCATCTTCTTCACGTCGTCATCGGTCAGGCCGCACATCTCCCCCAGCCGCTGCCTGAGGATGACGATGGGATCGCGGCTTTTTTGCTGCTCCACCTCGTCCTTGGAACGGTACGGCTGCAGGATGTCGGCCGCGCCATGCCCCGAGAAGCGGTAGGTGACCGCTTCGATGCAGTGAGGTTTGCCGCTCTCGCGAATCTGCGCGATGAGACGATCGGCCGCGCCGCGCACCGCCAAGACGTCCTGCCCGTCCACCTTCTCCGACGGAATGTTGTATGCGCGCATCCGCGCGGAGAGGTCGGTGACTGCCGAGTGACGCTCCACCGAGGTGCCCATCGCGTATCCGTTGTTCTCGATGATGAACAGCGCCGGGCACATCCCTTCCTTCCCCCACAGCCCAGCCATGTTCAGCGCCTCGTGGAACGAGCCGATGTTCATGGCGCCGTCGCCGAAGTAGCAGACGGCGATGTTGGCCTTCTTCTGATAGCGCAGCGCGTATGCGGCGCCGGCCGCGAGGGTGAGATGTCCGCCCACGATCCCATAGCCGCCGTACAGGCCGCGCTGGACGTCGAAGAGGTGCATCGAGCCGCCCTTCCCCTTCGAGACGCCGGCGGCCTTTCCGAACAACTCGGCCATGACGGCATTGGGATCCGAGCCGAGGGCCAGCGCATGGGCGTGGTCGCGGTAGCCGCAGAAGACGACGTCGCCTGGCTGCAGCGCCGTGATGATGCCGCTCGCCACCGCCTCCTGGCCGATGTAGACGTGGAGATATCCGCCGATCTTGCCTTTGCGGAACTCGCGCTCGGACGCCTCCTCGAAGCGGCGGATGAGGATCATCTGCCGGAGGATGTCAGTCCATTCCGGAGCGCAGGCGGCCTGTTCGACCGCCGTTCCACCCTGCTGTTTCGGCTTCGCCATTCGTTCAGTGTCCCGGTGCATACCGCGGGCCGATTGTATCCGGCCACCGGCAACCGGAAACCGGAAACCGGAAACCGGAAGCCGGAAGCCGGTGGAGCCTTTCGAAGAGCCTATGCTTCTGTCGCGCTCCGTGCCCCGCGATCGTCGTCTGCGTTCTCGCGCTTCGGTGCGACTATCGCAGGTTTGAACGAGACCCATCATTGCCACTCGATCAAGCTCGAGAGGGACTCGGGAAAACGAGACACGCAAACACGCGGTTACCGGTTACCGGTTTCCGGTTACCGGCTTCCGGCTACCGGTTTCCGAGTCCAGATCAGTCCCTCGCGCAATGAATACCAGTGCCACGACGGCCAGGACCGCCCCGTTCACGGCCAGGGCCGCGCTGATCGACCACCGCTGCGCCACGAACCCTGCCAGCAGGTTGCCGAGCGGCATGCCGCCGCGGAAGGCCAGCATGAAGATGGACATGACGCGGCCGCGCATCGCATCGGTGGTGGTGAGCTGCACGAGCGAGCTGTAAAGGGAGATCACGCCGACGATGCACGCGCCGGCGCAGAACGCGATGATGAGGCTCAGCAGCAGCCCGCGCGAGAAGGCGAAGGCCACAAGCAGGCACGCGAACGCGAGCTGAAGCTTCAGCGCGAGCCGTCCCTTCCGCGCCGTATGTGCCGTGGCCGCCACCATCAGCGCGCCGGCCACCGATCCCAGCCCGTACACCGTCACCATCGTGAAATAGCCGGTGGCCGGCAGATTGAAGATGGATCGCGCCACCACCGGCATGAACGTCACCACGGGCATGCCCAGGAACGTGCCGGCGAATGCCAGAAACGTGAGGACGACGAGCGTGCGCCGCGCCCGGACGAACTGAAAGCCGGCGCGCATCTCGTCCATGATCCCGCGCTGCTGTTCCCGCGCCTCCATCGTCGGAGAGCGGATCAGCATCAGCGCGATGATCACCGCGAAGAACGACAGCCCGTTCAGAAGGAAGCAGACTGCCGCGCCCCACGCCGCGAACGTCACCGCGGCGAGGAGCGGACCGACCACGCGCGCCAGGTTGAACTGCATCGAGTTCATGGCGATGGCGTTCGACACGTCCTTGCGCTTCACCAGCAGCGGCAGCAGCGAGATGTACGCGGGCCCGCTGAACGACTGCGCGCTCCCCGTGAGAAACGAGAACAGGAAGATGTGCCACACCTTCACCTGGCCGACCCAGATGAGCAGCGCCAGGAGAAGGGCGAACGCCATCTGCAGGTACTGCGACAGCAGCATGATCTTCCGCCGCTCCACGCGGTCGGCGATGACGCCGCCGAAGAGCGAGAAGATCAGCATCGGCCCCGTGGCCAGGAAGCCGTCCACGCCGAGGAGGAAGGCGGAGTCGGTCATCTGCAGGACGAGCCAGCCCTGGGCGACGGTCTGCATCCACGTTCCGGTCGTGGAGGTGAACGCGCCGAACCACAGCAGCCGGAAGTCGCGGTAGTGCAGCGCACTGAACGTCCGCCCCAGCTTCCCGCGCGCGGTGCTGCTCCGGACTGTGGACTCGAGCGCTTCTTCCTGCGGAAGCGAAGAGCTCATGCCCGGATTTTCATCCGCGCATGCGTCCCCGCCGTATGGGCGTGGCAGATGGCGATAGCCAGCGCGTCGGCGGCGTCGGCGGCGATCTGCAGCGCCGCGCAGCCGGGCAGCATCATGCGCACCATGCGCGCGACCTGCTCCTTCTCCGCCCCGCCGTGGCCGGCCACGGCGCTCTTCACCGACCGCGGCGCATATTCATAGATGGCCAGCCGCGCTTCCTGCGCGGCCAGCAGAATGACCCCGCGCGCGTGCACGAGCTGGATCAGGCTCCGCGCGTTGAGCCCGGCGAACGGCGTCTCCACCGCCACCGCCTCCGGCCCCGTCCGCCCGATCACCTCGGCGATGCCCCGATGGATGCGCGCCAGGCGGTCCGGCAGCTCCGCTCCACGAGTGGTCGTGATCGTCCCCTGCTCGACCAGGGTCAGCCGCCCCTTCTCGTAGTCGACCACACCGAAGCCTGTCGTGATCGAGCCAGGGTCAACCCCGAGGATGCGCACGGTTCGAGTGTAAAGGCAGAAGGCAGAAGGATCCTGATCTTCTCTGTGTCCTCTGTGACTCTGTGGTGAAACAACCACAGAGTCACAGAGGACACAGAAAGGACCGGGGCGACCCGATCCCGCTGATCGGTCCTCACGTCCAGAACCGCACCTCGTAGATCTCCCGCCCCTCCGCCCGGTACTTCGCCTCGTAGTTCGTCCGCGGGGCATCGCCTGGGCCGGGAACACGCGTTTCGGACCGGAACAGAGAGGCGATGAGCGGCGCAGCGGCCTCGAAGTATTCGCGATGATCGGTGACGTAGATCCCGGAGCCGCCATCGGCGAGCACGCGCCGCACCTCGGCCAGGACGTCGGGGCGAATGATCCGGCGCTTCTGCTCGCGCTTCCGCGGCCAGGGGTCGGGAAAGTAGATGTGGATCTCCGACAGCGACCGGTCGGCGAACATCTCCCGCATGACCAGGAACGCGTCGTGGTTGATGAGGCGCACATTGGTCAGGGCGCGTTTGCTGACGCGCTCGCGGATGACGCGGTGGTAGTGGAGCGACTTCTCGATGCCGACGAAGTTGACGTCGGGCCGCTCCATCGCCGATGCGATGAGAAAGCGTCCCTTGCCCGATCCGATCTCGACGATCACAGGATGATCGTTGCCGAACAGCTCCCCGAAATCGAGCCGCACGAATCCCCTCTCCCGCGGGTTGATGACCAGGTCAGGGCTGGGTTCCAAGGTCTTCATAGAGCCGGAGGTACGTGTCGTAGCGCGCGCGGTTCATCGTTCCGGCCTCGACGAGGTCTTTGACATGGCATCCCGGCTCGTGCGTATGCGTGCAGTCGTTGAAGCGGCAGGACTGCGCAGGCTCCGCGAACTCGGGGAAGTAGTCGCGCAGCGAGTCGCGGTCGAGGTCCCACAGGCCGAACTCGCGGATGCCCGGCGTGTCGATCAGATACGTCCCGTCGCCGAAGTCATAGAGAGTCGACGAGCTCGTGGTGTGGCGGCCGGTGCCGCGCCGGTGCAGCTCGTTGATGGCCAGCTGCAGCTCCTTGTCGATGGCGTTCAGAATGGACGACTTGCCGACGCCGCTGTGTCCGACGAGAGCGGCCGTCTTCCCCTGGACCAGCTCGCGCAGCGTCTCCAGCCCCTCCCCGGTCTTCGTCGAGCAGGGCACGACCGGTACGCCGAGCTCGCGGTAAACCGTCAGTTTCTCCATCTCGGCGACGCGCTCTGCCGGCTCCAGGAGGTCCACTTTGTTGACGCACAGCGCAGGCTCGGCGCCACCCCGCTGGATGGCGATGAGGTAGCGGTCGATGAGCCGCGGGCGGAGGGGCGGCGCTTTCACCGAAACGACGTGAATGACGATGTCGATGTTCGCCGCGATGAGCCGCTGCACATGCTTGTTGAGCGGATCGGGACGGGCCAGGACGCTGCGCCGCGCCAGGATCTCGCTGACCCGGCCGTCATCCCCGACCATCACCCGATCGCCGACCGCCAGGGCGCTCTTCTGTCGCACGGCGATGCCGGGCGGAATGAGGCAGTCCAGCTCCCGCCCTTCCCGCACCACGCGGCAGCGGCCGCTGCTGACGCTGAAGACGATGCCGGCGTCGGAGTGATCCACGTCGCGGTCGAGATCGTCCTCGGCCGTCGGCGCCGCGGATGGACTCTTCAGCTCTTTGCGGCGCCGGAGCTTCTCTTTTTCCGCCTGGCCCCTGAGGTAACGTTTCTGTTGCCGATCCATGTAGAATTTGTCCACCAAAATCGAGTGATGTCCAGAATCGATAAACCGTTCGTCCTCATTGTCGATGATAACGAGGCAACGATCACGCTCATGACCGCGCTCTTGCACCGTGAATGCGCGGTCGATGCCGCGACCAGCGGCCGCGCCGCGATCGAGAACCTCCACACCAGGAACTACGACGCCATGATCCTCGACCTGCGCATGCCGGACATGGACGGATTCGCGGTGCTCGATTTTCTCCAGCGGGAACGGCCGGAGATGCTGCGGCGCACCATCGTCTGCACGGCCCTGCTCATGAAGTCGGAGCTGGAGCGGGTCGCGGCCTATGAGGTCTGCGCGCTCATCGCCAAGCCGTTCGAGGTCGAGCAGCTTCTCGACGCCGTGCGATCCTGCTTCCCTCCCGAGCACAAGCCGATCGGACCGATCTTCTCGACCGGAATGGTGTTGCTACTGGCCGACCTCCTCCGCCAGAGGCTGATGTAGGGGGTCAGGTCTTCGGTTGCCCGGTTTCCCTACGGAGCGGAGATCTTTCTACCTAAGGGAGAGAAACCGGACAACCGAAGACCTGACCCCCTACGATCTCACCAGCCACTGCAGCATCTGCGCACCCGAGATCACCGTGGCGATGGCCATCGGGCCGAACGCGCCACGACTCCTGATCTCCGAGCACGCCAGGACCAGCGAGGCCAGCTCGTCGGGATCGAACGGCTTGCGGACGATGCCGTGGATCCCGGCAGCGTCGAGCCGGGCGATGGTCTGGCGGTCTGCGCCGGTCACGACCAGCACGACCGGAGCACTCATCTCGTCTTCCTTCAGCGCGCGCAGCACTTCGAAGCCGTCCATGCCCGGCATGAAGAGGTCGAGCAGCACGACCGCGTAACGCTGATCGCGGACCAGGGCCAGCGCCGTATTTCCGTCGGATGCGGTATCGACAATCAGCTCGCGTTGCCGCAGGATCGCGGCCAGGAGCTTCCGAATATCGGAGTCATCATCGACGACGAGGACCCTCTTTTGATCAGACGTCATGCACCGGGGCGGATAGTGTTCCTCGTGCGCGTGCGCTGTCAACCTCAGCAACCACGCCGCCGAGGAATGCCCGCTCGAAGTCCGCGGCGGGAGCGGGGCGGCTGTGCAGGTAGCCCTGCATGTCCGTGCAGCCCTCGCGGCGCAGGAATGCCAGCTGCTCCTCGGTCTCCACGCCCTCCGCCACGACCCGGAGCTTGAGTGCCCGCGCCATCGAGACCACGGCGGCGATGATGGCCTGGTCATTCGCGTCGGTGGTGAGGTTGCGGACGAACTCGTGATCGATCTTGACCGTGTCGATGGGAAAACGCTTCAGGTAGCTCAGAGACGAATAGCCGGTGCCGAAGTCGTCGATGGAGATGCGCACGCCCATCTCGCGCAGAGCGGTCATCGTGGCCAGCGAGAGCTCCGCGTTGTACATGGCAGTCGACTCGGTGATCTCCACCTCCAGAGCGGTGGGTGAAGCGCCGGTGTTCTCGAGAATCCTGGCGACCATCGCCGGCAGGTCGCGCTGCTGGAACTGACGCGCCGAGAGGTTCACCGCCACGCGGAGCGAGGTGTGACCGGCGGCGTGCCAGCGCCTGACCTGCGCGCAGGCTGTCCGCAGGACCCAGTCGCCCATCTGCACGATGAGCGTGGACTCCTCCGCGAGCGGCACGAACGCATCGGGCAGCAGCATGCCGCGCACCGGATCGTTCCAGCGGAGAAGCGCCTCCACGGAGTTGATGCGGCCGCTGGCCAGGTCGACGATGGGCTGGTAGTGCAGCGTGAGCTCGTTGCGCTCGAAGGCCTGCTTGAGCCGCCGCTCCAGCAGGTGGCGGTCGTCGGCCGGCGGAGGCGTCGAGTACTGATAGTTGTTGCGTCCGAGCTGTTTGGCGCGGTACATGGCCCGGTCCGCGCTCTTGAGGAGCGCTTCCGCGTCGAAGCCGTCGCCGGGGTAGAGCGCGATGCCGATGCTCGTGGTCACGTGCAGCTCGTGACCCTCGACCAGCACGGGCAGGCTGACCGCGTCGAGGATTTTCCGGGCCACGGTGGCCGCCCCGCGCGCATCGGCCACGTCGGAGAGCAGCACCGTGAACTCGTCGCCGCCGATGCGGGCCACCGTGTCTTCGGCCCGCACCGAGTTCACCAGGCGGACGGAGATGGCCTGCAGGAGCCGGTCACCGACGGCATGCCCGAGGGTGTCGTTGATGGTCTTGAAGACGTCCAGGTCGAGGAACATGACCGCGACGGTGCGCGACGTCCGGCGCGCGTGCGCCAGGGCCACACCGATGCGGTCGGTGAACAGCAGCCGGTTCGGCAGGCCGGTGAGCATGTCGTGGTAGGCCTGGTACTCGATCTCCTGCTGGGCGCTCTTGCGGTCGGTGATGTCGATGACCGTTCCCTCGATCACCTCCTGGCCGTGCATCCCGTCCAGCAGCGTCATGTTCTCCAGCACCCACACCGCCGTGCCGTCCACTCGGCGCATGCGCGCTTCGACGTTGGTCAGCGCCTTCTGATCGCGCAGCGTGTTGATGAGGCGGTTGCGGTCTTCGGCATCGAAGTAGAGCGAGACGGCCGTGGAGTCGAGCATCTCCTCGCGGCTGGGGAAGCCGAAGATCCGCGCGAAGGCGTCGTTGCAGTCCAGAACCTGGCCGCTCGTGCTGGTGCGATAGACGCCGGCCAGATTCCGCTCGAACAGGAGCCGGTAACGCGCCTCGCTCTCGCGCAGACGCTGTTCGGCCCGGCGCCGCTCGGTGATGTCGTGCGCGATGACGAGCCGCGCTTTCCGCCCCCCCGACTCGAACTCGAACGACGAGATCTCCACGTCGATGACCGCGCCATCTTTCTTCGTGTGACGGAAGGTAGTGGGGCCCTTCCGCGGAGTCAGCAGCGGCAGCAGCGCCATCACCTCGGGCACGTCCTCCTGCGGACGGATATCCGTGATCCTCATCTGCAGGAACTCGTCGCGGCTGTAGCCGTAGTGCTGCACGGCCACGTCGTTGACGGCGATGAACTTCAGAGTCTCGAAGTCGTACACCCACATCGGCAGCGGGTTCGCGTCGAACAGCGTGCGATAGCGATGCTCGCTCTCGCGCAGCGCCCCCTCGGCCCGGCGCCGCTCGGTGAAGTCGCTGGCCACGTAGACCACGCCGACCGGCGTGCCCTCGCTGTCACGGACGAACGACGACGAGGCCAGAACGTCCGCCCGCGCGCCGCTGGCCGTCCTCCACACCAGCTGCTGTTCGAGCACGCCGGTGCTGTTCAGCAGCTTCTTCGTGCTGATGTTCTCGTCGGGATCGAGGATTTTCCGGACCGATGCGCCGACCAGCTCCTCCGCGGTGTAGCCGAGCATCACCGTGGCCGTGCGGTTGACCACGCGGATCTTCCCGTCCATGTCGATGACGAGCACCGCGCTCTTCATCGTGTCCATGATCTGGCTGGCCGCGTATTCCGGCGTCAGATCGACGAGCCGGTAACGCCACAGCGTCGTGCCCGACACCATGACGAACGCCAGCATCGCCATGTAGCCGACCGGATAGATGTCGAAGCCGATCATCGGCAGAAAGTCGGCGAAGCCGAGGCAGCCCAGGACGCAGGCCAGGATCAGGCTTCCGGCTCGTTCCTGGGCGCGCCCCTCACCCTGACGGTACGCGTCCCACAGCGTGACGACCGCGGCCACCATCGCCAGGAAAGCCGCGATGACCATCGCCACCGTCGCTCCGTTCGCGACCGGGTAATAGCCCCATGGATAGCGGACCACGCGCGGGACGACGAACGGCGTGGCGGCCGCGAACGTTCCGGCCACCGCGAAGACGATCCAGACGATGTCGCTGACCAGCGTCAGTTGACGGCGCCGCCCGTGCTGCAGGACCGCGAACTGAAAGATCGCGGCCGGCACCAGATAGGCCGGAAGGTGCGCCGCACGCGCCCAGAACAGCGCCACGGCCGGGTCCATCGACGCGTACAGGAGGGCGAAGCCGCCCAGCCACCCTCCCGCGGCCAGCGTGATGACGAAGTACACCGTTGTCGGTCGCGACCCGCGTCCCCGGATGAGGATCACCACGCCGATGAGCAGCGTGAGGAGGGCTACGACTGCCGTCGCGACAGCCAGCCCATCGAGGTGATAGCTGTCAGCTGAA
>DATKCA010000050.1:0-16383 GCA_035544675.1 Thermoanaerobaculia bacterium | reverse complement strand
GAATCCGATCGCCGTCCAGTCGATGACGGCCACCCGCACCCAGGACATTCCCGCCACCATCCGGCAGGTCGAGCTACTGGAGGCGGCCGGGGCGGACGTCATCCGCATCGCCATCGACAACCCGAAGGACGTGACCGCGCTCGGCGAGATCCGGCAGGCCCGGCCCAACGCGAACCTGGTCATCGACCTTCAGGAGAACTACCGGCTGGCGGAGAAGGTGGCTCCGTTCGTCCAGAAGCTGCGTTACAACCCGGGCCACCTCTATCACCTCGAGCGCGACAAGCCGGTGCAGGAGAAAGTGCGCTGGCTGGTGGACGTGGCGCGCGAGCACGGCTGTGCGATGCGCATCGGCGTCAACGCCGGCTCGGTCGATCCCGCCAAGCTCGAGAAGTACGCGGATGCGGACTCCATCACGCCGATGATCGAGTCGGCGCTCGAGCACTGCGCGATGCTCGACGAGCTCGGCTTCGACCAGTACGTCGTCTCGCTGAAAGACTCCGATCCGAACAAGGTCATCGACTCGAACATCCGCTTCGCCGAAGCGCGCCCCGACGTTCCCCTGCACCTGGGGGTGACCGAGGCGGGGATGCCGCCGGACGGGATCATCAAGACGCGGATCGCGTTCGAGCAGCTCATCACGCGCGGCATCGGCGACACGATCCGCGTCTCCCTCACGCTGCCGTTCGAGCGGAAGGGCGACGAGATCACCATAGGGCGGCAGATCCTCGACGACATCGAGCAGGGCCGCTTCCGCTCCGTGCCCCGCTTCGAGCATCACGGCCTGAACATCATCAGCTGCCCCTCCTGCTCGCGCGTGGAGAACGAGGCATTCATCGACCTCGCTCAGAATGTGCGGGAGATGACCGAATACGCAAAACAGTACGACATCACGATCGCCGTGATGGGGTGCCGCGTGAACGGCCCCGGCGAGACCGATGACGCCGACCTCGGCATGTGGTGTGCCCCCAGCTTCGTCAACCTCAAGCGCGGCCCGCAGACCCTCGGACAGTTCACCTACGACGAGATTCTCGGCAAACTGCGCCTCGAGCTGGACCGTCTGATCGAACAAAAGAAGAATGAGGCGCTGGCGGGGGTCTCTCCTTGAACCGGATCCACTACCTGATCATCTCGGCGGTCATCATCGTCGCCGACGCATGGACGAAGTGGCTCGTCAACACCCGCATCGACCTCCACGAGACGATTCCGATCATCCCGAACCTCTTTCAACTGGTGCACGTGCGGAACACCGGGGCGGCGTTCGGCATCGGGGCCAACGCGGAGTCGCGCCTGGTTCCGCTGATCCTCAACGTGGGCGCCCTCGGCGTGTTCATCGTGGTGGTCATCTATGCCATGCGCTCCGCGGTCACCGACCGCCTCCTCCAGACCGGCCTGCACCTGATCCTCGGCGGGGCGGTGGGGAACCTGATCGACCGCTTCCGCTTGGGGTACGTCGTCGACTTTCTGGACGCCTACCTGGTGTGGGGCGGACGGGAGCATCACTGGCCGGCATTCAACGTCGCCGACTCGGCCATCTGCGTCGGGATCGGGCTGCTGTTCCTCGACATGCGGAAGAAGCCGGACGAGAACGCCGCTGCCGCGGCTGAGCCGGCTTCGTAGGTGGAGCGCCGCCGACTCGGCGGCCTTCGTAGGTGGAGCGCGCCGAGGCCTGAGGGCGCCGCGACGTTTAGACTGACGTCGTGAATCGCAGCATCGGGCTTCGGCGACTGCCGGTTCTCCTGCTGGCGCTCGGCTGCGCGTCGCCCGAGATGCCGGGCGGTCCGGCGCCGCAGGCGGAGGCACGTCTGGAGCATCGGGCGCCGCCGCCGGCTCCTCCGATTCCGCCGCGCCAGTGGTCGGTGCGGATACGGACGTCCGGCGGGTTCGCCGGCCACGGCCGCGGGATCTCCGTCGATTCCGACAGTGGCGTGTCGGAATCTCCCCGCTGCGGAGCGCTCTCGGGTGAGAGCCGCATGGCCGTGGAGAACGCGGTGGCCGCGGCTCGTCCGGAGAGGTGGCAGCGGCGATACGAGAACGACCGATTCGTGACCGACGAAATGCGGTTCTCGCTCATGCTCACCGTCGAGGGGAAACAATACGACACGGCGTGGCGGTCGGCCACGAAGGAGATGCTCCCGTCCGACCTCGAAGCGCTCGACGCCGCGCTCTGGTCGGCGCGCCAGGCGCACCTGGCGCGCTGCCGGTGAGAGGTTTCCATCGTGCAGATGGCCATCGCTGAAGAGCCGCTGACGGCGCTCTCCGAGTACGCGAGGGTGCCGATCGCCTTCGAGGCCGCCGGTGGCCGCATCAAGGACTACGACGCCGCGGGCGGCGGGCCCGCGGAGTGGGCCAGGACGTTCGACCTCTCGAACTGGGGACTGATCGCCGCGCGGTCCAGCGGACGGCTGGTGGGCGGAGCGGTCATCGCGTTCAGGACCGACGGCGTCACCATGCTCGAGGGTCGAAGCGACCTGGCCGTGCTGTGGGACATCCGCGTCGAGCCTGAGCTCCGCGGGAAAGGGATCGGCGCCGCGATCTTCCAAGCCGTCGAGGAGTGGGCTATGGCCCGAGGCTGCAGGCAGCTCAAGGTCGAGACCCAGGACAGCAACATCGCGGCCTGCCGCTTCTACGAACGCCGCGGCTGCGTCCTCGGTGAGTCCCGCCCGCAGGCCTACCGCGAGTCGCCTGGCGAGGTCCAGATGCTGTACTACAAGGATCTCCAGCCAGGAAGCTAGACCGCGATCGTTCCGACGACGCCGTCCATGAGCAGGCGCGGCTCGGTCATCTCCTGGATCTGCTCGCGCGTCACGCCGGGTGCGAGCTCGACCAGGCGCAGCCCCTCAGGGGTCACGTCGATCACCGCGTAATCTGTGATGATGCGGTGCACGCACTTCACGCCGGTCAGGGGGAGGTTGCACTTCTTCAGGATCTTCTTCTCGCCCTTCCTGGTGACGTGCTCCATCGTCACGATGAGCCGCTTCGCTCCGGCCACGAGGTCCATGGCGCCGCCCATCCCCTTCACCATCGCCCCCGGCACCATCCAGTTGGCGATGTCGCCCTCTTCCGAAACCTGCATGGAGCCGAGGATGGAGAGATCGACTTTGCCGCCGCGGATCATGGCGAAGGAGTCGGCGCTGGAGAAGAACGACGCGCCCTTCATCACCGTGACCGTCTGCTTGCCGGCGTTGATGAGGTCGGCGTCGACCTCCGCCTCGGTCGGGAAAGGCCCGAGCCCGAGGATCCCGTTTTCGGACTGGAGGATGACGTCCATGCCGGGCGGAATCATGTTGGCGACCAGCGTGGGCATGCCGATGCCGAGGTTCACGTAGTAGCCGTCGCGCAGCTCCGCTGCGGCTCGTCTGACGATCTGTTCGCGAGTCAGCGGCATACGCTCACCCCTTCCTCACCGTCCGCTGCTCGATCCGTTTCAGGCGTGGCGCCACGACGACCTTGTGCACGAAGATGCCGGGCGTGTGCACGCAGTCGGGATCGAGGGTTCCCGGCTCCACCAGCTCCTCGACTTCCGCGACGCAGACCTTTCCGGCCGTCGCCGCCATCGGATTGAAGTTGCGCGCGCTCTTGCGATAGACCAGGTTGCCGAGGCGATCGCCGCGCCACGCCGCGACGAGCGAGAAATCGCCGACGATGCCGCGCTCCATCACGTAGTGGCGCCCGTCGAACTCGCGGGTCTCCTTCCCTTCCGCCACCACCGTGCCGAAGCCGGCCGGGGTGAAGAAGGCCGGGATGCCCGCGCCGCCGGCGCGCATCCGCTCGGCCAGTGTCCCCTGGGGGACGAACTCCACTTCCAGCTCGCCGGCCAGGAACTGGCGCTCGAACTCGGCGTTCTCGCCGACGTACGAGGAGACCATTTTGCGAATCTGTTTGGTCTGCAGGAGAAGCCCCAGACCCCAGTCATCGACGCCGGCGTTGTTGGAGACGCAGGTGAGGTCCTTGACTCCCTTCCTGACCAGAGAACCGATCAGGTTCTCGGGAATCCCGCAGAGGCCGAACCCGCCGACCACGAGCGTCATCCCGTCGCGAACGTCGCGCAGCGCCTCATCGGGGGAAGCCACGACTTTGTTGATCATTCGAGGCCGGAAGATAGCAGATCACAGTTCACAGATCACAGATCACGGAATGGAGCGCTAGGCCTTAGTCCTTAGGCCTTAGTCCTTAGTCCTTAGTCCTTAGGAGAACGCGCTTGGACTAAGGACTAAGGACCAAGGACCAAGGACTGAGGATTTCAATGGGCGTGCGCGTGGTCGTGGTCGTGGTCGTGCGTATGCCCGGCGGCACCGCTCTCGACCTGCCTGACGATCTGATTGGCCAGCTCCTTGAACGCCAGCGCCGCCGGCGACTCCGGCTCCAGGATCACGATCGGCTCACCCGTATCGCCGCCGACGACCACCTTGGGATCGATCGGCACTTCGCCGAGGAACGGCACGCCGAGCATCTCGGCGGTCTTCTTTCCGCCGCCGTGCCCGAAGATCTCCTCGCGCTCGCCGCAGTGCCGGCAGATGAAGTAGCTCATGTTCTCGATGATGCCCAGCACCGGCACGTTCACCTTGCGGAACATGGCCAGGCCTTTGCGCGCGTCGATGAGGGCTACGTCCTGCGGCGTCGTCACCACGACCGCGCCGGTCAGCGGCACCTTCTGCGTCAGCGTCAGCTGCGCGTCGCCGGTGCCCGGCGGCAGGTCGATGATCATGAAGTCGAGCGTGCCCCACTTCACGTCGGTGAGGAACTGATCGAGCGCCTTCATCACCATCGGACCGCGCCAGATCACCGGCTCGTCGGGACTGGTGATGAGCCCGAGGGACATCGTCTTCACGCCGTGGTTCTCCATCGGCATGATCTTCTCGTCCGTCTCGTCGATGGTGGGACGGCCCTGGATGCCGAGCATCATCTGCTGGGAGGGACCGTAGATGTCGGCATCGAGCAGGCCGACGGAGAAGCCGAGGTTGCGGAGGGCCAGGGCCAGGTTCGTCGAGACGGTGGACTTGCCCACGCCGCCCTTTCCGGAGGCCACGGCGATCTTGTACGTCACGCCCTCCAGGATGCGCGGTGACGCGCCCATGTTGGGAAGCGACGCCGTTCCTCCCTGCTGTCGCGAGACGACATCGATGTGAATCTTTGCCTCATCGACTCCCGGCACCGCCTTCACCGCCGCCTCGGCCTCGCGCCCGATCTGCTCGCCCACGGCCGGGTTCTCGGTCTGAAAGCGGATCGTGAGCGAGACCGTTCCGCCGTCGATCTTCACGTCCTGGACGAATCCGAACGACACGATGTCGCGCGACAGACCGGGGAACTTGACCTTCTTCAGCGCTGCAACGACATCATCGTTTGTGGGCATGGGGATCACTTCTCTCCTTTGAACTCTTCGTAGGACGCCGCAATGATCTTGATGGCGTCTTCCGCTGACGGCACCACCGAGACCACATCGAGGTCCGGCGCGCTCACCAGCCCGCGCTCGACCATCGACGTGCGCATCCACTCGATCAGCGGGGGCCACATGTTTCCGATGAGGATGAGCGGATGCGACTTCATGTGCTTCACCTGCATGAGCTGCCAGATCATCAGGAGCTCGAGCGCCGTCCCGATCCCGCCGGGCATGACGATGTACGCCGACGAGAGGCGCACGAAATGGTGCAGGCGCGAGAAAAACGTACGGTGCCGGAAGACTTTGTCCACGAACGGGTTGGCCTGCTCCTCACTCGGCAGGTGAATGGAGAGCCCGAAAGAGCGCGAGTGGCTCTCGATCTGCCCTTCGATCGCGCCGGAGTTGGCGGCCTCCATCAGGCCCGGGCCACCGCCCGTGACGATGTCCAGACCCATCCGGGCCAGCTCGTAGCTCAGCTTCTTGACCTCTTCGTAGATCGGATCGCCGCGGCGGATCCGGGAACTGCCGAAGATGGAAACCCGGTAGTGCTCCACGCGCTCCGGCTGGATCTGGTCGAGGTCGTTGATGGTCTCCCAGAGCTGGTAGATCGCCTTGTCGAGGATGTCGGTCGGGTCGACGCCCGGCCTCCTCTTGGCTTTCTGAGCCTGGCGGAGTTCCTCGAGCTCGGGTGTGGTGGTCTTTCGACTCGGCATCAGGGCCGGGAATCATAACAGCCTGAGACTGCACGGGCCCCAAACCCCGGAGCGAGGGAGCCCTACTGCCTGGTGATCCACACCTCTTGCGCGAACCTCCGGAGGCGCGGCTCCGCTTCCCTCGCTGCCTGCTCGGACGGGAAGAGGACACGGACGCGAAAGACCTGGCCCTTGTCGTTGGTGCCGCGCTCGACGTACGCCGCGGAGAACCCCCCTTCGATCAGCCGCGCCGCCATCGCCTCGGCGGACTTCTGATCGGAGCTGGAGAAAAGCTGGGCGATGTGAGGGACTGCCGTGGGAGCGCTGACGGCCTGGGCCGCGCTGGCCGGCCGGGAGACAGGCGCGGCATGGGGCTCCTCGATGATCTTCGGCGCCGGCACCTTCCGTGCCGCCGGCTCGGGCATCTTGAAGTCGGCCTCGGTGACGGCAGTCTCGGCGACGCGCTCCGGCCTCGCAGCGACTGCAGCCGTCTCATTGACGACCGCCGCGTCCTTCTTCGCCATCAGCCGGTCCTCGATCTGGCCGCGGCCGATGAGCAGGCCGAAGGCGAAGGACGCCGCGAGTGAGAGAAGAAGAAGGACGAAGGCGAGAAAGGCCTGTCCTGCGGTGAGTGAGACTTCGTAATGCGACTGGTCTTCGCTGACGAGCGTATGTTCAGACATCACACCCTCCCTGCCCTATGGTCTTCAGCCGGCACGCGCCTGGGGCGCCGCGGCATTCCAGTTTGTGTGATAGACGACTCCGTTGTCAAAGTAGATGGCCGAGGCGCCGCCGTCGGCCTTGGGATAGATCCAGACCGAGTAGACCCGGCCGTTCTGGATGACCTGCTTGACCCAGTCCTCCCGCGGGAGCCCGATCAGGCGCTGGACCTCGTCCTCGCGCATGCCGCCCTTGACCGCGGCAAAGGCATTCATGGAGACGTAGCGGCGGTTTTCGGCGATGGCGATGCGCCGCCTGGCCTCCTCGCTGGACGGGTCGACCTGGAGGGCGCCGCGATACGACTCGATGGCGCTGTCGTATCGCGAGAGCAGGTCCATGTACTGGTCGCCGATCATGATCTTCTCTTTGGCCAGGATGGGAACGGCCCGCCGGTCGCCCGTGCGCGCGTGATACTCGCGCAGCTTGTCCATGAACGCGAGGTACGTCGGCTCGATCTTGCGGTAGTTCTCGAGGGTGACCTCGATCCTCTGCTTGCGCGTGGCGGTGGCCGGTGCCGATTTCTGGGCGTCGCGCAGCGTCTGGATCCATTGATGGTCGGCCATCAGCTGCGTCCACTCTTTGTCGTTGGGCTTTCTGGCGGGACCGGAGGCGCAGGCTGCGAAGATCAGGGCCAGGGAGATGAGTCGTTTCATCGGACTGGAGTGATTTTACCCCCGCTCACCACCACCAGATCTGCGCGATCCGGCCGTCCTCTGCCACCGTGACGCTGAACCAGGTTTCCGCCTCGCCGAGAGTCGCTCTGAAGCGGAGGCGCGAGTCCTCCTGTCCGGCATACGCGAACGGCCCGAGCTCACCGTGCGAGCCGATCCACTCCCAGAGCCCTTTCCCGATCGCCGTGGTGAGGAAGAGCTGCATGGCGGGCGTGAAGAGTCGCGGATCGGGCTGTCCGGCCAGGAGACCGGCGAGCGCGTCTCGCAGCCGCTTGGTCAATTCCGGGTCCGGATCTCGTTTTCCGCGGCTCCGGGCGAGAGCGGGAAACGCGATTCCGGCGACGTCCACCGCGACGGGGTCGATGATCCGGTCGCCGTGGTTGGCGAGGACGATCACGGAAACGGCCGGGCCGAGATAACGGTGAATCGCCGAGGAGAAACCCGGCGTCCCGCCCGAGTGGAGGACGACCGGCGAGCCGCCGTGTTTGTCGACGACCCATCCGAAGCCATAGCTGAACGGCGGCGGACCGGCGCGGCGGACCTCGAGAGCGGTCCACATCGCCTCGTAGCTGCGCCGCGTCAGGAGCTTGCCGGAGTGGAGCGCCGCTTCCCATCGCGCCATATCTCGAATCGTGCTCGCGATCGAGCCGGCGGAGTAGGCGTTCCCGGAGAGGGCGCCGCGATTCTCGAACGCGCCGTCACGCCAGCCGTAGCCGGCGGCACGGCGAGGGATGATCGCGCCCGGCTCGCTGCTGCGCGTCGCGTTCATGCCCAGCGGTGCGAAGATCCGCTGATGGAGAAAGTCCCAGTAGGATTTGCCGGTCACCCTCTCGATGATGTTGCCGAGCAGGAGATAGCCGCTATTGCTGTAGGCCCAGGTCTGACCCGCCTCGAACTCCAGCCTGAGGCGCCGGAAGAACATCTGCGTCATCTCGTCGTGAGTCGCAGCATGCGCCTCGTCGGCGAGAGCGGGAACGCTGAGGTATTCCTCGATCCCTGCAGAGTGGGTCAACAGGTGGCGAACGGTGATGCCACGCCACGACTCCGGAACCGCGGGCAGGTATCGCGCAATGCTCCCATCGAGATCGAGCTTCCCTTCCTCGACCAGCATCATCACCGCGAAGGCCGTGAACTGCTTCGTCAGCGAGCCGAGCTCGAACACGCTGTCGGCCGTGACCGGCGCATCCAGCTCCATGTTCGCGGCGCCGTAGGTGCGCATCGTCGATACGACGCCGTTGTGCATGACGGCCAGCGCGACGCCGGGCAGCCGCGACTGCCGCATGTGTGAGCGCACGAGGTCGTCGATCGCATCGGCGGAAAGAGCGGGAGCGACGCACAGAGAGAGAGCGATGACACTCAGCACCCTCGTCCCCGAGCGCCAGGCCGAGCCTGGTTCTTCATCGATCATCGTTCATCGTCCATCGTCCAAGAGAATCAAAAGCTCGGGCACGGGCACGGGGGGGGTTGCCTCTACCGCGGGATCGTTTCCGCCAGTTTGACCACCTGGGTCTCCATCGGCTGGCCGAACTCGGTCTTGATCTCGTAGATCCAGCCGTAGAGCAGCTCGTTGAGGACGTTGTGCACGACCGAGCGCTGGTCGGCGGAACCGGACGCGATCAGGTTGTTCAGGAGCTGGTCGAAGTCGATGCGCCCTTCGTTCACGAGATTCATGCCGCTGAGGTACGGCATGGTCTCCGGCGAGAGGTGGAGGACGACCCGGTCCATGAAGTCGTAGACGTGGTCGCCGATCTTCTGGAACACGAGGGCGAAGATCTTCTGAAAGACGGTGTTGTAGCGCTCCACCACGCCTTCCAGCTCGTACTCACTCTCCTCGGCGGCGCGGCGCTCGAACAGGTCCTCGCCCACCGCGTCCTGAATGAGGTTCACGGCCAGAAGACCCCACAGCGTCCGGCAGGTGGCGAAGTTCGAGAGATAGCTCTTGTTGCAGATGGTCTCGACCATCTGCGGGCTGGAGAGAAGCGAGAACACGTGGCTCTCGTCCTCGTTGAGCTCCAGCTGATAAGTGCGGCGGTCGGAATCGCGAGCGGCCTCCAGGAGACGGTCCATGCGGCCGATGCCGCGGACGATCAGAGACCAGTAGTCGATGCGGCGCACGCCATCGAGGATCAGCCGCTCGGTGCTGAGAGGCAGCGTGATGATCTCGTCGGGAAAGTTCGTCGTGAACTCGATCGTGTAGCTGCCGGTGCGGTACTCGATGGCGTTGAGGACGATGGCGCTGGCCTGGCGCTCCACGGCGCGGCTCAACTCCTCAGGCTTCAGATACCCAAGCTCGATCAGCAGCGAGCCGATCCGCCGCGAGACCACCAGCCGGTCCATGGCACTGTTGTACTGCTGCAGATTCAGCTCGCCGCCGCGCAGCAGCGTCTCGGCCAGACCCATGTCCGGATCGCTGCTGGAGGCGAAGATGATCCGCCCCTCGTTGAAGTAGATGGCGTCGTTGCGGCCGATGGCATCGAGGGAGAGGACGGCGGTCTCGCTGCTCCGGACGATCGACCGGAACAGGTCCGGAACGGTCGTCTCGGCGAGCGTTCCCTGGATGGAGAGCTCTTCGGACACTTCCAGAGTTTATCCTGAGCGAGGGTGGGCCCCCAGGGGCGGGAGCGAAGGATGGTGCGACGGCGCTCAGGATGGTGGGATGGCGCTCAGGCTGGTGGAGCTCACCACCGCCACCCCCACAGAGTTCTTCGTCGACGATTTCACGCGATACATCGCGGCGTCGGCCTGGCGGACGAGGTCTTCTTTGGTGGCGGCGTGCGTCGGATACGTGGCGATGCCGAAGCTGGCCGTGATGGAGACCTCCACGTTCGCGTCGACCTGGAACACGGCTCCGGTCATGGCCTTGCGGACGCGGTTGGCCACGGCGTACGCCTGGTCCTGATCGGTCTGCGGCAGGATGATGCAGAATTCGTCCCCGCCGAACCGCACCACCTTGTCGATGCCGCGCACCGCGCTCAGGATCCGCTTGGCCACTTCCTGCAGCGTGCGCGAGCCGGTGAGATGCCCGTAGAAGTTGTTCACCATCTTCAGGTCGTCCAGGTCCAGGAAGATGATGCTGAAGAGCGAGCCGTAGCGGCGGGAGCGCTCGATCTCCTCGTCCAGGTACGACTCGAAGAAGCGGCGGTTGAACGCCTTGGTCAGGTCGTCGCGCATGGCCAGGTCGCGGCTGCGCGTCAGCTGGTAGATGTTGCTCAGCACCTGAGCAACCGCGGCCAGGTACCGGGAGACGTTGTTCGCTGCCTCGTCGGTGAACGTGTCGTCTCTGGTGAGCGGCACGCGGATCACGCCCACCAGATCTTCCTTCACCTGCAAAGGCATCACGATCATTCCGTTGCCGTTGGGGGCGCGGTCGGAGGCGAAGAAGCGGCCCGACGAGAGCGCCCGCTGCAGCAGGTCGGACGGGATGCCCGGGAGGAACTCCCCCGTCTCCTGGTACGTCGGATCGTTGGAGAAGGAGACGACGTAGCGTTCCAGGCGCGGGTCGTGGAGGAACAGCGTGGCGCGCGTCAGCGAGAGAAGCTCGAGAACGGTGCGGGTGATGCGCTCGGAGACGTCGTCCGCCTCGACCATCGACATCATCTCGTGGATCTGGCTGAGGTTGCCGAGGTCCTGCTCCAGTGCGGCGGCGTGGACGGCGGTGTCGGCGAGATCGGCCGCGAAGTCGAGATACTCGGCTGGATTCTCCAGGAACACGGCGCGGTCGAGTCGCACTTCGCCCTGGCGCCGCGTCGGAGGGACCGTCCCCTCACAGAGGATGACGCGCACGAGACTCTTCCGCGGCGGCGCCTCCAGGAGGCGATGCCAGTCGACGTCGATGACGACGATGCGGCAACCGTCACGCTCCAGTCCTTCCGTCGTCACGTTCCACGACGGACAGCTCTCGCGCAGGCGGAGAAGCACGTCCTCCCGACCGCTGTAGATGCCCACGGTTTGCAGAGTCATTTCGAGCGAAACGCTTAATTCTACAATGGTTTCGCGATGAAGCTGCGCATCCTGCAAATCGTCGCGCCCGACGCTTCCGCATATGAAAGGAAGTGTTTGCGCATCGACTCGGCCACGCCGTCGGAGAAATTCGTCCTCGTCGCGGATGCCCCCGATCTTGTGCATGTCTATGGATCCCCGCCCCCCCTCGCCCTCCCGTACATCGCCTCCGCCGCGCCGGCGAAGTCCTGGTTCCGCAGATCGAGCCCGCCACGCCTCGTGGTGACCCCGTTCAATCTGCCGGAGGCCGTGGAGGAGGCCTTCTTCCGCGAAGCGCCGCGGCTTGACGGGTGGAGCGGCGCTCCACACCTCATCGCGTCTTTCGTCGGTTCCCGCCCCGGCGTTCAGAACCAGGTCGAGCAGACCATGGCCCGCATCCACCGCTTCCGCGACGACATCGCCTGGCGCACGTTCGACACTCCTCCCGCCCCCGACGATCTACGCGAAGTAGACGTGTGGGTCGATCCCGCCATCGAGGACGGCGACTTCGACGGCTTCACCGCCGAAGCCATCGTTGCAGGAAAGAGAGTTGTCGCTGCGAGGACTCCGATCAACGAACACCGGCTGGAGAAGGGACGGACCGGCTTTCTCGTCCCGCGCAAAGATCCCAACGAGCTCACTCATGCGATACTAGAGGCCCTGTTCAAGTCCGAGGTAGCACGACTGAAAATCGATGCAGCACGGCAGACGGTCGGGAAGTTCCGTCCGCGGCAGCGCCTTCGTGTCCTTGAACGAGTCTACCAAGCCACGGTGACATGAGACAGCAACTGGAAGTCCCCAACTCGCAGAGTCGCGCCCTCGACATCGTCCGGGAAGTCGCGGCCGAGAAGGACTGCCGGCCTTTTCTCGTGGGCGGCCCAGTCCGCGACATCCTCCTCGGACGCCCCGCCGGCGACGTCGACCTGACGCTCGAGGAAGGGAGCTCGACGCTGGCCCGTGCGCTCGCGAAGCGCGTCGAGGGGCGCGTCCGCTCCTACCCTCAGTTCCTGACCTACAAGGTCACGGCCGAGGGGCTGCCGGAGATCGACATCGCCACGGCGCGGAAGGAACGCTACCGCGCTCCCGGCTCCCTGCCGGCTGTTTCACCGGGAAACCTCGAGGACGACCTCCTGCGGCGCGACTTCTCCATCAACGCGATCGCCATGGACCTGATGAACGGGTCGTTTCACGATCCGGCCGGCGGGGAGAGCGACCTCAAGACGCGCGTGATCCGCGTGCTGCACGAGAAGAGCTTCGTCGACGATCCGACGCGCGTGTTCCGCGCGCTGCGGCTGGCGGCCCGTCTCGGATTCTCGGTCGAGTCGCACACGGCGCAACTGATGCGCGAGGCCATTGCCGCCGGCGCCCTGGCCACGGTCTCGAAAGAGAGACTGTGGCGGGAGCTGTTCCTGGCCATGGACGAGGAAGAGGCGCCACAGGTCCTGCTCGCTCTCGCCCAGCAGGGGGTGCTCGACGTTCTCCTCGGGCAGAAGACCGACCCGGCCGCGGCGGCGACGCTGCAGCAGATCCGTCAGGAGCTGGCCACGCGTCCGGATCTCGATCGCTATGTTCTCTACACCGGCGCGCTGCTCCGCGGCACGGACGCGACCGGCGCGCAGCTGGAAGGCTCGGGCCTGTCGCAGAAGCGCACCCGCGGCGTGCTGCAGATCGCGCACGACGTCCCGCGGCTGGAAGAGGCGCTCGACAACACGTCGTCGGAGCGCCAGCGGTTCCGCCTGTTCAGGAGCGTGACGCCGGAGCTGCTGGCCATGATCGCGGCGGAGAGGCCGCGGGAGCGGGAGTACGTGGCGCGGTACGAGGCCTTCCGCCGCTTCAAGCTCTCGCTCCGCGGCAACGAGCTGGAAGTGCCGGGCGGCCCTCACGTCGCCAGGGCGCTGGAGCGGACCCGGGAGGCCGTGTTCACAGGCGAGATCCCCCCCGATCGAGCCCGGAGCTTTGCCCGCGAGATGGCGATCAAGTATCTTGATCATGAGCAGGCTGCGACTCCGAAATGAACGCGAAATGGAGATGGGTGCTGGCGGCGGTGGTCATCGCGCTGCCCGTGCCTGTCCTGGCGCAACACGACCCGCCGGCGCCCGGCACGGCCGCCGAGCCCCACGACATCTCCAAAGTCGATACAGCGCCCCTGGGCGGCGCGATCGCGGTGCCCATTCCGGAGAAGCAGCGCCGCCGCCTCAAGCGCTACGAGATCCCCGAGCTGGTCGGCGCGCAGCAGGCCATCGGATCGCAGCTGATCGACGGCCGGCTGCCGCTGCCGCTGGTCGACTATCACGTCCGTAACGCCGTCATCGACCAGCGCATCTCGTTCTTCGAAGGCGGCCTCGTCGTCGTGCGGCTCTCGGGCGCGGGCGGGACGATTCAGAAGCGCGTGATCATCCCGCCCGACGCGCTGGAGAAATACCTGGAGGTCACCAGCGCCCGCTCCCTGCGGAAAATCGGCGAGATGGAAGTGACGCCGCCCGCGGAGCTGCGGACCGCGCGGCTGCGGATCTACGACGGCGACTCGTTCGTGGAGCGGCTGTTCGACCCGACGGGAACCAAGCCGAAGCGGCTGCAGGACCAGGTCGGCCCGCTCGAGGATCTCCTTCGCGCGATCACCGAGGATCGCGAAGTGACGAGCAGCGTGGCTGGCTACGAGCCGAAGGTGGGAGACGAGCTGGTCGGCGACGACCGGAGGGTCTACAGGGTCGAGCGGGTCATCGCCGACAGCGGGATCGTGCAGCTGCGCTGCGTGAGCCAGCCGACCATCCTCTACATTGCCAAGAAAGACCTCCACAACTACTTTGTCGGCAAACCGGCGCAATAGGCCTCGGGCCTCGGGCCCTGGGGGCTGATGCCGGCGCTGCGCATCAGCGGGGGAACGCTTCGCGGGCGCCGGATCCCGGTTCCGCCGCGCAATGTGCGGCCGACCTCGGAACGGGCGCGGCAGGCTTACTTCAACATCATCGGCGCGCGGATCGTGAACGCCCGCTTCCTCGACCTCTTTGCCGGCAGCGGCATCTTCTCGTTCGAGGCGGTGTCGCGAGGTGCGGCGGCCGCCGTAGCCATCGACAGCTCGCGGCAGAACATCGTCAGGATCGGCGAGATGGCCAGGAGCCTGGAGCTGCCGGTCGTGGCGCTTTGCGGCGAGGTGGAGCCGGCGCTGAAACACCTCGGCGCGGAGCCATTCGACCTCGTGTACGCCGATCCGCCCTACGCGTTCGAAGAGTACGACGCACTGCTGGTGGCGATCGAAGAACGAATCCTCCCGGACGCAATCGTCGCCCTCGAGCATCGCAGTGGAGCGGCTGCCGTGCCGGCCGCCGGCCAGGCGCGCCGCTCCACTCTTCAGCTCACCCGCACAGCCCGTTACGGCGAGGTTTCCATCAGTTTTTTTGAAGTGTCGAGGCCGCTGCCATAGCGTTTGCAAGGAGAGAAGACCAAATGGAACTCACGCTGGACGAACACGGAACGCAGACACTCTTCGGCAGTCACGACGAGAACCTCCGGATGATCGAGGACGCCTTCAAGGTGAAGATCTCCTCGCGGGGAAACGAGATTTTCGTCCAGGGGGACCCGGCCAGTGTCGCTCCGGTCGAGAAGCTTCTGGCGCAGATGCAGGAGCTGATCTTCCAGGGCTACCCGATCAGGAAGTCGGACGTCTCCACCGGCATGCGCGTCCTGCTGGACAAGCCGGACGCCAGCATCGTCGACTTTTTCACGGATGACGTCGTCCAGCCGGCGGTCCGCAAAGTGGTCACGCCACGGAACCTCGCGCAGAAGATGTACCTGCAGGCCATCCAGGAGCACGACATCACGTTCGGCATCGGGCCGGCCGGGACCGGGAAGACGTTCCTGGCCGTGGGAGCCGCCGCGGCGCAGCTGGCCGAGAAGACGATCAAGCGCATCGTCCTCTGCCGCCCGGCCGTGGAAGCGGGCGAGCGGCTGGGATTCCTTCCCGGCGACATCGCCGAGAAGGTGAATCCGTATCTGCGGCCGCTGTACGACTCGCTCTACGACATCATCGGCATCGAGAAGGTCGAGAAGCTGATGGAGCGCAACGTGATCGAGATCGCTCCCCTGGCGTTCATGCGCGGCCGCACCCTCAACGACGCGTTCATCATCCTGGACGAGGCCCAGAACACCACGCCCGAGCAGATGAAGATGTTCCTCACCCGCCTCGGGTTCGGCTCGCAGGCGGTCGTGACGGGCGACGTCACGCAGGTCGACCTGCCCGAAGGGAAGAAGTCGGGTCTCAAGGAAGCGCGCCGGATTCTCGGCAACGAGGAAGGGATCAAGTTCTTCGACTTCACGCACAGGGACGTGGTGCGTCATCCGCTCGTGTCGAAGATCGTGAACGCGTACGACAAGGCAGACCTCGAGAAGAAGGAACGCCTCGACGCGAAAGAGGCCGCGGAACAGGCCGCGCGTTCGTGAACGTCGAGGTCACCGGACCGGCTGTCCCGCGCCTCAGCCGCCGGGAGGTCATGAGCTTCGTCCGGAAGGTGTTGCTCACGCTCGGCAATCTCGACCGGCTGAAAGAGGAGATCACCGGCGTCTCCATCGCCTTCGTCGACGACGAGAGCATGAAGTCGCTGAACCGCAAGTTCCGGCACCGCAACAGGACGACCGACGTGCTGACGTTTCCGGCCGACGACTCCTATGGCCACCCCGGGCAGGCCGGCCGGCCGCTCGGCGACATCGTGATCTCAGTGGATCAGGCGCGCCGCCAGGCGCGCGAAGAGCGCCACTCGGTGGCCACCGAAGTGCGCTACCTCATCCTCCACGGCGTCCTCCACGCCCTGGGATGGGACCACGAGACCGACGCCGGCGAGATGAACGAGCTCGAAGTCGAGGTCAGGCACTCCGTGGGGTTGGAGTAGGGGGTCAGGTCTTGCCTTTTCCCTTTCTCCACAACAAGTAGAGCTCAACCTGTGACGGCTCT
>DATKCA010000049.1:0-19697 GCA_035544675.1 Thermoanaerobaculia bacterium | reverse complement strand
ACGAGCAGCAGAAGGAAATCGTTCAGATGAATCGCTGGAAAGCGGCGTGGAGGAGGTAACGATGCAAACAGATCCCGTCTGCAACATGAAGGTGGAGGAGAAGAAGGCCGCCGCCAGGTCGTCCTATCAGGGAAAGGACTATTACTTCTGCTCGGCCGGCTGCAAGACGAAGTTCGACCAGAACCCCGGGCAGTACGCTTCCCGTCCTTAGTCCTTAGGCCTGGGCCTTAGGGAGCCTCTGCGCAACTTTGTGATCTCTGTGACTCTGTGGTTGACGTCAAACCACAGAGTCACAGAGGACGCAGAGCTTACGCAGAGGTTCCCTAAGGACCAAGGACTAGCCCTGTTCGGCGAACTCGAGGGCGTGATAGGTGATGATCAGGTCGGCCCCGGCGCGCTTGATCGAGGTAAGGATCTCGTTCATGACGCGGGGGCCGTCGATCCAGCCACGCTCGGCGGCCGCCTTGACCATCGAGTACTCCCCGCTCACGTTGTAGGCGGCGACCGGCAGATCGAAGCGCTCGCGCGCACCGCGGATCACGTCGAGATACGAGAGCGCAGGCTTCACCATGATGATGTCCGCACCCTCCGCGACATCGAGCTCGATCTCCCGCATCGCCTCGCGCCCGTTTGCCGGATCCATCTGATAAGTCCGGCGGTCGCCGAACTGCGGTGCTGACTCCGCGGCCTCGCGGAAGGGCCCGTAGAAGCCCGACGCGAACTTCGCCGAATACGCCATGATCCCGACCTCGGTCAGGCGCCGCGCGTCGAGCGCGCGGCGGATCGCGGCGACCCGGCCGTCCATCATGTCCGAGGGCGCGACGAAGTCGGCGCCCGCCTCCGCGAACGAGATGGCCTGCCTGACCAGCAGCTCGACCGTCTGATCGTTGTCCACATCCTTGACGCCGTTCTTCTCCACGATTGGACCGCAGTGACCATGGTCGGTGTACTCGCACATGCAAACGTCGGTCATCACCGTCATCCCCGGCACGCTCCGCTTGATCGCGGCGGTGGCCGCCTGAACGGGGCCGGACGGATCGAACGAAGAGGAGCCGGTGGCGTCCTTGAACTCCGGGAGACCGAACAGGAGCACGGCGCGAATGCCGTGATCCCAGGCGCGGGACGCCGTCTCGACGATGTCGCGGACCCGCATCTGCCAGACCCCCGGCATCGACCCGATCTCGGCCTTGGGACGGCTGTCCGGGACGGCGAAGAGCGGATAGATGAGGTCCTCGGGCCGCACAACGGTCTCCCGGACCAGCGACCGGATCGCCTCGGTCCGGCGGAGCCGGCGCGGGCGCAGAGTCAGATCGGATCCTTCCAGGGCGCGGTCAGCCGTCGGTTGCAGGCTCTTCGTCGGTGTCATCGTCATCGGGCTCTCCATGGAAGTAGTAGGCACGGCTGCACTCGGGTGAGCAGAACTTCCTCCCGCCGATGGCGCGGTGGGCGCAGTCGGGGCAGAAGAACCGCGCACAGATGCCGCAGCGATCCAGCCGCGCGATCTCCTCGGTGTCGCCGCATCTTACGCAGACTCTTTCGATTGCGGACATCGTCGAAATTTCCGCCCGTCCGGGGCGTTTCACTATACTCCCCGCGCCATTTCCGGTTTGGCGGTGTAGCTCAGATGGTTAGAGCGGGCGTCTCATAAGCGCTAGGTCAGTGGTTCGACTCCACTCACCGCCACCAGTTCCTTTCGCGCGCCACGGGCCCAGCTGCTTCGTTGTCGGTCGTCGAATCCACTCAGCGTAGCTCCGCTACGCCTCGCGGCTTCTCCCCCCTCCGCCTCGCATCTGGCCCCGTGGCGCGCGAAAGCGCCGTATGGTGGCGCAACGCTCAAACAGGATCCAGTGACAACTGTCACCCCGGTTTCCGGTTTCCGGTTTCCGGTTTCCGGCGCCTCCGGTTACCCTTCGGCCATGATTCCCGAGCGGATCGAGGAGTTCCTGGACCGGCATCACATCCGGCCGGCGCGGGTCGTCATCGCCCTCTCCGGCGGCGTGGACTCAACGGCGCTTCTCCTTGGGTTTCTAGAGGTTACGAACGTCGACATCACGTGCGCGCACGTGAACCATCACCTGCGGGGAGCGGAGTCGGACGAGGACGAGCGGTTCGTGCGGGGGCTCTGCGAGACGCACGGGGTTCCGCTCGTCGTCGCCGACGGGACGCTCGAGTCCGAGGCGATCCGCCGCTCCGGCGTGGAGGCCGCGGCCCGCGACGTCCGCCACACGCGCCTGCGCGAGATCGCGGACGGCGCGCGGGCCGACTACATCGCCACCGCGCACCAGAAGAACGACCAGGCCGAGACGATCCTCATGCGCGTCATCACCGGCAGCGGCCTGGCCGGACTGCGCGGCGTTCACCCCTTTCGCGACGACGGGCTGATCCGGCCGCTGCTGGATGTCACAAGGGGCGAGATCGAGAGCTTCGTGGCCTCACGCGGCGTCACGCCGCGGTTCGACCGCTCCAACAGCGATCCCCGGTTCCTGCGCAACCGCGTCCGGGCCATGATTCGCGAGCTGGGCGATGCCGCGATGGAGAACCTCGCGGCCGTGGCCGGCCAGGCACAACGGCTCTGGCCGGTGGTCGAGCGCGCGATCGACGAGGTCGAGCGCTCCTGCGCGCGAGTCACCGAAGAGGAGACGCAGTTCGTGGCCTGGCCCGACGACGGGTGGTCGCGCCAGGCTCTCCTCTACCGCCACATCCGGCGGCTGGGCGACGCGCGGGAAGTGTCGGCGCGCGATCTGGAGCGGCTGGCCGGCTCCGTCGACTCGATCCGCCGCGTGACCGTCACGCGCGACCTGGAGATCGTCCGCCGCGGCCAGACGCTGATCCTGCGGCAGCGTCCCCGCGCCACGGCGGAGTTCGAGCTCGCGCTCGATCCCGGCGGCAGCGCGGTCTTCATCCCGGACTCGCGGCAGAGCGTGAGCATTCGCCGCGCAGCATGGCGCGACCCCCGCTCCGATCGCGGTGGGGCGCAGCTCATCCAGCTGCCGGAGGGCTCGGAGCCGCACTTCACGATCCGCAACCGCAGGCGCGGCGATCGCTTCCGCCCACTCGGATTGCAGCACGACAAAAAGCTGAAGGATTTTCTGAATGATCGTAAAATCGCGCCGGAAGTCCGAGACCGCATCCCGCTTCTGATCTGGAAGGGCGACATCGTCCTGATCGCCGGCGTCGAGGTATCGGACCTCTTCAAGGTGACCAGCCCCGCGGGTGAGTTGTACGAGGTGACTGTCGAGGATGAGTCCCACCACCAGAATCGAGCCGGCATTCAGCGCTGAACAGATCGCCGCGCGCATCAGCGCGCTGGGCGCCGAGATCCGCGCCGACGCAGGAAAGTCGGAAGTGTTTCTCCTGGGCATCCTGAAAGGCACCTCGTGCCTCCTGGCCGACCTGATGCGAGCGATTCCGGGCGATGTCAGCTACGGATTCATCGACGTGGTGCGCGACATCGCCGACACCGAGATCGCCACCGCCATCGAGATCGACTTCGTGAGCTACACCTCGATCGGCGGGCGTAACGTCTACGTGCTCAAGGATGTCGTCTCCACCGGCGTCATCGAGAACTATCTGCTCAGCCAGCTGCGCATCCACCGGCCCAGGCACGTGAAGCTCGTGGCCCTGCTCGATCGCCCCGATCTGCGCACGGTCGACCTTCCCACCGACTTTCGCGCCTTCGAAGTCGGCGACGGCGCCTGGGTCGGCTACGGCCTCGAGATCGACGGGCGGCACGGGAACCTGCCTTACATCGGGAAAAAGTAGTTCTTAGTCCTTAGTCCTTAGTCCTTAGTCCTTAGGAGAACCTCGGTGAGATTCTCGGTCACGATCTCCTAACGACTAACGCCTAAGGACTAACGCCTAAGGACTAAGAATTTCCCCCCTCCCCGATCCGTTCCAAATCGCGTAGTGTACGTGGCACGCGAGAAGCTTGCCGCGTACCTGGAGGCAATCTGTTGAATTCCACTGTCAAGACCGCGCTCCTTTGGGTCGTCATCATCGTTCTGGTGTTCCTCCTGTGGAGCCTTTTCCAGACGACCAAGGGCGCCAGCGAGCAGATCGCGTTCAGCACGTTCCTGGACCGCGTCAACGCCGGCCAGGTTGAAAAGGTGCTGATCCGCGGCAGCGACATCCGCGGCGAGTACAAGTCGTCCGCCCCGGGCGGGAAGCGCGAATTTAATGTCAACGCACCGCAGAACTATCCGGCCATGCTCGACCAGCTCAAGGCCAAAGACGTCATCATGGAGTTCGAGGACGTCAAAGAGGCGCCCTTCATCACGGCCCTCATCACCTGGGCTCCCGTCCTCTTCCTGATCGGACTTTGGATCTTCTTCATGCACCAGATGCAGGCCGGCGGAAACAAGGCGCTCTCGTTCGGCAAGTCGAAGGCCAAGCTCCTCTCAGGCAGCGCCAAGAAGGTGACCTTCAAGGACGTGGCCGGCGTCGACGAGGCCAAGGTCGAGCTGCACGAGATCATCGAGTTCCTCAAGGAGCCGCAGAAGTTCACCAAGCTCGGCGGCAAGATCCCCAAGGGCGTGCTGCTCATGGGTCCCCCGGGAACTGGCAAGACGCTTCTGGCGCGCGCCATCGCCGGCGAGGCAAACGCTCCGTTCTTCTCGATCAGCGGCTCGGATTTCGTGGAGATGTTCGTCGGGGTGGGCGCCTCGCGCGTCCGCGATCTGTTCGAGCAGGGAAAGAAGAACGCGCCCTGCATCATCTTCATCGATGAGATCGACGCCGTCGGCCGCCATCGTGGCGCAGGCCTCGGCGGCGGCCACGACGAGCGCGAGCAGACGCTGAACCAGCTCCTCGTGGAGATGGACGGCTTCGAGTCCAACGACGGGGTCATTCTCGTCGCCGCGACAAACCGCCCGGATGTCCTCGATCCTGCCCTGCTCCGTCCCGGCCGCTTCGACCGGCGCGTCGTCGTTGACCTGCCCGATCTGAAGGGCCGTGAAGGCATCCTGCGCGTCCACACCCGCAACATCCCGCTGGCCGAGGACGTCGACGCCAGCGTGCTGGCACGCGGCACTCCCGGATTCTCCGGCGCCGACCTCGCCAACCTCGTCAACGAGGCGGCCCTCAACGCCGCGCGTTACGACAAGAAGAAAGTGCAGATGGTCGACTTCGAGTTCGCCAAGGACAAGGTCATCATGGGCGTCGAGCGCAAGTCGATGGTCATGAGCGACCGCGAGAAGCGCAACACCTCGTATCACGAGTCGGGTCACACGGTCGTCGCGGCCGTCCTCCCGGCCGCCGATCCGCTGCACAAAGTCACGATCATCCCGCGCGGCCGCGCTCTCGGCCTCACTCAGCAGCTTCCCACTGAAGACAAGTACTCGTACTCGAAGAAGTATCTGGAGGCCATGCTGGCCGTGCTCATGGGAGGCCGGATCGCCGAGGAGGTGTTCATCGGCGAGATCACCACGGGAGCGGGGAACGACATCGAGCGCGCCACTCAGATGGCCCGGCGCATGGTCTGCGAATGGGGCATGTCCGACCTCGGCCCGGCCACTTTCGGCAAGAAGGAAGAGGCCATCTTCCTCGGACGTGAGTTCGCCCAGCACCAGGACTACTCCGAGTCGACGGCCGTCGAGATCGACAAGGAAGTACGCCGGATCCTGGAGAAGGCCTACAAGACCGCGCACGAGATCATCAGCAACCACAAGACGGCGCTCGATCGCATCGCGCGCAAGCTGCTCGAGCGTGAGACCCTCGAGGGGTGGGAAGTGAACGACATCCTCCGCGAGGAGACCGGCACCGACTACCTCAAGAACAAGGAGTACTACCCCGAGCAGAGTCCCGGCGAGCAGATGACGATCGCGCCGGGCTCGGGCCCGTCGACCGACGTGCCGGTGCCGGTGCCGCAGCCGGCGCCGTCCACGACGCCGAACCCAGACCGCACCGCGTGAGGATCTCAGTGCCTTCTCGCGCTTGCGGGAGAGGGCTCCTGATCCTTCTGCTGTTCGCCTGCGCTCCCGACCCCGCCGTCACGATCACCGGCGTGACCGTGATCGACCCCGTGACGGGGTCGCGTCGCCAGCACGCCACGGTGGTCATCCCCGCGCGCCGCCCACAGACCATCGACGGCCGCGGCAAGTTCCTCATCCCCGGGTTGTGGGACATGCACGCGCATGTCTGGCGGCCGGAGGAGCTGCAGCGATACGTGGGCCACGGCGTGACCGGCGTGCGCAGCATGGGTGGGCGCATGCTCGAGCTGAGAAAGTGGCGCAGCCAGATCGAGGCCGGCAAGCTGCCGGGTCCTCGCATCGTGCTGTCGGGGCCGCTCTTCGACGGCATGGCGCCGTCGCGCAACGCTCCATCGATCCGCATCAGCAGCGAGGAAGAAGCGGTGGCGGCGGTGCGCGCGGTGGCCGGATCGGGCGCGCAGTTCATCAAGGTCCACGACGGTCTTCCCCGCGCGGCTTTCTTCGCCGTAGCGGAGGAGGCGATGCGGCGCGGGATCCCATTCGCCGGACATGTGCCCGATGCCGTGACGGCCGTCGAGGCGTCGGAGGCGGGCATCGCCTCGATCGAGCACCTGGACGGGGTGTCGCTCGACATGATCCCGGCGCTCGCCGCGAATCGCACCTGGCAGGTGCCCACGCTCGTCACGCAGACGGACCGCGAACGAGCGCTGGCGATCGTCGGTGCCATGCATCGCGCCGGCGTTCCTCTCCTGGCCGGGACCGACTCGTCCGAGCTCACGGTTCACGACGAGATGGAGCTTCTGGTACGGGCCGGCCTCACTCCCCTCCAGTCGCTGCGCACCGCAACCACGGATGCCGCCACGTTCCTCGGTGTGATCGGGCACGACTTCGTTCTCCTGACCGCCGATCCGCTTCTCGACATCCGCAACACGAGGAGGATCGATACGGTCATCGCGGCGGGGCGCGTCTACCGGATATCATCCGCCGCCGATGCGCAAGCGCGTCTACATCGCCCATACCGGCGGCACGATCGGAATGACTCTGTCGGGCGACGGGTATCGCGTGGAACGCGGCTACCTCAGCGAGCAGATGCGCTCGATGCCCGAGCTCTCGCACCACTCGATGCCGGAGTACACGATCCACGAGTACGATCCGCTGCTCGACTCGTCGAACATGACGCCGGCCGAGTGGGTCAGGATCGCGCACGACATCGCCGCCCACTTTGACCGCTACGACGGCTTCATCGTGCTGCATGGCACCGACACGATGGCCTACACCTCGTCCGCCCTCCCCTTCATGCTCCAGGGTCTCAGCAAGCCCGTCGTCATCACCGGATCGCAGATCCCGCTGTGCGAGGTGCGCAACGATGCGCGCGAGAACCTCATCACGTCCCTGCTCATCGCCTCCCGCTACGACATCCCGGAGGTGTGCCTCTACTTCGGCGGGAAGCTGCTGCGGGGATGCCGGGCCACGAAGGTCAGCGCCGACGGCTTCGCGGCGTTCGACTCACCGAATGTTCCACCGCTCGGAACCGTCGGGACCGAGATCGAGGTGAACTGGAACCTGATCCGGCCCCGCTCGGGCCGCTCGCTCCAGGTACAGGAGTTCGCCTCGCCGGTGGTCAGCGCGCTGCGGCTGTTTCCGGGCATCTCCACGGACCTGGTCCGCAACGTCCTGCGCCCGCCCCTGCAGGGTCTGGTCCTCGAGGCGTACGGCGTGGGCAACGGACCGGATCGCAATGAGGGCTTCGTCGCCGCACTCGCCGAGGCCACCTCGCGCGGCGTCGTCATCGTCGACTGCACGCAATGCCTCGAAGGAACCGTGAACCTGCACGAATACGCGGCCGGCTCCGCGCTGGCCCGCGCCGGTGTGATCAGCGGCTACGACATGACGGCCGAGGCGGCGCTGGCGAAGCTGTATTACCTGTTCAGCCGCGGCGACTCGCCGGACCAGGTCCGCAGCGCAATGGAGCGCGACCTGTGCGGTGAAGTGACCCTCTAACTTATCCAAGGCCTTGGGCCTTCGTGGAGCGGAGCCGACCCGGCGGCCGCCGAGTCGGCGGCGCTCCACCCGGAAGCGGCGTCGTATCTCCCGAGACCTGAGGCCCGAGGCCCGAGGCCTTTTCACGCATTTGTTTCACCGGCATTCAGAATGCGGCGACTGAACGAGTGAAACGCTTGAGCCCCTAGCCACTTCCGACTCTACTCACTGGAGGATTTCGACGACAGGTTCCTCTTCCGCCTCTCTGAAGCGTATGCAGGCGGCGAGCATGAACATCTGAGCCGGTAGACTGCTCCCGGCTTCTGAACGGAGCCCGCAAAGCCAATGGCAAAAAAGGCGACCGTCTACGCATGCAACGAGTGCGGCAGTCAGGCCACGAAATGGCTCGGCCGCTGTCCCGACTGCAATGCCTGGAATTCGTTCGCCGAGGAGACGGCGGCGGTGCCGGCAGGACCGGCGACGGCGCTCAGTGCGTCGACGGCCCCGGTTCCAATCGACGGAATCGAGTCCGATGACACCCCGCGCATCAGCACCGGGTTGCCCGACTTCGACCGCGTCCTGGGCGGCGGTCTGGTGGCCGGGTCGGTCGTCCTGGTGGGCGGCGAGCCCGGGATCGGCAAGTCGACCCTGCTTCTGCAGGCCGCGCACGAGCTCGCCAGGCGCGGCCCGGTGCTCTATGTCTCCGGAGAGGAGTCGCCGCGACAGGTTGCGCTTCGCGCGCGCCGGCTCGGCACAACCAACCCGAACATCCACCTCTTCAGCGAGACTTCCGTCGAGCGGATCCTCGGCGAAGTGGAGAAGATGCGTCCCGTGGCCGTCATGGTCGACTCCATCCAGACGGTGCACACCTCGGCGAACTCGTCGATGCCCGGCTCCACCGGTCAGGTCCGCGACTCCTCCGGCGTGCTGATGTCGCACGCGAAGCGGCTGGGCCTCCCGATCTTCCTCATCGGTCACATTACGAAGGAAGGGACGATCGCCGGACCGAAGGCACTCGAGCACATCGTCGACACGGTGCTCTACTTCGAGGGCGAGAAGTTTCAGAACTACCGGGTGGTGCGTGCCTATAAGAACCGCTTCGGACCGGTGAACGAGGTTGCCATCTACGAGATGCACGACGACGGGCTGGAGGAGGTCGCGAATCCTTCCGCGGCGCTGCTGTCGCAGCGGAGCGGCGCTCCGGGCTCAGCCGTTCTGGCCGCGCTCGAGGGCACGCGCCCGCTGATGATCGAGGTGCAGGCCCTGGTCTCTCCCACGCACTTCCCATCCCCGCGAAGGATGGCCATGGGCATCGACTCCAACCGCGTGGCCCTCCTGCTCGCGGTGCTGGAGCGGAAGGGCGGGCCCACCTTCCTCTCGCATGACGTCTATGTCAACGTGGCCGGTGGTCTCCAGATCGATGAGCCCGCTCTCGATCTCGGCATCATCGCCGCTCTGGTCTCGTCGCAGCGCAATGCCCCCCTCCCGCACGACCTCGCTGTCTTCGGGGAGGTTGGTCTCCTGGGAGAGATTCGGAGCGTGTCACAGCCCGACCTCCGGGCGCGGGAGGCGGCTGCGCTCGGCTTCCGCCGCCTCATGGTGCCCCACTCGAACGCGGCCCAGATCCGTGCCGATGCCGCCGTGACCGGAGTCCGCAAGCTCGAGGACTTTCTGAGCCAGCTCTTCAATTAGTGCTTTACAAGCTCAACCGCGCTTATTTACACTCAGGGCGGTCTACTTCTCGGGTCATGGAATTCCGTTTGTGGCGCAGTGGGGGGGTGAGCAGGCTCGGCCTGTTCGTCGCCGTGGTGTGTCTGGTGCTCACCGGATGCGCGACGACTGTCGTCTCCACGGCCGCGTCCGTCAATCCGGCGTCGGAAGAGGATGACTTCAGCCATCTGGTCGCGCAGCTTCGGTCCGACCTGAATCGCCAGCTCAAGCGCGAAGCCGACCGGCTCCCCAGGAGCACCTCGGCGCAACAGGGGACAAGACCCCAGCGGGACACTGCATTCGCCGAGAAGGCGCTGGCGCTGTTCGCTCCACTGTCCGGGACGGCATTGCAGATGCCGGTGGTCGGAATCCGCTCCGTCAATCTCTACGACAGCTGGGGCGATCCGCGCGACGGCGGCCGGCGGCCGCACCGCGGCATCGACATCTTCGCGCCTCGCGGCACGGCCGTCATCGCCGTGACGGACGGAATCATCAGCTACATCGGAAACCAGCCGAAAGGCGGGCACTGCCTGTGGCTGACGACCGAGAGCGGCACGTCGTTCTACTACGCGCACCTCGACCGCTGGGCGGCCGGCCTCTACGAAGGCATGGAGGTCCAGCGCGGCGAGATCCTCGGATACGTCGGCAACACGGGAAACGCTCTGACGACTCCGCCTCACCTGCACTTCGGCGTGAATCAGAACGACGAGATGGTGAATCCGTTTCCGATCCTCGCCCGTGCCACGCCCGTCACGCGCGCTTCGGTCCAAACCCCGCTCGGCGCGGGATACGGCACGCGCTAGTGCCATCCAGCCGGGGGGCGGGAGGCCCGCATGCGGATGTGCGGCGGAGCGGCGCCCACGACGCGGAAGCCGAGGCGCTCGTAGAGGCGGCGGGCGCGCTCGTTCACTTCGAGGACCTGGAGCGTTGCCACCGCGTCGGAGCTCTGCGCCAGCTCCACGATCTCGCGGATGATCGCGCTGCCGATGCCGCGTCCCTGCTTCTCCGGCAGGACCTGGATGTTGGCGATGAACAACTCCGTGGGATGGTGCTCGAGCTCCAGCATGCCGACGCGCTGGCCATCCAGGAGGATGACCTGATGAGGATTCGTGCTGACGCGGCGGTCGAAGGCGGCGCGTTGTGCCTGGTCGTCCCATCCCCACGTGGGGACGATGTAGTCCCGCATGGTCGTGCAGTGCAGCCTGTAGAGGAACTCGTGATCGGACTGCACGGCAGGCTGCAGGGACAGGTTCATCGGATGAGCCGATTCTACTGCGCGGCCCACGGGAGATTCAGCTCCCGGAGCGGATTCATGACGAACCCGCGCTGCCTGTAACGCGGGTGCGGCAGAGTGAGCCGCGGGGTCCGCATGACCGTCGCGCCGTGGAGGATGAGATCGAGGTCGATCGTGCGGGGCGCGTTGCGCGCCGTCCTCCTCCGGCCGAGCGTCCGCTCGATCCGCTGCAGCTCCTCGAGCAGAGCCTCGGGGGCCAGAGTCGTGTGCCCTGCCACCACCATGTTGAGGAACGGCGGTGACCCGGCGGGAGCGTCCACCGGCTCGGTCTCGTGCACTGAGCTGACCTTCACCAGCCGCACGGACGGGCTCAAGGCCCGAAGCGCGCGCCTCAGCTGGAGCCGGCGCGGCCCGAGACTCGATCCCAGCGCGATGACGACGCTACGAGTGCGAGATGTTGATCTCGTTAGTGAGCTCGTTGCGATCGTCCTTCTGGCGCGGGAAATCGGTCCCCAGCTCCTCGCCAGCGCTGTGGATCGCTTCGACGATGCCATCGGTGAACTCGCCCGCCTTGAAGCGGATGGTGAGCTTCGCGGCGATGTCGTCCCAGAAGCCGGCCGGTACCTTCTCGTCGATGCCGCGGTCGCCAAGGATCACGAAGCGCTGCTCCTCGCAGGCGATGAACAGCAGGACGCCGTTACGGAGAGCGGTCTTCGTCATGCCCAGGCGCTCGAAGGTTTTCTCGGCCACGGTGCGGATGTCCGCGTTGCCGACACGCGGCTGGATGTGCACGCGGATCTCGCCCGATGTGTTCTTCTCGGCGGTCTCGATCGCGCCTACGATGCGCGGCTGATCGAGTCCCGCCAGGAACTCTTTCTGATTCATCACCAGCCTCCTGATGCGCCGCCGCCGCCGAACGACCCTCCCCCGCCCCCGAACCCGCCCCCGAACCCACCCCCTCCACCCCACCCGCCGCGGCCATGCCCGATCGTGAATCCGCCCCGTCCCCCGCCTCCCAGGAAGAGCGCCGGCCACAGGCAGCCCCCGCACCCGCCCGCCCCGCGACGACCTCTGCGGCCACCGGTCAGCGCCGGGACCAGGACGAAGAATACGAAGAGTACGATCAGCAGGATGAAGAAGGGGGGGATGTCACGCGTCCCGATCTCGTCGGCCGCCGTGCGGCGTCCGGCCACCGGCTCGACCGGCGCCTCGCCTGTGGTGATGCGCGCGATGATCGCGTCCGCCCCCGCGCTCAGCCCGCCCGCCCAGTCGCCCTGCTGGAACCGCGGGGCGATGACGTCGCGGATCACGCGCGAGGAGATCGCGTCCGTGACCGATCCCTCCAGGCCGTAACCGACCTCGATGCGCAGCTTCTTATCCTGGACGAAGACGAAGAGGATCAGGCCGTTGTCGTACTTCCGGTTCCCGACTTTCCACCGCTCCGCGGCGCGGATGGTGAAATCCTCCATCGCCTCACCCTCGAGCGAGGGGAAGACGTAGATGATGAACTGCGCGCCGCTCTGCTGCTCAAACGCCTGGAGCTTGCTGTTCAGCGCCTCAGCATCGGAGGCGCTGAGGAGCCCGGCCTGATCGGTGAACCAGCGGGTGGGAGGCGGAGGGATGTCGAGGGCCAGCGCGGAAGAAGCAACGAGCGCAACGATCAGCGCGGTACAGATGAAGGATGAAGGATGAAGGATGAGCTTCCTGCAGACTTCATCCTTCATCCTTCATCCTTCATCCTTTCAAGTCACTGTGTGGCCGTGGAGCGGAAGTCGAAGTTCACGTCCGGTGCCTGCTGTGATCCCGGTGCGCCGCGGAAATACGCCTTCTGCTCGAAGCCGCTCATGTTGGCCACGAGGTTGGCGGGGAAGCGCCGCACGGCCGTGTTGTACGCCTGCGCGGCGGTGTTGTAGCGCTGCCGCTCCACGGCGATGCGGTTCTCGGTTCCCTCCAGCTGCGACTGCAGCTCCAGGAAGTTCTGGTTCGCCTTCAGCTCGGGGTAACGCTCGACCACGACCAGCAGCCGGGAGAGCGCGTTCGAGAGACCCTGTTGCGCGGCGGCGAACTGTTCCATCTGGGCCGGGTCGTTCGGAAGCGCCGATGCCGACGGCGGGCCGCCGGCAGGCGGGGCCACCTGGCCCACCCGCGCGCGGGCGTTCACCACGGCCTCCAGCGTCGACTTCTCGAAATCCGCCGAGCCCTGAACGGTGCGGACCAGGTTCGGGATCAGATCGAACCGCCGCTGATACTGGCTCTCGACCTGCGCCCAGCTCTGATTGACTCCCTCGTCCAGCGTGACGAGGTTGTTGCGCACGCCGACGAAATACCCGCCGAAGATGATCAGCGCCAGGATCAGCGCGCCGACGCATCCGAGCATTCCTACTTTGCCCATCTAGTACTCCTCTTCTTCGTCGTCGTCCGCTTCTTCTTCGCGCTCATCCGCGCCTGGAATGATCTCTTCGTCTTCCTCGCCCTCCGGGGCTGGCGTGGCGACCGCTTCGGTGTCCCCTCCGAAATCGTCCTCCACGACTTCGGGCTCGATCACCGGCGGTGCTGCTGCTGCTGCTGCGGCGGCGCGAGACCGGCCCCGTCCGCTGCTCACGACAGGAGCTTCTTCAGCATCCCGCTGGTCGGCACCGCACTTCGGGCAGAGAGGGACCGGCTTTCCGAGATCGTAAAACTTGGTGTGGCAGCTGTAGCAGGTGTACTTCTTTCCGAGCTGAGGCATCGGTCTCCGACTCCCCTCCTGAAAAAGCGGCGAAACACTAGCACACGGCAGGCCATCGGCGTTAGGCCCTGGGCCTCAGGAAAAACAAAACGCCGCCCGATCGGCGGCGTTCTGGTTCTCCTAAGGCCTAAGGCCTAACGACTAAGGACTAGTTCCCTTTGGGTACTGCCTGCGCGGCCTGAGCCCTCGCGCTGCCGGTCGACTCGCCCTGGCCGCGCGAGCGGAGGTCGGTGGCCAGCGTGGCCAGCTTCTGCGCTTCGGGGAACATCTCCAGCGCTTTCTCGACCTGCGCGTCTCCCTGCAGGCGGTAGACGTAGGAGGCGTCGAAGCCGAACTTCGCCGCGACGATCTCCGCCTTCAGGGCGCGTTCGACGAACCTGCGGTCATCCGCCTTCAGCATGGCCGACCGGATCTCGTCGATGGGAGCGACTTCCTTGTCCGCGGCGTAGTTCACGAACTCTTCGATCATGGCCGGTGTCACCGGCACGTCCGTGGTCAGGTTCGGATGTTTGGCGGCGTATTCGACCGCGTAGTTGAAGATCGCGCTGCGCACTTCGAGAAGCTGGGTGGTGCGGGAGAGCGAAGGCGGCTTCACGATGAAGTCGGGCGTGATTCCTCCGCCGCCGTAGACGACCCGGCCGGTCACGGTCTTGAACTGCTGCCGCTCGCTGAGAGGCACTTCGGCGGCGTCGGCCTCATCGTCGGCCACGTAGTAGTCGTAAAACGAGCTGTAGTCCCGCTGGATGTTGCGGCCGGCCGGAGTGAAGTACTTCGAGGTGGTCAGAGCCAGGCCGGCGCTGTACTGGAGCGTGTAGACGCTCTGCACCAGGCCCTTGCCCCAGCTGGTCTCCCCGATGACGAGGCCGCGGTCGTGATCCTGAATCGCGCCGGCCACGATCTCCGATGCCGAGGCGCTGCCGCGGTTGACCAGGACGATGATGGGCACGTCGATCTTCGGATGTTTGCCCGGCGCGACGTACTCCTGCGCGGAGTCGGCCGTGCGGCCCTTCGTGTAGACGATCATCTGCCCCTTCTCGAGGAAGTGGTCGGCCACGCCGACTGCCGCGTCGAGAAGTCCGCCCGGGTTCTGCCGGAGATCGAGCACCAGCCTCTGCATGCCTTCGCCGCGCAGCTTCACCACCGCGTCATCGAGCTCGCGCACGGTCGTGGACGTGAAGTCCTTGATGCGGATGTAGCCGACGCCCGGACGAAGCATCAGCACGTTGGAGATCGAGTTGGTCGGAATCGCCGCGCGGACGATCGTCATCGGAATCGGTTCCTTGATTCCGACGCGCATGATCTTGATGTTGACCGTGGTCCCCTTGGGACCCTTGAGCCGCTTGACGACGTCGTCGAGCGCGAGGTCGTCCGTGGCCGTTCCTTCCACCTCGGAGATCACGTCGCCGGCCCGGATGCCCAGGCGCGCCGCAGGCGTCCCTTCCAGAGGCGTGATCACCGTGACCTTCTCGTTGCGCTTGGTCACCAGGATGCCCAGGCCGTAGAACGTCCCCTTCTGCCGGTCCTGCATCTCCGAGTACTCTTTGGGCTCGAGGAAGGACGTGTGCGGATCGAGGGTCCGCAGCATCCCGTCGATCGACGAATACACGAGCTTGTCAGAGCTCACATCCTCGGACGACCAGGCGCTGACGGCGTTCAGCAGGTCTGTGTATTCCTTGAGCCGCTTGTGCAGGTCACCCTGCATCGGCGAACCGAAGATCTGGTTGCCGTAGAATCCGCCAAGCAGCGTGGCCCCTGCCAGCGCGACGACCAGCGTCAGTGAGAACGTCCACTTTTCAGTCTTCGTCACTTTCGTCATGTCTACCGTTCCGTCTCGATAGGTGCTTCAACTGATTATACGGGGGGAGTATTCACCCCTGGGGGGGTGTTTACCCACCCGTTACCCTCCCCCCCGCGAGGCTTGTCATGTTCGGCTCATTAGGCATCCAGGAGCTCCTGCTCATCATGGTCGTCGTCCTGATCGTTTTCGGGCCGCGGAAGCTCCCTGAGGTGGGCCGGCTGCTCGGGAAGGCCCTGGGCGAGTTCCGCAGAGCCACAGACGACCTGAAGAGCACCATTGAGAGGGAAGTCCGCGTCGAGGAGCTCAAGGAGATCGGGCCGTCGCTGGTCACGCCTCTGGAGGCGGTATCAAGGACCGAGCCACTGGAGGAGGTCTCCCCCACCCCTTCCTCTTCCGTCACTCCTCCGTCACGCGCGGACGCCGACTGATCGATGGAGCTGCTCGATTCCCCAGCGGACTCCGGAGCACCCCCATCCGAGGAAGAGCTCGGGAAAATGTCGTTCCTCGAGCATCTCGAGGAGCTTCGCAAACGGCTGATCGGCTCGTTCCTGGCGATCTCGGCCGGCTTCATTCTCTGCTGGAGCTTCGCGGACACGATCTTCGCCAAGCTGCAGGAGCCACTCTCCCAGTACCTGGCCGCCGGTGACACCCTCGCCTACACGCGTCTGACCGCGCCGTTCTTCCTCTACATGAAGGTCGCGTTCTTCGCGGGCCTTTTTGTCGCCTCGCCCTTCGTCCTCTGGCAGCTCTGGCTGTTCATCTCGCCCGGGCTCTACAGGAAGGAGCGGCGGTACGCGGTCCCCTTCATCCTCTTCGCCTCGCTGTTCTTCATCGCGGGCGGCTATTTCGGCTACCGCTACATCCTGCCGGCGACGTGCAGCTTCTTCGTGGAGACCGGGAAGAACTTCAAGCAGATGGTCACCGTGGACGACTACTTCTCGTTCTCGAGCAAGATCATCCTGGCCTCGGGCATCGTCTTCGAGACCCCCATCCTCATCTTCTTCCTGGCGCGCCTGGGCATCGTGACGCCGGCCTTCCTGCTTCAGAAGTTCAAGTACGCGGTCGTGCTGAGCTTCATCATCGCCGCGCTGGTGACACCGACGCCCGACATGATCACGCAGACGGCGCTGGCAGTGCCGATGATCCTCTTGTACCTGATCGGCGTGGGCGTGGCGTACGTGTTCGCGAAGAAGGTGGTCTAGGATGGAGCGCGGGTGTCCTCACCCGCGCCGAGCGGCGGTGAGGACACCGCCGCCTCCATTCATGCAAGTTAGCGCTCGACTTCGAAGTCAGCGCTGATGGTCGGCACAGGCTCGTTGAAGATGACCACCGTTTCGGCGATGGGGAACAACACGGTGTGATTCCGGCTCTGCACCTCGAGGATGATCTCGTAGTAGCCGCCGTCGCCGACCGCAACGAGGGTACCGGGCTTCCCTTTGACCTCGAGGGTTCGGTTGAAGACTGAGACCTTTGCCGGAATCTCCATGCGCCGCTCACGATACGGGGCGTGTGAGGCGGAGTCAACGTTGCGAGGGCTCGGGGCTCTGTGCTCCGGGCTCCGGGCTCCGGAGTGAAGCGCTCGGGGTCGTTCCCCCTGAGCCCCGAGCCCTGAGCCCTGAGCCCTCGCTCTCTTACTTCGGGTCTGCCGGCGCGGCGGGCGGCGCGAAGTACGCTTCGTTGAATGTCGGCTTGGCGCTGTCCTTCATCGCGTCCAGGCGCTCCTGCACGCGCTTCTGGCGCTCCCGCTTCTCCAGCGACTCCTTCACTTCCGCGAACGGAGTGCTGTTGTGCTCGTCCACCTTGATGACGTGGTAGCCGAACTGGGTGCGCACCACCGGCGTGACTTCACCGGTCTTGGCCTCGAAGGCGGCCTTCTCGAACTCCTCCACCATCTGGCCGCGGCCGAAGGTCCCGAGGTCGCCGCCCCGCGTGCCGGAGCCGATGTCGTCGGATTCCTTCTTGGCGAGCTCGTCGAAGCTGCCGCCGGCGGCGATCTGCTTGCGCAGCTCCTCCGCCTTGGCCTTGGCCTGCTCCTCGGTCAGCTCGGGCTTGCCGGGCTGCGCAGCCGGGCTGCCCTTGAAGGCCACCAGGATGTGGCGCGCCTTCACCTGCTCGTACTCGTTCTTGCTGGCCTCGTACGTCTTCTGCAGATCGGCGTCGCTGATCGTGATCCCCTTCTCGATGCGCTGGAGCTGCGCGTTCGCCACGAGGTTCTCCCGCATCAGCCGGAGCTGCTGCACGACTTCCGGATCCTTGTCCAGACCGGCCTTCATCCCCTCCGCGGCCAGCATCTTCATGCGCAGATAGTCCTCGGCGAACTGCCGCTTGCCGGGGCCGGAGGCGAACTGCTGGTACTCCGGCGGAAGGGTCTTGAGGGCGCTCTCGAACTCGGACTGACGGATCGAGACCGCGCCGGCGGCGACGACGATCGGGTCCGTGCTGGCCTGCGTCGCGGCCGTGGCCGGCTTTGCTGCCGGTTTTTCCTGCGCAAACGCCACCGCGGCGAGCGCAAACACCATGATCGTGGTGATGGTTTTCTTCACAATTTCTCCTTTGTATTGCCGGGCTAGCGAGGCATCCGGGCACCAGGGCGGTCCGGTCACCACCCGTGCACCCCGATTCCTCGCCACGCTCGGAATGACTTCGAAACGGGCCAGGCCGGATCGGGATTCCTACCTCAGCGTTTTGATGGCCGATTCGATCCGGGCCACGCCCTCCCGGAGCCGCTCCATCGATGTGGCGTAGCTGATCCGCACGAACTCATCGAGGCCGAATGCACTGCCCGGAACGACGGCCACGCGCGCCTCGTCCAGGAGGAAGTTGGCGAACGACTGCGAGTCGTGGATCCCGGCCTTGCCGAAGCAGCCGCTGATGTCCGGGAACACGTAGAACGCGCCGTCGGGATCGGCGCAGCAGAACCCGGGGATGGCGTTGAGCGCAGGAACGAGCCAGGCCCGTCGCTCGCAGTACGCCTCGTACATCCGCCTCACCGCCGAGTCGTCGCCGCGCAGCGCCTCCAGAGCGGCGGCCTGCGAGATCGAGCTGGGGTTCGACGTCGAATGGCTCTGGATCCGGCCCAGTGCCGCGATGATCTCGGGATGGGCGATGGCGTAGCCGAGTCTCCACCCGGTCATGGCGAATGTCTTCGACATCGAGTTCACCACGACGATGTTCTCCGGATGTTTGCTGAACCACTGAATGGCCGAGGCGTGGCGGTTGCCCTCGTAGACGAACAGCTCGTAGGTCTCGTCGTAGATGAGGACGAGGTCGCGGCTGACACACCATTCCACGATGCGCGACAGCTCGCTCTCCGCGATGACCGCGCCGCTCGGATTGCTCGGCGAGTTGATGATGACCGCGCGCGTGCGGTCCGTGGCCACGCGCTCGAGGTCCGAAAGCCGCGGGCGGAACAGGTTGTCCCCCTCGAGCCGCGTGAACACAGGCGTTCCGCCGGCGAAGGCGACCTGGTCCGGGAAGCTGACCCAGTACGGAGCGGGAATGATGACCTCGTCCCCCTCGCTGATCAGGGCCAGCATCACGTTGAAGAGCTCCTGCTTGCCGCCGCACCCGGCGATCACGTTCCCGGTGACGAGCGACGTTCCGTAGCGGCTGTTGTAGCGCGCTGCGATGGCGTCACGAAGCTCCTTCGTCCCGCTGGCGTTCGTGTACCGGGTCAGCCCGCGATCGATCGCGTTCTTGCCCGCTTCCGCTACGTTGCGGGGCGTGGCGAAGTCAGGCTCACCGGGCCCGAAGTCGACCACGTCCACGCCTTTGGCGACGAGCGCCGTGGCTTTGTTGAGGACCGCGAGCGTGGGCGACTCCTGCATGCCCAGGACGCGGCCGGCGAATCGGATCTGAGGTCGTGTCACTGTGGCCATGTGTCAGTATGATCGCGCCGCATTGTAATGAAAACAATCAGCAGCCGGCAGAACGCATGGTTCAAGAGACTGCGCAATGCGCTGCGCGATCACGACCGCGAGATCGTGCTCGAGGGACCGAAGCAGGTGGCCGACGCGATGGCCCGGGGTTGGAAGCCGATCGCCGTGGTGAGCCGGGCTCAGGGCTCGGGGCTCGGTGCTCAGCAGACGGTCTCGTTTTCCGAGGAGTTGTTCGATTCGATCGCTGAGACCCGCTCTCCCCAGAACGTCATCGCGTTGTTCGAGCGTCCCCACGCGAGTCTTGCGGACGTCATGGCGCGCCGCGACACGATCACGGTCGCGCTCGACGGGGTGCAGGATCCGGGAAACGTCGGTACGATCGTGAGGCTGGCCGCGGCGTTCGACTGCGCGGGCCTCGCGCTGCTGCCCGGCTGCGCGGACC